>JAETPP010000189.1 GCA_021771115.1 Bacillota bacterium | reverse complement strand
AACCGTAAGAAACGGAAGGGGGAAGAGTGTGAGAGGGGACCATCAGGGTCCCTCTCTCGCGTTTCAATCAGAACTTATTGGGGAAATCTTTGATTTCCCCAATAAGTTTGAGCGTGACGAAAAAATTTTTTCGTCACGCTCAACGGCTGGAAAGGGATTTCCTTTCCAGCCGTTTTGATATGAGATGCAGTAAGATGTTTTCTAAGTTTTTCTGAAAAGCTGATTTGCTTTACACGTCTAATTTCCGGGCGGCGTCCTCCAAAAGCTCCACCGCCTGGTCAATGGTGAATTTCGAGGTGTCCAGCGTGAAATCGTAGTTGCTGAGATCATCCCAACGGTTGTTGGAATAGAAGTTGTAGTAATTGGCCCGCTGCTTATCCTTCTTTGTGATAAAATCGGGGGCCTTCTTTTCCTCGCACAGCTCCTTTGAAATGATCCGCTGTACACGGGAAGCCTTATCCGCGTGAATGAATACATTCAGGCAATGGGGAAATTCCCGCAAAATGTAATCCGCGCACCTGCCGATGATCACACAGGGGCCTTCTCCCGCCGCTTTTTTAATGATGTCGGACTGGATGAGGAACAGCTTGTCGTTTATGGGCATTTCGGTAAGCCCCGGAATGCGGGAACCAAAGCCGTAGCCGCTGCCCATGACCATGGAATACAGCAGGCTGCTGGTGGCTTTCTCATCGGCGTTGGCAAACACTTCCTCGGAAAGGCCGCTCTGCTTTGCCGCCATGGCGATCAGCGCTTTGTCGTAAAAAGGAATCCCCAGCTTCTGCGCAAGCTTTTCCCCTACCTCGTGACCTCCGCTTCCGTATTGGCGTGCAATGGTGATAACAGGCAGCATACCGATTCCCCCTTGTGACAAGTTTCTAATTATTTCTTTTATCATATAGGAAATATAGATATATCCTCTAGAATTATCTTACTCTCTTTTTCCTGAAAAGTCAACAGGCAAGTTTTCCGCTCTTGAAAACTTTTCCGGTTCGGACTATAGTATGCTTAGGAAACAACCCTTGGAAATATTTTGCCCGTGCCGCCTGAAATTTTCACAGGAAATTCACGTGGGGAAGATATACTATGAAAAAGACAATGAATTGGATCGTTTTCAGGTGCAGCGGGAAAAACCGAGAAACAAAGGGCAGGTGTTTTTATGTACCATATTCTGGTTACGGACGATGAAGAGAAGATCAGAACGCTGATCCGCAAGTACGCGGAGTTTGAGGGGCACCAGGTCACCGAGGCGGAAAACGGCATGCAGGCGGTAGAACTGTGCAGGCGGGGGCCGGAAAAATACGATATCATCATCATGGATGTGATGATGCCGGAGCTGGACGGCTTTTCCGCCGTCAGGGAGATCCGCAAGGTCTCCAGCGCCCCGGTGCTGATGCTTTCCGCCAGAGGCGAGGAATATGACAAGATCCACGGCTTTGAGCTGGGGGTGGACGATTATGTGGTGAAGCCCTTTTCCCCCAAGGAGCTTTTGATGCGGGTGAACGCCATCATGAACCGGGTGCGGCCCCAGGGCCACGCTTCTCAGCGGAACACTGTCTCTTTTGAGGGCCTTTCCATTGATTTTGACGCCCGCATCGTCACGGTGGATGGCGAGCGCACCGAGCTTTCTCCCAAGGAATACGACCTGCTCTGCTATCTGGTCAACAATAAAAACCTGGCCCTCACCCGGGAGATGCTGATCACCAATGTGTGGGGCTATGATTTCTATGGAGACGACCGGACCCTGGATACCCATATCAAGCTGCTGCGCAGGTCTCTGGGCCCTTACAGCAAATTCATCGTGACCCTTCGGGGCGTGGGCTACCGCTTTGAGGTGACGGGATGAGCGCACCGGAGGCTCCTTCCTTTCACCCGGTGGAGAAGCGCCCCCGGCAGCCGGTGAAGATCCGTTGGCAGATCGCCTTGGGCTTCGGTGTGTTTACCCTAGCCATCGTTATCCTGCTCTGGGCCTTTCAAATTGCCCTTTTGGGTCCCTTTTATCAGGCAATCAAAACGGCGGAGGTAAAAAACACCGCGGAGCTGATCCAGCGCAGGCTGGAGGACAGCGACCTGGATATCAGGGTCAAGAAATTTTCCAACGATTTGGGCATCAATATTCTTGTCACGGACGAGCTGGGTACCCAGTACAGCGCCTGGAAGCCCACCCAGCGGGAATGCCTGCTGGAAAATATGACCCGCAGCGACCTGCGGGCTATCTTCAATGAGGTAAACCTTCAGGGCGGCAGAAAGCTCACCACCTATACCTCTCCCTTTACCTATCAGGACGGGACCTGCCCCGAGGTGATCCTTTACGCGGAAATCGCCAGAACGGCTTCCGGCTGGAACCGGATGATCCTGATCGAAAGCGAGATCACCCCGGTGGACGCCACGGTAGAGACCCTGCAGGTGCAGCTGATCTGCGTTACGGCCGTCATGATCGCGCTGGGCGGTCTTTTGGCTTATTTCATTGCCAGAAGCATTTCCAGGCCGGTGGCGGCAGTGAACGAGGCCGCCAAGGAGCTGGCAAAGGGAAATTATGAGATACGCTTCGCGGAAGGGGGCTCCAGGGAGGTCAGTGAGCTGGCCCAAACTCTGAATTACGCAGCGGAGGAGCTTTCCAAGGTGGAAGGCCTGCGCCGGGAGCTCCTTGCCAATGTATCCCACGACCTGCGCACGCCCCTTACCATGATCCAGGGCTACGCCGAGGTCATGCGGGATCTGCCGGGGGAGAACACTCCGGAAAATGTGCAGATCATCATTGAGGAAACAGAACGGCTCACCAGCCTTGTCAACGATCTGCTGGATCTTTCCCGGCTGGAATCCGGCGTGGTTGCCCTGGATAAGACCCGCTTTGACCTGACGGAAAGCATCCGGGCCATCCTGCGCCGGTACGATAAGCTGGCGGATTACAGCTTCCCCTTTGAAGCGGGAGAGGATGTTTTCGTCACGGCGGACGAGCTGAAGATCTCCCAGGTGGTCTATAACCTTATCAATAACGCCATCACCTACGCGGGGGAGGACAAAACCGTTACCCTGCGTCAAACCGTGGAAAACGGCCGGGTTCGGATCTCCGTTTCCGATACCGGCGAGGGGATCCCCCAGGACAAGCTCAAGGATATTTGGGAGCGCTACTATAAGGTGGATAAAGAGCACAAACGGGCCCAGGTAGGCACCGGCCTGGGGCTTTCCATCGTCAGAAACATTCTGGAGCTCCACGGCGGCGCTTACGGCGTGGAAAGCGAAGAGGGAAAAGGCAGCACCTTCTGGTTTGAGCTGCCGTGCTAGTAGTTAGTTGTGAGTTGTTAGTTGTTAGAGAAGGGCGTTTCTCGCAATGAGGAATGAGCAATTAGCAATGAAGGTGGCCTTGCTGTTGCAAGGTAATAAAAGGCGCTAAATTATTGTTTTGCGCCCTTAGGCTCTCACCTGTCGGTTCGGTCGGTTCGCACCAGCGTCCCACCGGGACGCGCTCACCCCTTGCGGCAAGGGGTGATGTGTGCCGGTGGCACACGTCCATCACCGACCGAGCCGACAGGCGAGAAAGCTGTCACGG
>JAETPP010000188.1 GCA_021771115.1 Bacillota bacterium | reverse complement strand
ATAGCGATTGAAGGGCAACCGAAAGAGCAGATTTATTATCATCGTTCCATACAAGATATTTTTAACCTTTGTTTTAGAGCTGGATTTGTCATTGATGGATTTTATGAAGAATGTTTTAAAACCAACAAAGAAATTCCTATGGTAATGATAGTAAGGCTTAAGAAGGTAAAACGTGATAGCTTAAAATAAATTCAAGCTTGTCGGGTAAATAGCAAACCCAGCCGAGCCAGTCAACGGTCAAGATGAACGGCGCATATGCGCAGCCGTTGACAGCCCCGCCCGCCTTTGCTGGTAGGCAATCAAGGGGCGACAGCAAGAAGTGCCACCGCCCCGCACTATTATTCAGAAAGGGGAATTTCCATGACCGACCAGATAGCCTATCAAGAATATATCCAGCGCAGGTACAACGCCTTTTGCAAGACTGTTATCCGCTGTGCCGCCTTGGACAAGATTTTGAAGCTTAAACGGCAATGGGAACGGCAAGTTTCCCTTGACTATCTGATGAACGAGAAGTTTGTCCAGTTTGCCGCGTCGGAGCCGGACGAGGAATACCCATTTACCGTCTGCGGTCAGACCGTCCTGCTCTGCAACGCCGCCCTTGCCGACGCGATCTCTGTTTTGCCGGAGCAGACGCGGGAAGAAATCCTGCGCTATTACTTTCTGCGCCAGCCGCAGCGCGTGATCGGCGCGTGTATTGGCCGGTCACGCAGCACAGCGGGGCGGCATATCCAGCTTGCCTTGCAGCGGCTACGCGAAGAAATGGGGGTGAGCCGGTATGAGTAGACTTCTCCCCTATGAAACAATCCTCAAAGCCCGTGAGGGCGACCCAGAAGCCGTGAACGCTGTCCTGCTCCACTACGCCGGATATATCCGCTATTTCTCAAAAGTGAACGGGCAGGTCAACGCCGAGGTGGAGGACTATGTAAAGCAGCGGTTAATTGACTGTCAATTCAAGTTCCGGCTTGACGAACCACCGGACAAGTCATAAAAACTGAATACCAGCCGCCACCGACGCGGCCAGCGAAAGCAGTAAGTCTTGAAAAAGATTTACTGCTTTTTTTGTTGTCCGGCTCCGCTCCCGGCCATTTTGCCCCCTGCCGGTTGTAGTAGTAAGCGAGGAGGGAATTTTTCTGCCCTGGTGTTTGGCATTTGGAGCATTTACCCGTAGTAGAGGGCAAAGAGAAAGGATTTCTCCAACACCGGGTAGAAACCACTGCGTCCGGTGTCATTTTAGCGAAAGCGGGCAGGAATGCCCTTTACAGGATTAGTAGTAGCAGAAAAAGAGAAACAAACTTTTGTGGTTGCAGTTTTCCAAAAAAGTGGCGGACGGAAGTGAGAGAAAGTTTGCAGTCACGGAGAGCAAGTTTCTACCACGGTGCCAAAATCCGCAATTCTGCAGTTTTGCCCCTCGCGGGAAACTTGTTGGGGAGTGCCTTCCCCAAACCCTGCTCATGCGCCCTTACGGGCGAGAAAGGAGGTCACACCATGCGAAAGAAATACAACACGCCCCACCGCAGCCGCGTTGTGAAAACCCGGCTGTCCGAAGATGAGTATGCCGACTTCACAGCGCGGCTTGCGCCCTATGGTATCAGCCAGTCCGAATTTCTCCGGCAGGCGATACGGCGGGCGACCATACGCCCGGTTGTCCATGTGTCGTCGGTCAATGACGAGTTGCTTTCCGCTGTCGGGAAGCTGACAGCCGAGTACGGCAGGATCGGCGGCAACCTCAATCAGATTGCCCGGTATCTGAACGAATACGGCGTACCCTACAACACCCTTTCCGGCGAGGTACGCGCCGCCATATCCGACCTTGCCGTCCTCAAGTATGAAGTCCTCAAGAAAGTAGGTGACGCGGTTGGCAACACTCAAGCATATCAACTCTAAAAACGCCGACTACGGAGCCGCCGAGCAATATCTTCTCTTTGAGCATGACGAGTTTACCATGAAGCCCGTCCTTGATGAAACCGGCAGGCTTATCCCCCGCGAGGACTACCGGCTGTCCACGCTGAACTGCGACGGGGAGGATTTTGCCGTTGCGTGTATGCGGGCCAATCTCCGCTATCAGAAAAACCAGCGGCGGGAAGATGTGAAAAGCCACCACTACATCATCAGCTTTGACCCGCGGGACGGGCCGGACAACGGCCTGACCGTAGACCGGGCGCAGGCGTTGGGGGAACAATTCTGTAAAGAGCATTTTCCCGGCCACCAGGCCCTTGTCTGCACCCACCCGGACGGGCATAACCACAGCGGCAACATTCATGTGCATATCGTCATAAACAGCCTGCGGATTGAGGAAGTGCCGTTCCTGCCCTACATGGACAGGCCGGCCGATACGAAAGTCGGCTGCAAGCACCGATGTACCGACGCTGCCCTGCGCTACTTCAAATCCGAAGTCATGGAGATGTGCCACCGGGAGGGGCTTTATCAAATCGACCTCTTGAACGGCAGCAAGAACCGCGTCACCGACCGGGAGTATTGGGCGCAGAAAAAGGGACAGGCCGCGCTGGACAAGCAGAACGCCCCCATGATTGCCGATAGTATCACGCCCCGGCAGACCAAGTTTGAAACGAACAAGGAGAAGCTGCGGCAGACCCTACGGAAAGCCCTTGCCACCGCCGCCAGCTTTGACGAGTTTTCCTCTCTGTTGCTGCAGGAGGGTGTGACCGTCAAGGAGAGCCGGGGGCGGCTTTCCTACCTCACGCCGGACAGGACAAAGCCAATTACCGCCCGGAAGCTGGGCGACGATTTTGACCGCGCCGCTGTCTTTGCCGTTTTAGAGCAAAACGCCGCCAGAGCAGCCGAAGCGCCAGCCAGATCCCCCGATCCCCCACGCACCATAAAAGACCGCTTGCAGGTTGCCAGAGCCGAGATAGCCGCCCCGAAACAGGACGGAGTGCAGCGGCTTGTGGACATTGAGCAGAAAATGGCCGAGGGCAAAGGCCGGGGCTATGAACGCTGGGCGAAGATACACAATCTGAAGCAGGCCGCCAAAACGCTGTCCGTCTACCAGCAATACGGCTTTACTTCCCCGGAGCAGTTAGAAGCCGCCGTTGACACCGCCTATCAGAAAATGCGCCAGACCAGCGGCGAACTGAAAGCACTGGAAACGAAGCTGCAAGGGAAAAAGAAGTTGCAGCGGCAGGTGTTGGCCTACGCCCAGACCAAGGCCGCCCGCGACGGGCTGCGGGCACAGAAATCCGAGAAAGCCCGCGCCGCATACCGGCAGGCCCATGAGAGCGATTTTATCATAGCCGACGCAGCAGCCCGGTATTTCAAGGCGCATGGCATTACCAAGCTGCCCGCCCGGAAAGCGTTGCAGGCCGAGATCGAGCAGCTTATCTCCGAGAAAGACGGCCTGTATAACACCTATCACGAACAGAAACAGCGGTTCAAGGAGTTGCAGACCGTCAAGCGGAACATCGACCAGATTTTGCGCCGGGACGAGCCGCACCGCAGAAAGGAGCAGAGCCATGAGCGATAACCTGCCCCACATGGACTACCGCCAGCACCGGCGGGCGCGGCGGCTGGTACATGAGTGCTGTAACTACGATGAGGGGAACTG
>JAETPP010000007.1 GCA_021771115.1 Bacillota bacterium | reverse complement strand
AAGGAGCATTTTCGCGTCTATGATCACTGGAAGAAGATCAGGAAAAGGAGGATCAGAACCACGCCGAAGAAGGTCATCAGCAGAGCAAAGGAGAATCCCAGGGAAAGCTGCCTGGTGGTTTTGGAAATGGTTTCCACAGCCTGGGACAGCCGCTGCCCTTGCTCCTCCGGATCCCGCTTGCGCAGACTTCCGTACAGGGAACCCGCAGCGTAAGCGTACTTTCTCCGGTGGGGCTCTGCGGGTTCTTTCGCCAGCCTCAGGACCGTTTTGCTCAACAGCAGGAGGAATATATCCACAATATCGCAGCAGAAGCGGAGGATCACGGTCAGCAGGAAGGTAAGGCCTTTCAGCAGGGGTACATAGACATTGTCCTCCAGGGAGAATTTTCCGGCCAGAGGATTGTAATGAAGCCTTCTGCCGTTTTCCGTTTTCATCAGCAGCTGCCGGATCACCAACACGTAAACCAGTATGCCGATGGCAAGAGAAATCCCGACGCCCTTCAAGTTCTCCAGGGAGAAATAGTGAACCGCGTGGGAAATGGGCGCACCATTTACAAATGGGGTCATGGCCTCGCTGATCCTGTCTGCCAGGGCATGAGGCAAAAGGCCTGCTGCCGGAAGCATGACGGCGGAAAGGGCCAGGGCCAGCCCGCTGAGGAAGGAGGTCTTACCGTGGACCGCAGCCGTGGCTCCCGTGGGCTTTTCCACAAAAATGGTGACAAACAGCTTCAGCATATACGCGGCGGTGAGGCCCCCGGAAAACAGGAAAAGCCACTCCACAGCCGTGATCAGCGGACCAGCCTGCGCCGCGTACTCCACAATGCTCTCATGAACCAGTGTTTTGGAAAGATACCCCGCAAAGCCGGGAATGCCTGCCAGAGAGCAGGCGCCGCACAGGAAGGGGATCAGAATTTCAGGCTTATTGCGGCCATATCCTTTCAGCTCGTTGATGTCCAGGGTATGGGCGCCCGCATAGATGGCGCCGGCCGAGAGGAACAGAACCAGCTTGACAATAGAATGGTTCAGCATGTAGAGAACGGTGCCGCTGGCGGCCAGTCCGTTATGTTCTCTCAGAAGTGTAATCATGGAAACACCCACGGTGATAAACCCGATCTGGGAAAGAGAGGAACAGGCCAGTGTCCTTTTCAGGTTGGTGGAAAAAACGGCGATAACCGCGCCCAGCACCATGGTGATCGCCCCCAGCACCAGCAGGACGTAACCCCACAGGGGATCCTCCCGCATAACGTTTGCCGTAACGACCAGAATGCCGAATACGCCGGTTTTGGTCAGCACGCCGGAAAGCAGCGCACTGGCGGGAGCAGGGGCCACAGGATGGGCTTTTGGCAGCCAGATGTGCAAAGGAAAAAGGCCGGCCTTGGCGCCAAAGCCGAATAACATGCAAAATGCGGCCGCATAAAGCTTGGTAGAAGGCCCTGCGGCGGAAACAGCGCTGTAGAGCTCTGCAATCGTCAGCGTTCCCGTAACGCTGTACAGCAGGAATAGTCCCATCAGCAGGACCATGCCGCCCAGTACCGCAATGGTCAGATAGGTTTTTCCGGCAGCCATGGCTTCCCTGTCCTGCTCCTGAACCACCCACATGTAGGAAGCGAAAGACATGATCTCAAAGAATACAAAGGTGGTTATCAGATCTGCGGAAAGGAACACACCCATGGTGGCTCCGAAGGTGAGCAGATAGAAGAAATAATATCTTCCCACCTTGTGATGCCCCTGAAAATACTGGGGAGAGAGGAGAGCGGCGCACAGCCACATAAAAGCCGTGACCACCGCATAGGTGCACTGAAATCCGTTTTGGGCAAAGCGGAGGGAGAGGACGGCTGCCCCTTCTCCGTTGCCTCCGAAGGCAAGCCCCAGCGCGGACAGGAAAACGGTCAACCCGGTGAGAATGACCACCCCATGCTGAAAGGAGCCGCTTTTGCGGAAAGCGAGGATGAGTACGGAAGAGAGAAACGGGAGAAAAACACAGGTAAGAGCGGCTATCATCATAATCCCAGCACCTCCGTAATCAGCTGAACGGGGAAGGTCACAAAAATTCCCAGCACCACACAGAGCACGGCGCAGATCCCCATGGGAACCAGCATTTTCCAATTTGCCTCCTTGACGTCTTCAAGGGCTGTCTCCACACCCTGCCGGGGGAAAAAGGCCTTGATCGCGGGAGACAGCATATAAAGGGCCGTCAGCAGGGCGGAGACAAGAAGCACGATCACGCCCGCTGTGGCAAATCCGCTGCCGGCTTCCAGAGCAGCCGAGCAGATGTACCATTTGCTGAAAAAGCCGCAGAAGGGAGGAATGCCCGTCAGAGCCAGGGCAAACACGGTGAAGAAGCCAAAGGTCCAGGGCATCTTGTGGCCGATTCCCTCCAGCTGGGGAACGAATTCCCGGCCTGTATTGTGCAGCACCGAGCCTGCTGCAAAAAAGGCGCCGATCTTAATAACAGAGTGAAAAATCAGGTGGCAGAAAGCAGCCATAAGCCCGGCCGGAGTCATAAGGGTCACCGCAAAGGCGATATAGGAGAGATTGGAAACGGTGGAGTAGGCAAGCCTTCGCTTGAAATGATTCTGCCGCAGCGCCGTGGCCGAGCCATATAGAATGGTGAACATGGCGACGGTCATTACAATGTACTGTACAGGCGTTCCCCGCAGGAAATCTGTACCGTAGGCGTAGTAGGTGAGTCTGATCAGAGCAAAGGCGCCTGCCTTGACTACAGCCACTGCGTGCAGCAGCGCGGTAACGGGGGTGGGAGCAACCGAAGCCGTAGGCAGCCAGCCGTGGAAGGGAAACAAAGCCGCCTTTACGCCGAATCCCATAAAGGCCAGAACATACAGTACCTGGGCCAGAACTCGATCGTCCACGGCCTTCAAACTGCCTCCCGGTACGAAGCCGCCTGCGCCGTTGGCGATCAGATAAGCGACTCCGGCAAAGGCAAAGGCCGCGCCGCCGATGGAATAGGCCATATATTTCCTGGCCGCCCGGTTATGCTTCTTCGTCATTCCATGCATCACCAGGGGAATGGTGGTCAGGGTGAGCATTTCGTAGAACAGGTACATAGTCAGGATGTTGCCGGCCATGGCAATGCCCATGGTAGCGCCAAAGGACATCACAAAGAAGCAGTAAAACATCTGGTGATGTTCTTCCTCCCTCATATAATCAAAGGCATACAGAGCGGTAATGGGCCATAGGGTGGCTGACAGACAGGAAAAAAGCTTTCCCGCGCCGTCGAGCTTCAGGGAAAAGGTCAGGTCTTCCATGAACCGCAGAAGGATCAGGGAACGCTCCGGCACCAGAAAGGCCGACAGCCACACGCACGCCGCCGAGCAGAGAAGCGAGATCATCACATAGACGTTGCGGCTGCGCTGGCTCCGAAAGGGGATCAGAAAGAGCACAGCTCCAAGGATGAAGGGAAGGAATACAGGGGCTAATAAGAATTTTTCACTCATTTCGCAGTACCTCTTACTTATCACATTACCGATGCTATGATGCCCTGGGTTTGAGCGGCAAACAGCCCGCCCGCCAGGGCGATGAGGGCCAGGAGCACAAGAACCGCTTTCATGGCCGCAGGCTCTGCCTTAATAGGTTCCGTGGTTTCGGGCTCTTTCAGGAAGGCGCCGATGGAAATATCCAGCAGGTATCCCGCGGTCAGAAGGGCGGAGGCCAGGAGAACGACGGGGACGATCCAGCTCAGCGCGCCGATGCCGGAGGTGGCGAGAGACGCAGTGGCCAGGTACCATTTACTGAAAAAGCCACCTGTGGGCGGAATGCCAATTAAGGAAAGGGACAGCACTGTAAAGCAGATGAAGGTAACAGGCATCTGCCTGCCAATGCCCTTGAGCTCCGTCACTTTTGTCTTCCCGTACAGGAAAATGACCGCTCCGGCACAGAGGAACAGGCCCACCTTCACAAAGGCGTGAAACAGGATCTGCCACAGGGCGCCTTCCACACCGGCCTCATTCAAAAGGAACAGGCCGCAAAGCACATAGGAGATCTGGCTGATGGTGGAGTAGGCCAGCCTTTTCTTAAAGATTTTTTCCTGGTAGGCCATCATGGAGCCCATCAGAACCGTCAACAGAGAGAAGCAGAGCAGGGCGATCTGCACCCAGGTGCCGGACAGGGGCTCCGGGCCCACCGTAAAGAACAGGGTACGGAGAATGGCCAGAACACCTGCCTTGGCGATCACGCCCGAAAGCAGTCCGCTGGCAGGAGCGGGGGCTACCGGATGGGCCGTAGGCAGCCATCCGTGCAGCGGGAAGAGGCCGGCCTTGGCGCCGAAGCCCAGACACATGGCGAAAACGGCCACTGCCACCAGAGGCGTCACCTCAGTAAAAGTTCCCCCCACCACACAGTCCAGGGTATCGGCATGGACGCCGATGACAAAGATGCCGAAAAGCGCCAGAAACGCGCCGGCAATGGAGTAGTACAGATATTTTTTGGCCGCCGCCACGGATTCTGCCGACAGGGAATGGAGCACCAGCGGCATGGAGAACAGGGTCACCATCTCATAGAAAAGATACATGGAGATCAGGCCATCGGAAAAAGCCGCTCCCAACATGGCGCCCTCTGTCAAAAAGGAGAACAGGAAGAACCGCTCCTCGTGGCCCTCATGCTTCATATAAACGGTGGCGTACACCGTTACCAGGAGCCAGGCCACTGTCACAATGGCACAGAAAAACCGGGAAACGCCGTCTGCCGTGAAGCCTACGGACAATTTATCTGTAAAATAATATTTCCCGGTGGAGGCAGGCCCGCCGAATATCACCGCCAGACCGCACAGGGTAACGACAGCCTGCATGGCCACGATCAGAGCCATTTTTATGGCGCGGTTCGGGATCCTCTTTCCGAATAGCATGGAAAGGCCAAAGAGAAAGGGGAGACCGATGGAAAGTAGCATCATCATTTTCAATTCCTCCCTAGTGGATGTTCATAAAAACATCCATGCCCTTCTCAAACAAAGAGACAATGGGCTGCGAATGAAGGCCGATGGCAAGGTTGACCGCTGCCATGGCCAGAACGGTAACAGAAAAGGCTTTGGAGGCGGAGAACGGGATGGCCCGGCGTTCCAGCTGTGCAATGGGCGGGCTGTAAATATTGATCAGCGTCCGCAGGAAATACAGCACGTTCAGGATGGTGCTTACCGCCAGAGCGACCAATACCACATAGGTCATGGCCCCGTGGCCGAAGGCTGAAACGGCAAACAGCAGCTTGGGGACGAACCCCGCAAAGATAGGAATGCCCACCATGGAGAGCGCGCCTACCGTGAACGCCGCAGCAGCGGAGCGATTCTGATGAGCGGAGGAACGAAGAGAATCAAAGTCCTGCTTTCCGCCGGCCGTGTCGGAAAGGCCCGATATGGCAAGGAAGATCATGGGCTTGGTCAGAGAGTGGGCAACGATTTGGAACAGCGAGGCCACCAGAGCCTCTTTGGTGCCGAGCCCCAATCCCATATAGATGTAGCCGATTTGGGCCGCAGAGGAATAGGCTGTCATAAAGGTGATGTTGTTTGTCTTGATCGCGGAGATCGAGCCTACCACCATGCCGCACACGCCGAAAATCAGGAGTATGTTATGAATGCCGGTGTCCACGAAGATATCAAAGCCAATGACCCGAAAAATCATTTTCAGAAGCAGAAAAATGTATCCCTTGGAAACTACGCCCGAAAGGATACCGGAGGCGGCCGGCGTGGCTGTGCCGTAAGTGTCCGGCATCCACCAGTGGAAGGGGAACATGCCGCTTTTGATGGCCAGACCGGAAATGATCAGGCCCAGGGCGATGGTGAGCGGCGTGGTATATGCGCCTGCCTCCCAGAGCTGCCGGATGGTCCCATAGAGCTGAGGGAAAAGCAGCTGCCCGGTAATGGAGTAAAGCAGCACAATGCCGATCAAAACAAGGCTGGAGCCAATGAGGCTGAAAATGGTATACCGGGTGGCCGCCACCAGCGATCTGGTTCGTTTGCTGGACATCAGCAGGGCGCAGGAGGCAATGGTGCAGATTTCGATAAAGACATAGGCAGTGTAAATATCGTTGGTATAGCAGAGGGCTGTCAGCGCCGCGTGGGTCAGGTTGACCATGATATAGAAAAAACGGTGCTTCGATTCGTCCACGTCCCGAGCGATCCTCTGGGAGCCGCCTACCAAAGCCAGCAGAATCACGATCTCAAAGAGAAGAGCAAAGAAGGGCTCCAGAAGCCCGGCGGAGATCTCGTTGCCGATGGGCGCATCATAATGGCCCATTCTGTAGGCAAAATATCCCGGCTCCGTGGTCAGGTTATATACCAGCGTTCCGGCGGAAAGAGCGCCGGATACCACCAGGAGAAAATAAGTGACGAACCGTGCCTTTCTATCCTTGAACGCAAAGCAGATCACGCCGCAGAACAGCGACAAAATGATCGTGAAAAAAGGAAAATTCTTCAAAAACTCCATTATTCTTCCTCATCCTCGCTGCAGCATTTTTTATAAATCTCATCCAGATCCAGGGTGTGATACTTTTGATAGAGGCGCACCGCCAGGGCCAGCATCAGCGCGGAAAAACTGACGGACACCACAATTCCGGTCAACACCAGGCCGGCGGGGATCGGGTTGATATACCGATGCGCGTCCACCGGGCCCGTTGCCGGAACGATGGGGGACAGCTTGTTTTCGATATATCCCATGGAGGCCAGGAAGAGGTACACGCCGGTATCCATGATATTCAGGCCCAGGATCTTTTTCATGATGTTCCTGGAAAATACCAGCATGGTAAAGCCAATGGCAAACAGCACCATGGAGGTCACTTCTTCATAATTGACGAGAAGATTCAATCCAGACGCCCCCTTTTGAAAACCATATAGAAGCTGTACATCGTACAGCACACCACAAAGCCCACCGCCAGGTTCAGAGGCAGGATCAGTCCGCCGGAGATCAGGTCTCCGGGGGTGCCCGGTGTGATGACGGAATGTACGCCGTTGAATTCGTTGCCTGTAAAAAAGGAATAGCTTTTGGAAAGACAGTAGAAGGAGAGGGAAAGCACGGTGATCACGCGGACTGCCTTGGCGGGAATCGCTTTGGCCGCCTGCTCTTCGCCGAAGGCTATGGCATAGAGGATCAGTCCTGTGCCCAGAATCGCCCCGCCGGAAAAGCCGCCGCCGGGGGAAAGATGGCCGTTAAACAGAACATAGACGCCGAAAACAAGGATGACCGGCACAATGATCTTTGTCACCAGACAGACGATAGGGTCGCTGGTAAAGGTGAAGGCTTCCTCCTTGTCCTCTCCTTTTTTCTTTTTCAGGGGAGCGCTTTTGGTCTTTTCCAGCAGAAGGAGCACGGCGCAGGTGGCCGTAAATAACACGAAGGATTCTCCCAGGGTATCGAAGGCGCGGTAATCCAAAATCATACCGGCAACGGTGTTGACAGCGCCTGTCTGATCACGGCCCTGGCCCACATAGTGCTCGTATATCTCGTTGGCCGTGGGCGCTTGCTCATCGGCAAATCCGGGCAGAAAATTGATGACACCGATAAAAACAGCCGCCAGGATCAGGCAGAAAATCACGGACAGGATCAGATACCCCACGTGGGAGGCCCTGACCTCATCCTTTTCCAGCCAATCGTAGGTGCTGATCTTTTCGGGAATGTTATGGGGCTCATCCTTGACCTGTCTGACCGGAATGATCTCCACGGGCCGGGACATTTCTTTGTCAAAGTCCATCCCGCCTTCGTACCATTGGCGGAAACGGCCTGGCTTACGGCTTTTCACGAGGATCCTCCCCTTTCTCTTTTTTGTTGTTCGCTTCGTTCTCTCTGTCGATCTTATGGAGCTTGCGAAGGGTCAGAAAAAACAACACGCCATTGACACCGGCGCCTACGGCGGCCTCGGTAATGGCCAGGTCGGGAGAACGCAGCAGCAGCCAGATCACCGCCATGATGATGCTGTAAGAGGTGAACACGATCACGGCGGTCATCACTTTTTTGGAAAGGGCCGTCGCAATGGCGCAGACGATCAGAGACAGCAGAAGCAGGATCCGCAGGATCGTCACAAAGGTTTCCATCATTCTGCCTCCTCCTTTTTTTCTTCATCCATCTTTTTCTCAAAGGAAATGTCACAGTGCTCTGACAGATTTTCGTCCGTTAAGTATTTTGCCTTTACAAACACATGGGATGTTACCGGGCTGGTGCACCAGATGATAAAGACGATCAGCAGAAATTTCACAGAGACCACATGGAAGCCTGAGGCGATTACGCAGGCTCCGATGCAGAGCAGAAGGACCAGGGTATCGCACATGGCGGCGGAATGCATCCGGTTCAGAGAATACTTCAGCCGGAAGGTTCCAAAAAGCGAGATGAACAGGACGATCAGTCCCGCCCCGAAGAGAAGGGCTGTTAACCCAAAACGAATCCACTCTATCATTCCTTCCTGCCTCCTTTTCCACCTTTTTTAAACAGGCTGATGTAAATTTTGCTGAGAAGCACTACCGCAATACAGCTGAGCAGCGCATAGATGACAGCAATGTCGGGGAGATAGCTCTCGCCGAAAAGAAGGGCCAGCACACAGATGATGATAACCGTGATGGTGGTCAGCATGTTGATGCCGATAAACTTGCCGATGATATTTCCTGCCGTAACAGAACGGATCAGGGCGACCACCGCTGCAACGCCCAGTCCCAGAAGAACAGCGGCATACAAATAAAAATAGGCCTGCTCTATCACTTTACTTTTCCAACCTTTCCAGCATTTTTACAAAGGAGCTGTTTTCCATTCCCTCGGAAAACGTTCGGTCAACGCAGTGGACGATCAGTTCGTCGCCGTCCACCTCTGCGGTGATGGTTCCGGGGGTGAGGGTGATGGAGTTAGCCAGAAGCACCCGCGTGGCCCGGGCCTTCAGCGGCGGTCTGATCTTCACCATGACAGGGTGGAGTTCCAGATCCTTCCGAAGCACCAGCCGCATCATCTGCACGTTGGCGGCCACCACTTCCTTGATCAACAGAAGGGCGTAGGCCAGCAGCAGAGGAGCTTTTCTGAGCAGGCGGAGCTCCGTTTTCAGGGAGTATCCCAAGGTGCGGCGGATAAAGGCGTAAACCAGCGCCGCTACCAGAATGCCCACGATCACGATCTGCAGCATTCCAGTGTCCCAGGTAAACCTGCCGTTGAGTACGATCCACAGGATAAACAGTAAAATCAGCATATCTGCACCTCCTTCAGGCTGACGAAAAAACAATACAGGGTTTGGGGCCTGGGGATTGTATTGAAAATAGAGAAAATGCCGGATTTTTGTGCAGGAGTAGGTGATTCCAAGCCAAAAACCGCAGAAAACCTTTCGGTTTTCGAGGATTTTTGACGCAGAAAGCGCCCGCTTCCGGGCAAAAAGGACGGTGTTTTTGATTTTTCAATCATCCCATAAAGCCTAAACAGCTCAATGATACTCCACTTCCTGTCGGAAAGTCAAGAAGAAAGGAGCAATCTCTGGAAGGAAAAGTAAATTACGAAAAAATCGGTGGTTCTGTTGACATATTTTGAGGCGCAATTTATAATTGAATAGCATGTAGTGTGACGCGGCTCGTTTCGATTTCCCGCAGAAACACACAAATATGGAAAGGTAGGTCAATGCACATGGCAGTTTCTCTTCGCGGTATTCATGTGCCTCACAGAAAACACACGGCCAATATGTCCCCGGTCAGGATGACGGACGTAAAAAGCGTTACCATTCCCATGGTGATGCATATTGGCAAGCCCGCCACCCCTGTGGTTGCAGTCGGGGATCATGTGGATGTGGGAACGCTGATTGCCGAACAGAACGGATTCATTTCCTCTCCCATTTATGCCAGCGTGTCGGGAACGGTGAAAAAGGTAGACGATATGGTGCTCTCCAACGGAAGCACTGCACCGGCGGTCACCATTGAATCGGATGGGTCCATGACGCCCGATCCCACTATCGCCCCTCCGGCGATCCACAGCCGGGAGGACATGCTGGAGGCTCTGAAAAAGAGCGGCCTTGTAGGCCTTGGCGGCGCAGGCTTTCCCACCTATGCTAAGTTCGCCACCGACAAGAAGATCGAAATTTTGGTGATCAACGGCGCTGAGTGCGAGCCTTACATCACCAGCGATTCCATCACCATGGTGGAGAAGGCGGATTACATAGCCCGCGCAATTGAGGCTCTGGATGCCTGGTTTGCTTTTGACAAGGTCATCATCGGTATCGAAAAGAATAAGCCGGAAGCCGTCGCCAAGATGAAGGAGCTGGCCCAGCAAAACGGCAAGGTCTCCGTGGCGGAGCTGCCCTCCATTTACCCCCAGGGCGGTGAAAAGGTGCTGGTTTACCACACCACCGGCAGGGTGATCAAACAAGGGCAGCTGCCTATCGATGCGGGCTGCGTGGTGTGCAACTCCTCTACGATGGCCAATATCGGGATGTACCTGGAAACGGGCATGCCTCTGGTGGAAAGGACCATCACAGTAGACGGCGCCGCTGTCAAAGAGCCCAAAAACGTCATTGTTCCCATCGGTACGGCTCTGGGTGATGTGTTCGAGTTCTGCGGCGGCCTTACCTGCGACCCGGATAAAGTCCTGTACGGCGGACCCATGATGGGTATTGCCGTAGCGGATCTGGAGGCTCCCGTTCTGAAACAGACCAACGCTATTCTGGCTCTGGATAAGAACGAGACAAAAACACCCAAAACCACTGCCTGCATCCATTGCGGCGCCTGTGTGAACCACTGCCCCTTCGGCATCAACGTGCCGGCGATTGCCAGAGGGTATGACAGCGGTGATATGGAAATGGCCATCAAGGCAGGCGTAGAGCTCTGCATGGAGTGCGGCTGCTGCTCGTTCGGCTGTCCTGCCAACCGCCCGCTAGTGCAGACAAACAAGCTGGCCAAGGCAGCTTTGCGGGAGTATAAGCAAAAGGAGGCAAATGCATAATGGAAAAGCTAAACATTGCGGTTTCTCCTCATATTCACGGCAGGAAGACCACCGGCGGCGTCATGCTGGACGTCATTCTGGCTCTGCTTCCCGCAACGATCGCAGGAGTGATCCTCTTCGGCCTTGACGCTCTGCTGGTGATTGCGGTCTGCGTGGCGTCCGCCGTTCTCGGCGAATTTCTGTTCAATCTCATTCTGAAAAGAGACCAGACCATCGGCGACCTGAGCTGTGTTGTCACCGGCCTTCTTCTGGCCCTGAACCTTCCCGCCAGTGTCCCCCTGTGGCAGGCCGCTGTAGGCGCTGTCTTTGCGGTGGTGCTTGTCAAGGGCGTGTTCGGCGGCCTGGGCAAGAATATCGTGAACCCCGCCATCACTGCCCGCGTGTTCATGCTGCTGGCTTTTGGCTCCATGACCTCTGCGGTGTTCCCCAAGGGAATGGATTCCGCCTCCGGCGCCACTCCCTTGACGGATTTGGACAATGGCGTGGCCCCCAGCCTGCTGGATCTTTTCCTGGGCAAAAACGGCGGCGCTATCGGTGAGACCTGCGCGTTGGCGCTGATTATCGGCGGCGTCTATCTGTTGATCCGCAGGGTGATCAGCTGGCACATCCCCGTGGCCTTTATTGGCACAGTGTTCCTGTTCACTCTTTTGCTGGAGGGCGGAGACATGGAGGCGGCATTGGCCTGGGTGCTGTCCGGCGGCCTTCTGATCGGCGCTTTCTTCATGGCCACGGATTATGTGACCTCTCCCATTAACGCGGTGGGCAAAATCATCTTTGGTATCGGCGCCGGTGTGATCACCGTGCTGATCCGCTTCTGGGGCGTTTACCCGGAGGGTGTTTCCTTTGCCATTCTGCTGATGAACATTGTCAATCCTTTTATTGATGCAAAATGTAACCGTAAACTGTTTGGAGGCGATAAGAAATGAAAAATTATCTGAAAAGTATTGTCTCTCTCACAGTCATCTGCGCGGTGGTTGCCGCCCTTCTGGCAGTTACCGATCAGTTTACCGCGCCCATTATTGAGAAAAACGATCAGGCCAAGGCCAGCGGCGCTCTGCTGGATGTTTTGCCTGATGGGGGTACCTTTGAGCAGGTGGACCTGACGGCGTACGAGCTGCCCGCCACAGTCCAGGAGGCGTATACTGCCTCCAACGGCGGTGCGGTGGTACAGCTCAATACCACCGGCTATGGTCCCGACATGATCATCATGTGCGGTGTGGACGCCAATGGCGCTGTGTCCGGCGCCGTGTGCCTGTCCAGCAACGAAACGCTGGGTAAGGAACAGGAATACGGCAGCACGTTGGTGGGCGCTACGGCGGATACCATCGACAGCATGGATACGATCGCCGGCGCTACCATGACCACCTCTAATTACCGGAACGCCGTCAAGGACGCGTTGAACAGCGCCATTATTCTGGGCGGCGGCAGCGTGGACATCCGTTCTGAAGAAGAGATCATTGCCGACAGCCTGGCAGAGGCTCTGCCCGAGGGCGACGCCTTCACCGAGGTCTTTCTCTGCGAAGAGCTGGACGGCGTATCCGCTGTGTACGCGGCGGACAACGGCTCCGGCTCCGTCTACGTGGTAGGCGAGGGAGAAGAGGCCCAGTTTGTGGGCGTAGACGCTTCCGGCACGGTACTTTCCGATGTGCCGGCCGACGTTAAGGCCAACGTGGAAGCCCAGGCGGCGATCATGGCAGCCTCTTCCATGGAGGAAGTGGATCTCACCCAGTATGCCGATATGCCTTCTCACATTGATCAGGCATTCAAGACTGCCAGCGGCAACTATGTGCTCCGGCTCCATGCGGCAGGCTTCGGCATCAACGGCGATGCGTACTACAATCCTTCCGGTGAGTACATCTACATTAAGGTTGCTGTCACTCCCGACGGCCGGATCATCTCCTGTTTCACCGAGGAGCAGCATGAGAGCGAGAATATCGGCGACGCCTGCGGGAAAAAGGAATTCTATACACGTTTTAACGGCGCTACGGAGGATACGCTGGACGGCATTGACGGCATCAGCGGCGCCACCTTCACGTCTAAGGGATACAAGACCGGTCTCTCCAAGGCATTCGAGGCAGTCAAGCTCATGGAAGGAGTTGCGTAAAGGTGAAAAAAGAAAATAGTATGTCCATTCTGCTGAAAGGCCTCCTTCGTGAGAACCCCGTTTTCGTTCTCATTTTGGGCACCTGCCCTACGCTGGCCACTACCACCACTGTCAACGGCGCCCTGGGCATGGGGCTTGCCACTCTGGCAGTTCTTGTCTGCTCGAACATCGTAATTTCCGCTCTGCGGAAGTTCATTCCCGATACGGTGCGAATCCCCTGCTATATTGTAGTGATTGCCGGATTTGTGACCGTGGTTCAGATGGTGATCCACGCGCTTCTGCCCGATCTGTACACCACGCTGGGCGTATACCTGGCCCTGATCACCGTCAACTGCATCATTCTCGGCCGCGCCGAGATGTTTGCCAGCAAGAATTCCATTGGTAAGTCCGCGCTGGATGGTATCGGCATGGGCTTGGGCTTTACCATCGCCCTGCTGGCCATGTCCATCGTCCGGGAGATTCTGGGCGCCGGTTCCTTTGCCGGTCACGAGATCCCTTTCCTGGTGAACAACGGTCTTACCATCAGCATTCTGGGCAAGGCCCCCGGCGGACTTCTGGTGTACGGCTGTCTGATTGCCGTGGTCAACAGGATCACCAAGGGAAAGGTCATCAAGAAGAAGGAATTCTCCTGCGCGGGCTGCCCCGCTGTAGCCGGCTGCAGCGGCAGCTGCGGGTCAGACTCTGCCTCTGAAGAAAAGGAGGAAAAGTAAATGGAACTGGCAAAAACCCTGATTATCATCATTATGTCCTCTGTCCTGGTGGACAACTATGTCCTCAGCCGTTTCCTGGGCATTTGCCCTTTCCTGGGCGTTTCCAAAAAGGTGAATCAGTCGGTGGGCATGGGTCTTTCCGTCATCTTTGTGATGCTGGTGGCCACGGCCGTTACCTGGCCCATCCAGGCGTTCGTTCTGGAGCCTCTGGGCATGGGCTATATGCAGACCATCATGTTCATCCTTGTCATCGCGGCCCTGGTTCAGTTTATTGAGATCTTTCTGAAGAAGTTCATTCCCGCTCTTCACAAGAGCCTGGGTGTGTACCTTCCCCTGATTACCACAAACTGCGCCGTTTTGGGCGTTACTATCAACAATATCACCGATTACGGCGTTACCGAGCCCAACGCGTTTCTGTTCTCCATTGTCAGCTCTCTGGGCTGCGGTTTGGGCTTCCTGCTGGCCATGGTGCTCTTTTCCGGAATGCGTTCCCGCATTGAGGAAAGCAACGTGCCCGCCAGCTTCAAGGGCCTTCCGGTTACGTTGATTGCCGCGTCCTTTATTTCCATGGCATTCTTCGGCTTTGCGGGGATCGTTGAAAATCTTCTGGCATAAGGAGGGGAAGTATCGTGCAAATTGTAATTGCTCTGCTCGTGGTAGCGGCTGTCGGCCTGATTGCCGGTCTGCTGCTTGTGATCGCCTCCCATTTCTTCAAGGTGGAGGAGGATCAGAAGGCCATTGAGATCCGTGGCTGCCTTCCCGGCGCCAACTGCGGCGCCTGCGGTTTCGCGGGCTGCGATGCCTATGCCGAGGCCGTGGCTTCGGGTAAGGCGCAGCCCAACCTCTGTGTTCCCGGCGGCGCGGACGTGGCCGAACAGCTCTCCGCCATTCTGGGCGTAGAGGTGGAATCCAGCGAACCAAAGGTTGCCTTTGTGTCCTGTAACGGCGACTGCAATGCGGCCAAAACCAACGCCAACTACGTGGGCATGGTCAGCTGTAAGGCTGCCAATATGCTTTATGGCGGGCCCTATGCCTGTAACTACAGCTGCCTGGGCTGCGGCGACTGTGCGCATGTCTGTCCTGTGGGCGCCATCTCCGTCTATGATGGGCTGTCCCATATTGATCCCTCTGTGTGCATCGGCTGCGGAAAGTGCGCCAGCGCCTGCCCCAAGTTTGTCATTAAGATGGTGCCCAGAAGCGCCGTGGTGGCTGTGGCCTGCAGTAATGCGGACAAGGGAGCCCTGGCCCGCAAGAACTGTGAAAACGCCTGCATTGGCTGCAAAAAGTGCGAAAAGACTTGCCCCAATGACGCCATTCATGTGCTCAACAACTTTGCAGTGATCGACTATGACAAGTGTGTTGGCTGCGGCCTTTGCGTAGAACAGTGCCCCACCGGTTCCCTCAAGAAGGTGAACCTGACCGCTGATCCCTCATGAACAGATGCCGCTCTGCGCGCAATGACCTGATTCTTGTCGCCGCTATTGTTTTGATAGCGGCGGCAGGATTCTTGTTGTATCGTGCAAACCGGGAACCTGGAGCCTTTGCCGCCGTGAAGATCAACGGGACCGTTACGGAGATGTACCCGCTGAGCGAAAACGCTGAGATCCCCATCACCACAGGTGAAAAAGGCGAACAGGAAAACCTGCTGGTCATTGAAGACGGCAAAGCCCGAATTTCTGCGGCAAACTGTCCGGATGAGATCTGCGTCAAGACCCGGCCGGTGACCTATGTGGGTGAAACCATTGTCTGCCTGCCGCACAAGGTGGTTATTGAGATCGTGGCGGAGAGCGCAGATTTCCAGCTTGATACGGTCGTCTGATTTTCTGAATTGGAGCATCCTATGAAGATAAAATCTCTGGGCCGCCGCGTGGCTTTTCTGGGCGTGCTCACCTCGCTGGCGCTGATCCTTTCCTACGTGGAATCACTGCTGCCTCCCATCTGGGCGGCAGTTCCCGGCATCAAGATCGGCCTTCCCAATATTGTTATCATCGTTTTGCTGTATACGCAGGGGCTGAAGGAGGCTGCTGCCGTGTCTATCGTACGGGTGTGCCTGGTGGCTCTGCTGTTCGGCAACGTGATGACCATGGCCTACAGCGTGGCAGGGGCCCTGCTGAGCTTGGGACTGATGGCGCTCTGCAAAAGGGCGAACATCTTCTCTGTGGTGGGCGTCAGCGTAGTAGGAGGCGTGTCGCACAATCTGGGCCAGATCCTGGTGGCGATCGCTCTGTTCGATACTGCGGAGTTGGGATATTACATGATTGTTCTCGCTGTGACGGGAACGATCGCAGGCGTTTTGATCGGAATCGCAGGCGCGCTTCTTGTCAAGCGGTTTGAAGGGATAAAACTGTAAGACTTTTGTAGCCGGATTTCCTATTGACAAATTATGGCTTTTATGCAATAATCTGCATTTAGGGACGCTCTCCCAATTTTTATTTACAAAGGAGAAAGTGTATCATGAAAAAGATCGTAAGCGCAGTTCTGGTTCTTGCCATGCTGCTGTCTCTGGTTGCCCTGACCGGCTGCTCCGGCGCCGGCGGGAAGCTGAAGTTCGGTTTCGGCATCACCGCCGGCCTGTCGGATCTTCAGGATGCCTCTGAAGACGGCGACGGCGCCGGTACCTTCAACACCACTGCTGTGGCTGTTCTGCTGGACAAAGATTCCAAGATCGTGAAGATCGCTATGGACACCATGCAGCTGAAGGCCGGCTGGACCGCCGAGGGCAAGATCAACCCTACCAGCGACTTCCGTACCAAGTACGAGAAGGGCACGGATTACGGTATGGCCGCCCACGGCACGGATCTGAACGGCGATGGCAAGGTTCTGGAGTGGAATGAGCAGGCTGATGCCTTCATGGCCGCTGTGACCGGTAAGACCTTGGAGGAAGCCAAGGCTTACATGGACGGCGATGGCTATGGTACCGGCGATCTGGCCACTGCCGGCTGCACCATCCATGTCACCGATTTCATCGTTGCCCTGGAGAAGGCTGTCAACAGCGCTGCTGAGTCCGAGGCCAAGTCCACTGATAATCTGAACCTGGCCATGGTGGCCAGCCCCTACTACAGCAATAAGGATGCCACCGAAGAGGCTGAGGGCAGCGACAGACTGGACACCACTGTTGTGGCCGCTGTTGTGCGCGACGGCAAGGTGGTTTCCGCCATTACCGACGCTGCTTATGCCAGCATCTCCTTCGATACCACCGGTGCTGTCACCAATTCCCCCAGCTCTGAGATCAAGTCCAAGCTGGAAGAGGGCGACAATTATGGCATGGCTCCCGCCGCTGTTGACCGCGATGGCAACGGCAAGACCCTGGAGTGGTACGAGCAGGCCGATGGCTTTAACAAGACCCTGGTAGGCAAGACTGCTGATGAGATCAGCGGCATGGTCGGCGATGACGGCTATGGCACTGACGATCTGCTGGCTGCCGGTTGCTCCATCTCTGTGGGCGACATGGTTGCTGCTGCGGTGAAGGCTGCAAAATAAGTTTACAGGCAAAAACTTATGAGGGGATGTTGCGCGCAACATCCCCTCTTTTTCTTGGAAGTGGTACTTATGAGAAAAGGAATTTCCCTGCTGCTGGTTCTGGCGATGACGCTTTTCCAGACCTGTTTTCTGACGGCCTGCAGCGGCAAGCCAAAGCTGGAGAAATTCAGCGAATACTATTTTGATTACTTCGATACGGCCACCTCCGTTGTCGGCTATGCAAAGGACCGGGAGGAATTTGACGCTGTCTGCGGGGATATCAAGGCCCAGCTCCTGGAATATCACCGGCTTTTTACGATCTACAACCATTACGAGGGAGTGAACAACCTGTACACCATCAACCAGGTTCAGGATGGAGCCCATGCAGAGGTCCAGGTGGATCAGCGGATCATCGATATGCTCACTTTCGCCAAAGAGATGCACAAGGTCAGCCGGGGTACGGTGAACATCGCCATGGGCAGCGTGCTGAAGATCTGGCACATCTATCGCAACGAAGGATTGGATTCCCCCTCCACAGCCCAGCTTCCGCCCATGGAGCGGCTGGAAGCGGCGGCAGAGCATACCAATATTGACGATTTGATCATTGATGATGAGCGAAACACCGTATTCCTTGCCGATCCCAAAATGTCCTTGGATGTGGGAGCTATCGCTAAGGGCTATGCGGCCCAAAAGGTGGCGGAACATCTGGAGCAAAAGGGCGTTACCGGTTATCTGCTGAACGTTGGCGGAAATGTGCGCAGTATCGGGGAGGGAAACGGCAAGCCCTGGAATGTGGGGATCGAAAATCCGGATACGGGGGATGAGGATCATCCTTTTATCGAGTATCTCCATCTCAGCGGTGAATCCCTTGTGACAAGCGGCACTTACCAGCGTTTTTATGTGGTGGACGGCAAAAGCTATCATCACATCATCGACCCCGACACCCTGATGCCGGGCGTCAAATACAGTGCCGTTTCCGTGATGACAAATGATTCCGGCCTGGGGGACGCCATGTCCACCGCTCTGTTTCTGCTGGACTATGAAGAGGGCAGGGAACTGGTGGAGAGCATGGAAAACCTGGAAGCCATGTGGGTCCTGCCGGACGGAGAGCAGCGCTATTCGGAGCATTTTCAGGAATATACCTACGTTCCGCAGTCCTAATCGAGCTCTCGCCCTATTCTCTTGATATAAATGGGTATGGACTTTGATAAATTTCACCGAGTCAGAAAGCTTTTTTGATACGCTGCAAAGCAGGACCCCGGCCTATATTGGGCCGGGGTCCTGCTGTAAATTCTTAAGGCAACACCGCACAAAGCCCACAGGGCGGTCTTTGTGCGGTGTTGCCTTAAAGTTTCCTTCCGGAAATCGCTGGAAGGAGGTACGACAAGCTTACTGATACATCTTGGGGGTTACTGCACCGTAACGCGGACCGTTTCCACGTGGGCGCTGTCGGAGCCGATCATCACGTCGAATTCGCCGGGCTCGAAGACGAGCTCCAGGTCCTCGTTGGGGAAGGAGAGAGCTTCCTTTGTAACCTGAAACGAGACGGTCTTTTCCTCGCCGGGCTGCAGCTCTATCTGCTCAAAGCCCTTCAACTCCTTGACCGGACGGGCCACACTGCCCACCACATCGTGGACATACAGCTGAACTGTTTCCTTGCCGGCCCGGGAAGAGGTGTTCTTCACGGTGACCTGCGCGGTGATCTGGCTGCCGCCGGTAACGGTGATGGGGGAATAGGAGAATTCAGAATAGGAAAGCCCGTAGCCAAAGGGGAACAGGGGCTCATTGGAACAATCCAGATAGCGGGATTTGTAGAAATCCGGGTCGTCGGGGCCGGAAAGGGGACGGCCGGTGCGGTAATGGTTGTAATATACGGGGCACTGTCCCACATCCCGGGGGAAGGAGAGCGCCACCCGGGCGGAGGGGTTTACATCGCCGAACAGCACATCGGTGACGCACTTTGCCATTTCCGTTCCCAAATACCAGGCCTGTACCACGGCGTCGCAATGGGGCAGGATATCGGTCAAAACCAGCGGGCGGCCGCTGAGCACAACGGCGATCACGGTTTTGCCGCTTTCCTTCAGGCGGCGGACCAGCTTTTCCTGGTTGGGGGAGATCCGGAGAGACACCTTGCTGGCGGCTTCGCCGGAATCCGCAACGTTTTCGCCTATGCAGACCACCACGGTATCGCAGCCGGAAAGGGCTTGCAGCGCTTCCTCCACCTGATCCGGCACATCCCGGATGCCGGTGGTCAGGGAGGGCAGCTCATCAGTCATGCCGCAGGGCAGGGAGGCCATACCCATTCTGGCGCAGAAAGCATTGTAAATGCTGGAAACGCCGTCAGGGGAGGTCAGCGCCCAGGGGCCCAGCAGATCCTTTACACAGGCAAAGGGACCGGCAAGGCCGAGCTTGCCGCCGGAAAGGGGCAATACCTTGTTTTCGTTTTTCAGCAGGATCGCGCACTGTCCGCCGATACGGCGGGCGGCCTCCAGGTGCTCGGGGCACAGGAACAGCTCTTTCTCCTTTTCCTCGTCGGCGTCCTTGTAGGGGTTTTCAAACAAGCCCAGCTCGTTTTTCAGCCGCAGGATCCGGTATACCGCTTCGTCGATCAGCTTTTCGTCCAGCTTGCCTTCGGCAACCAGCCGTTCTGCGTTCTGGTAGAAATGGCAGGAGGTCATTTCAATATCGGTGCCTGCTTCGATGGCGCGGCGGGCGGCTTCCGCGCCGTCCTGGCAGACGCCGTGGCTCAGCGTTTCATCCACCGCGCTGTAGTCGGTGATGGTAACGCCGTCGAAGCCCCACTCCTTGCGCAGGATCTGCCGCTGCAGCTTCTTGTTTACCGCCGCCGGAACGCGCTCGTAAAGGTTAAAGGAGGACATCACCAGCTTGACGCCGGCCTTCACCGCCGCCTGATAGGCGGAAAGGTAGAATTCCCGGAGGATCCCCTCGGAGATATCCACCGTGTTGTAATCGCGGCCGGCTTCAGAGGCGCCGTAGGCGGCAAAATGCTTCACGCAGGCGGCCACTTTTCCTTCCGCCTTGGGGTCGCTGCCCTGAAAGCCGCGCACATAGGCTTCTGTGATTTTTGCGTTCAAATAGGGATCTTCTCCCGGAGACTCCATCACGCGCCCCCAGCGGGGGTCCCGAACCAGGTCCGCCATGGGGGCGAACGTGACCTGTACGCCGGCGGCTGCTGCCTCCCTGGCGGCGATAGAGGCCGCCTCTTCAGGCAGGGCCGGGTTGAAGCTGCAGGACATGGCATGGGGAACGGGGAAAATAGTCCGGTAGCCGTGGACCACGTCCGCCATGATCAGCAGGGGGATGTGAAGGCGGTCTTCCTTCATGTGCTTATCCTGCATCCGCTTGACGCGCTGCGCGCCGGTGCCGTTCAGGGTGGAGCCCATGCGGGAGATATCCTCTTCCTCCAAATTCAGCTCTTTCAGAGGGCCGGTCACGTTGAACTGCCCGTCGATATCGAAAAGGTCGGGGGTAAGCTGGGTCATCTGTCCCAGCTTTTCCTGATGGGTCATGCTGTGGAGCAGTTGTAAAAGCTCTTCGTTGTTCATATGCTTGTTCCTTTCGGGTTTATTCCGGCAGGCAGACGCGTATCGTGCCGCCGAGGTCCTCTTTTTTCAGGAAGCAGCCTCTGGCGCAGTCTTCCGCAGGGAGGGAGATCTCAGCGTCGTCTCTTTCCGCCCGGGTATGGCTGCCGCTGAAATGGTATTCCAAACAGGTGGTTTTCCCGAACAGGGTGAACTCCATCCACATGCCCTCCAGCTTTTTCGGGAGCACGGGATCCAGAACGATGCCGTCGTTTTTGATCTGGAGCCCCAGAACATGGGAGACCAGCTGGTTTGTGTAGATACCGGGGCCGCTGGAATACAGCCGCCAGCCGCCTTTGACATCGATGCTGCCGTCCCGCAGCTTATCGAAATCCCGGCTGTACTCGTACCGGTCATGGAAGCAGCCCTCAGAGGAGCTGAAATACAGGTTGCTTTGCCGGGGAAGGGCGTTTTTGACAACATCGGAGATCTGAATGGGATTGATCACAAACAGGGCTTGCCAGGCGCGGTCGGCAAGGTTTGCCTTGGCGCAGGCTTCAATATACCGGATATGGGCGTGCACATATTGCAGGCTGATTTCACGGCCGATGTTGGCCGCCTGTTCCGCACGCTGGAAGAAATGACTGACGCCGCCGTCGTAGGCTACCGGGCGGTCCATCAAACGTACACCGTCCGGGTGGAGCAGGTGCTCGTCGATGACCTTCATATTCGCTTCCGCCTGGGACTGATCCACGATCTCCGCGATCATGCTGCGGGTCTGCGGCAGTAAGCGGTAATGCACGCCGGTGTTTTCATCGCTGGGGTGGAGCATCATGCGCAGGCTGCCGTTTTCCAGAAGCCCAAAGCCGGCGATCACGCCGTCCTGGATCAGCTTTTCGTTGAAATCCTGTTTCATCCGCTGTGCAAGCTCCTCCAAATGGGCGGAGAACTGAGGATCGGCAGGCTGGAGCACAGTGGAAAGCGTATGGAAGGTCTGATAGGCAAGGGCCACTGTCCAGGCGCTGACCAGGTTTTTCTTGGTGGCCGGGTCCACAGGCTGCAGGGTGTCGTCCCAGTCGCCTCCGGCATAGGTCACCAGCGCGGTATCGCCGACCAGGCGGGTGGTTTCTACAAGATCCACCGCGGCTTTCACATGCTCCAGCAAGGTGGCCTTTTCCGTGCCCGGCAGATTGGTATCGTACTCGGTATAGGGCAGTACTTCCTGCAAAATTTCCAGGTCATTGGTGCGGGCAATATAATCTCCCAGCGCCTTTAGGGGCCAGAACACGATATCGCCGTGGCACTCTCCGGCCGAATAGGGATAGCCGTCAAACATAAACCATTGGGGCCATTCCCGGTTCTGCCGGAACTGGTGGGAGAAGATCCGGCAAAGCACGTCCCGGGCAAGGTCAAAATGGCCGAAGGCCAGGAAATATTCCATTGGCCCCTGGCAGATATCCCGGGTGCCCCAGGCCGCGCCGCCGGGCTGCTCGATCCCGTGGGGAGAGGCAAAATGGATCATGGCGTTGTGGGTGTACCACCAGAGAGTCTCGTTGAGCTTTTCGATCTCTCCGCTGCCCGGCAGCTCCAGGCGCAGGCCGCGGGTAAGCTGCCGGAACGCGGCTTCCGCTTTTTCCGTTTCCTCTTGGAACAGATGGGCCGCTTTTTCGGGCTTTTCGCCGTACAGGCTGCCCTGCAGAACAAAGCGGGCCTGCTTTCTTCCGTTGGCGGACAGAGTGAACAGGGTGCCGTTTCTGGGGGTGTTGTCCGGGAAGAACAGGCGGTCGTCCCCAAAGCTCCAGTCTTCCTCATCGGGGATCAGATGATAGCAGAGCTCCGGGTAAACATCGGCGACTGCCTGAGATTTTTCTCCGGCAAAGGTCAAGACCCCGTCTGTCTCCGTCCAAGTGACGGGGGCTTCCTGCTCGTTATTGCCGAACAGAAGCTGGGCGGTAAAGCAAAGGTCATAGCTGTGTCCGTTTTTGCTTTCCACCTCCAGCGTAAACGAGGGAGAATCCGCCGCCGTGAATACGGTCACGACCAGCAGGTCGTCCTCCAGCGCGTAGTACCATCTGGCATAGGTCACGCCCATTTCAAAGGCCGCGGGCATGGTCAAAAGGCGGTACAGCTCCCCTTCCCGCAGATAGAGCCGCAGGCCGGAATTGTGCAGCAGATTGAGGGGATTGCGCACGGTGGAGATCAGCTTGTGAGAATTGGTGTTTCCCACAATGACCTGGCTCATAAAAACGCCGCACATATGGGCGGTGGAGGCCATCACCCGGAAATCCACAGCCTGGGGATCCACGGGGTTTACGTGAATGATGGCGTGGGGCCGTTCACAGATACGCTCCTTTTCCTGAAGCACCACATGGGCGTGATTTCCGCAGAAGAAGGAAAGGAGCTTTCCGTCCTTCTGTTCCTCCAGTCTGCGGTGGGAAAACAGGCCTTCGATCTCCTCTTCCGTGAGCGGGCGGGAGACGATCTCTTTGCCAAGGCGGGGGCGAACGGGCGTCAGACCGCCCTGAGTCTTTTGCAGTCCGGCGGCAAACGCGGCCAGCTCCTGCTTTTCCGCCTCGAATTCCGGCACGCGCACGGCGTCCGGATGGTCGGGCCGGAACAAGCCGTAAAACGCAAGCTCCGCCGTGCCGTCAAGGGTGAATTCCTCACTTTGCAGCCCTGTATAGGAAAGCTCATATTGCAGGTTGACATCCGGCAAGTCGCCTGTAAAGGCGGAAGGCTTTTCGCCGCACTTGCTGCCCAGCCCGAAAAACTGGGTGCCGTCGGTGGAGTAGTGCAGGGCCTTTCCCAGGCACATTCCCTGCTGCAGATAGGGGTGGCCGCAGCCGCAGCCCATGTTCTGCCGGGAGCAGATCATGTATCCGTTTTCGTTTTGGAACACGGTGTGGCCCAGATACTGAGCCATATATAGCTCGTTGGTGAGCACGCCGCCTTCATCGCCCATGCCGATATCCTGCCCGTAAAGCAGGCTGCAGGTCTGGCCCTGCCCCTCAAGGCGCACATCCCAGACCCACCTTCCTTCCCCGGCCAGGGCAAAGGTGACCTGCCAGGAAACCGCGTCCTCCTGTCCGGTATAGACCACGCGGTCTGTCTCAAAGGAAACGCGGCTTGCGGAGCGGATGCCCAGCAGCGGAATGACGCGGGTCCCCTCGGCTGTCCGGATCCGCAGCCAAATGTTGTTGATGCTGCCGTCCATGGGGTTTCCCCACAGGCCGTTTATCATGCAGCCGGAGGAAAGGGCATAAAACAAATCTCCGGATTCCAGAAAGGCAAAGCGGGTGTTTCCTTTTTCCAGCAAATGGGCTGGCTTCATGGGTTCCATTTTCATCTGTCGGCTCATTTTTCTTCCTCCTTCTCAAATTCCAGTACGATTTCCGGCGTGATGCGGGCGTCCTTTTCAATGCGGATCACTGTCTTGCCGTTTTCCGTCTGAACCTGAACGCCGGGCTGGGGAACCAGCTTTCTTGCGGTGTTCAGAATGATGGTGTCCGATTTCTGCGTCAGCCCGAAGCGCAGGGCGTCAGGCTCTTCTCCCAGAAGCTCCGCCGTGGAGAACTCGATCTCCCCGCAGCCGAGCTTCACATGCCGGGGCAGCAGCATTCCCCGCTTTTCCGTCAGGAACAGGGAAGGGAAAACCGTTTCGCCGTCTACGGTGATATCCACGGTCTTTTCCTGGGCGTCCAGGTTCAGGATCACGAAGAACTCCTGACCATCCTCCCCGCAGGAGCGGGATACATACACGCCGCCCCGGGCCTCGCTCTGAGTGATGGAAGGCGAAACGCCCAAATATTCCAGTGCCTTTTTCCAGAAATCGGACTGGGCGGGATAATCGCAGGTCACGGCAAAGACGCGCCCGCTGCCCACGGACTGGGCAAAGGCGCACATTTTATCGGGTTCTCCTACAGTGGAAAGCCATTGGGAACCGTTTCGTGCAAAATCCTGCGCCCGCGTGCAGGGCAGATCTGTCACTAAGCCCTCGCAAGGGCCGGCGCCCCGGGTCAGAACAAAGTGCCGGGGCATCCACTCCGTTTCATAGGTTGGCTGGGAAAGCCCCAGCCCGTCGCAGAGCACGGTGCAGGGTGCGCCTTCCAGGTCAAACTGAGGCAGCTCGCCGTACAGCAGCAGGCGGCCGCCCTGCTCTGCAAAGCGGAGCAGCTTTTCCTGAGTGTCCTTCGCCATATAGCGGGCGGAGAGAAGGAAAACCGCCTGATCGGTCTCTTTCAGCGCGTCGTTTATTTCCATGCCGGAGAAGCGGCAGCCTGTGCCGAGGATGCCCCGCACCACGTTGTCGATGGCCCCGGCACACCGCAGCTCCCGCAGGTTTGCCTGGATCTCCTTGATCGGGCCGCCCTTGGGGTCGCAGAGCTCGGTGAGGAAATAGTCCGGGAGATAGGCCATCACAAGGCCGTCCCGTTTTTGGGAGGCGGAGGCCGTCAGCGGCGCCAGGGCGTGGATGGCCCGGGCCGCCCGGCTGATGTGGGGGAAAGCATAGCTCCGGCTGCCGTCCGGCCCGATGGGGGAATTGAGCCCATGGAGCTGGCCGGTAAACGCCATGCGGTCGTCGCCGTCTCCCCGGGGATAGCGAAGAGGATAGTTTTCGCCGCCGGAGAACACATAGTAGCTGATCATGCGGGCGTCCTGGGACAGGCACAGCAGCAGCTGGTGGGCGGGAGCGGTGGGATGATTGCGCATGCCGTTCATAGAGCAGTAAGCCCCGTCGCTGCTCTGAAACTCAATGGAGGTCAGAGGGCGGCCGCCGTAGTTCATGGCATCGGTGACGGCGTTGCACACATACATGTCCTGATAATTGCCTTCCTTCGGCTCGCCCAGGTACACATCGGTGCCGCTGATGATATCGTCGTACTGGTTATAGGCCTTGTAAAGCTGGCTGACGCCCAGCGGAAAATCGAAAATGCGGCCGGAGCCGGTGCCGTGGATATTCAGGAAGAAGGGAACGCCCTGCACGCCGCAGTCTATGGCATATCCGCGGAGCACGGATACATATTCCGCGTAATAATCCCGGAGGAAGCGCCCGTAATCAAAATGGAAGGGAACTTCCCATTCGGCCTCAGGGCTCCGAAGGCGCTGAAACAGGGCGGGGGAGGGAGAAAGCTCGAAGGGATAGCGTTCCTGTAAGGCATCCGCGGGATACGCTTCCTTCAGCCAGGAAGTAAACCTGCGCAGAACGCCGTCGTTCATTACAGGGTAATTCGATACCCAGTTCAGCATACCGATCTCGTTGTCAAGCTGAACGCCGATAATGCAGCCGCCGTTAGAGTGCAGCCGGGGAACGATGATCTTCATGACCTCCCGGTACCAGCTTCGGCAGGCGCTGAGATAGCCCTCGTGCAGGTAATCCAGGGTATTGCTGTCCCGCCTTTCCTCGTGAAAGCCCACCGGCAGCGCGTCCGGGTATTTTTCGGATACCCAAAAGGGGATGCCCTCTTTTTTCATCTCCGCCATGATGTAGGGGCCGGGACGGATAAAGACATAGAACCCCTGCTCCGCGCAGAGATCCAGAAAAGCGCCGAGATCCAGGTTCCCGGAAAAATTGAACTCGCCCTCCTTTTCCTCGTGAAGGATCCAGGGGACATAGCTCGAAATGCAGTTCAGCCCCATGGCGCGGGCTTCCTTCAGAAGAACCGGCCAGTTTTCCCGGGGCTGGCGGTAGTAGTGGCATTCCCCGGAAAGAAGGAAGACGGGCTTTCCGTCTATCAGGATCTGCTTGTTTTGAAAAGTGACCATACTGTGCTCCTTTCTTCCTGCGATGGATTCTGAAAATGGTATGAGCAAAACCGGCCGCCTGTTCCACACCTGGGAAAAGACGATCTGGCTTTTTTGGAAGGAAATGGCAGCCAAAGTTCGACGAAACAACTAAAGAAATGCGAAAATGTGAAAAAAAGAAGCAAGTTTACATAAAGAAACGTTTCCACAATCCAAGTGTAACAATTTGGTTACATGGTAGTAAAAAAGAAAAGAAAAGTCAATAGAGAAATTCGATTTATGCATTCTGTACAAAATATAAAGAAAAATTTATAAGTATCAAGGAAATTTGAGAGAAGTATTGATTTTTTCAGATTGCGTGGTATAATAGCGGCAGATAAAGGCGGCGGCAAAAATGGAAACGTTTCCATTTCTTATCTTTTTCACAGAAAAAGATAAATCAAAAGCTTGTTCGCCGCGCCCGTTCAAACTATGAGGAGGCATAGCCATATGAGAACGATCGGCCAAAAGTTCGTGGATTTTGGTAAAGAAGTTCGCAAGCATTGGGTACTTTTCCTGATGCTGCTGCCCGCAACGGTGTTTTTCATTGTATTCTGCTACATACCCATGCCGGGCGCGTACATCGCTTTTGTGGACTACAGCATCGGAAAGGGAATTTTCGGCAGTCAGTTTGTGGGGCTGCGCAACTTCGAGTTCCTGATAAAAAGCGGCGACCTGTGGCGAATCACCAAAAACACGGTGCTCTACAATCTGGTGTTTATCTTCCTGGGTAATTTCCTCCAGCTTTTCTTCGCGATCTCGATTTCCGAGATCGCAAGCAAATGGTACAAAAAGTTTACCCAGTCCGTGACGCTGCTGCCCAATTTCATTTCTTTTGTTATCGTGGGGTATTTCGCATACAACCTCTTCAATTACAATTATGGTTTTATCAACACCATTCTGAATTCTCTGGGAATGGATTCTCACGAGTTTTATTCCGATCAGGGAATTTGGAAATACATCATCGTGATGTTCAATCTTTGGCACGGGACCGGCTACGGCATGATCGTGTACCTGGCAACGATCACCGGGATCAGCGATGAGATCTACGAGGCGGCGTATCTGGACGGCTGCGGGCTGGTACAGCGCATCCGCTATGTCACGCTGCCGATGATGAAATCCACCGTGATCCTGCTGGTGCTTTTCAGTCTGGGCGGCATTCTGAAGGGCTCCTTCGATCTGTTCTATAACCTGATCGGCACCAACTCCGTGCTGTATCCGCAAACGGATATCATCGATACCTTTGTGTTCCGAAGCCTGGTCGGGCAGTTCAACTTCTCGCAAAGCGCGGCGGTGGGCTTCTATCAATCGCTGTTCGGGCTTATTCTGGTGCTTCTCGTAAACTTTATCGTGCGTAAGATCGAACCGGAAAACGCGCTGTTTTAAAGGAGGAGAAGAGCAATATGACTACAAGCAAAATCAAAAAGGACGGTCTTGTATTTAAGGCGATCGCCTACATTACTACCGGCATTTTCGCTCTGTTGTGCCTGTTTCCCTTTGTACTGCTGATCATTTCCTCGTTTATGGATGAGCAGGAGATCATCACAGAGGGCTTTAAGCTGATTCCCAAGCACGTTTCTCTCAGCGCTTATCAGTTCCTGTTCCAGAACCCCACCACCATGATCCAGTCCTACGGCGTGACCATTTTCATCACGGTGGCCGGTACGGTGGGCGGCCTTGCGATCATGTCCATGGCGGGCTATGTTCTGAACCGGAAGGATTTCAGATACCGGGGCGGTTTTTCGTTCTTTATGTATTTCACCACGCTGTTCAGCGGCGGCCTGGTGCCCACCTATATTTTGATGGTCAAGTACCTGGGCATGAAGGACAATATCCTTGCCATGGTCATTCCCGGCCTGTGCAGCGCCTGGTCCATTTTCCTGATGAGGAATTTCCTCAAGTCCATTCCCGATTCTCTCTATGAAGCCGCCATTGTAGACGGCGCAGGCGATTTCCGCATTTACTGGCAGGTCATTCTGCCGGTGGCGGTTCCCTCTCTGGCAACGGTTGGCCTCTTTACCGCGCTGGGCTACTGGAACGAATGGTACAACGCCATGCTGTACATCCAGACCCCTGCCAAATGGCCCCTGCAATATTTCTTAAAGCGCATTGTGGACCAGGCGAATATCCAGATCCTGGTCGCCCAGGGCATCCAGGTGGATACAAACAACCTGCCCTCGGAATCCATCAAGATGGCCACCGCCGTGATGTCCATCGGCCCCATCATCCTGCTGTACCCCTTTGCGCAGCGGTACTTTGTGGCAGGACTTACCATCGGCTCTGTGAAGGGCTGATTTCCACCATGATTCGTCGGCCGAAACGGCCTTGCGAATAAATACCATATTTCATAAATGGAGGAAAAATCATGAAGAAGGCAAAAAGAATTCTTTCTCTGCTTTTGGCAGTGGCGATGCTGGTCATAGCGACCGCCGGCTGCGGCTCTAACAACAATCAGAGCAGCACCCCTGCCAACTCGTCTAAGGCAGAGGGCGGCACGTCCTCTACCTCGAACACCGGCACAGCTCCGGAGCGGGACATTTCCGAAAAGGTGACGCTGTCCTACTATATGTACGGCAGCGAAGGCGTGGCAAACCCGGATATTCTTGCCGAAGTCAACAAGATGGCGGAAGAAGAGCTGAACTGCACACTGGAAGTCAAGTATATTGACTGGGGCGATGTTGCCACCAAGTATCCGCTGCTCTTCGCTTCCGGCGAAAAGTTCGATATCGTGGAGGCTTCTCCCACATTCGCGGCTTCCTATTGGGATATCGCCGCTGACGGCGCTCTGGCCGACATCACCGATCTGATCGACCTGGTTCCCGACCTGAAGGCCGAGGTTCCTGAGAGATACTGGGATTATGTTTCTGTGAACGGCAAGGTATACGGCGTTCCCACCCTGTATGTGGCGTTCAACGCCTATGGCCTTGTTACCAGACAGGATTATCAGGAGAAGTACAACATTCCCGAGATCAATTCCTTCGAGACCGCCGAAGCTTACTTTGACGCCTGCCTGGCAGACGGCATCGTTCCGTTAAACGGCAACGCCGGTCTGGCAAACGACATGTACAGAACGTTCCTTGCAACCACCGGTACCTGGTGGCCCGAGGTTCCGGGCATCAACCAGGGCGAACTGAGCCTGGCAGCTACCAGCCTGGAAAAGTATGACGACATCTTCCACCCCGCTTACACCGACGAGTTCATGGAGTGGTGCAAGAAGATGAAGGAGTGGTCCGACAAGGGCTACTGGTCCAAGGACGTTATGGCTGCTTCCGCCAAGGACGATAAGGATAACTTCCTGGCCAACAACAGCGGCGCTTTCATCACCCACCAGCCCGACTGGACCGGCGCTTACGGCTCCATCAAGAGCCCGGCCGGCAGCTTGGGTCCGGATGTAGACACCAACTTCTGGTGCTATACTCTCGACAATGACAAGATGAAGAGAATGCCCTGCACCGAGAACATCTGCGCCATCAGCTCCACCTCCGATCATCCCGACAGAGCTCTGATGCTCATTGAAAAGTTCATGACAGATGAGCGTTACTATCGCCTGCTGCAGATGGGTATTGAAGGCAGACAGTACGATCTGGTTGACGGCACCGTAACAACTGCCGCCACCTATGACGAGGCTGTGGATGCCGGCGGATTCTGCTCCTGGTCCCTGAGAAACGACCGCCTGAACCTGCCCTTTGCTTCTGAGGATCCCCGCAGAGCAGTGCAGAACAAGGAATGGGACAAGATCGCCCATGACGATCCCTATATCGGCTTCGCGTTTGACGCCACCAATGTTTCCGCTGAGATCTCCGCTATCTCCAACGTGAACTCCACCTATGGCAACCAGCTGATGCTGGGCAAGAGCACCAAGCCCGTGGAGGAAGCTGTGGAAGAGTATCGCACTCAGCTGACTCAGGCCGGCGTCGATAAGGTGATCGAAGAGGTCAAGTCTCAGCTGGAGGCATGGAAAGCTTCCAAGTAAGCTTCCAAGCTAAATTCTGAAGCACGCAAATTTGAAACTGCTGAATGGCTTCATCTGTTTTTTCTAAAATGGATGAAGCCATTTTAGTAGTATGGCTCTTTTGAAATTTTTCCAAGGAAAGAAAGGTGAGAACGCATATGATCAATGTCAGCGACTGGGACGCCAGAAGACAGCGGTACGAGGAATACTGGACGCGGAAAAACCGCACTCCTATCCTGCACGTGACCGCCCCGGCAGACCACCAGGTGGAAATTGACCCCGGCGTCTGCAAGGACCGGTGGTACGATTTTTCCTATCACTGCCGCGCCGCCCGGGCAAGCTTCGTAAACAGCTATTTCGGCGGCGAAGCTTACCCCTACTATCTGCCTGATCTGGGCTTTGATGTGGCCACCTCCATGCTGGGTCTGAAGATCGAGATCAATGAGACCAGCGCCTGGGCTGTCCACATGGATAAGACTCTTTCCGAATTTACAGATTTTTCCTTCAAGCCGGATAACCCCGACTATATTCTCCAGAAAAAGGCGCTGGATATCTACGTAAACGACGCCCGCAACCCCGAATCTCCGGACGGCGTGGATTACATCATCGGGATGATCCCCTTCAATACCCTGTATGACGGCGTGTCTTCCCTGATCGGCCCGGAAAACCTCTGTATGGAGCTGTATGACGATCCGGATTCAGTCCACCGTGTGGCAAACGCCCATTTTGAGCTGTTCAAGAAGGTGTACAGCATTTTTGAACAGCAGACCCTTCAGTATCAGCACGGCAGCACCAACTGGCTGGGCGTATACAGCGATGTGCCCTGGTACTATATTTCCAACGATTTCATTGTGATGCTCTCCGAGGAATTCTTTCAGGAATTCATCATGGAAACGCTGCAAAAAACGGTGGAGTTTCACCCCCGCACGCTGTTCCATCTGGATGGGGAAAACGCGGTTCGCCATTTGGATGCCATTCTGACGCTGGATAAGCTGACAGGCGTGCAGGTGCAGGCCACGCCCTTCCGGCAGTCTGCGGAATTCTGGACGCCTTATCTGAAAAAGATCCAGGAGGCCGGAAAAACAGCGTGGATCGAGGCACGCCATTTTGACGATTTGAAGTATCTCGTAGAGCATCTGGAACCGGAGGGGCTGTTCATCAAAACCTGGGCGGATACCGAAGCGGAAGCGAAGCGCATGGAGCGGTTTGTCCGGGACTATTACGGCGCCACCGGGCGCTGAGCTTTGGAAAGGAAACAAACTATGAACCAGGACAGAGAGATCCTGCGGCAGCTTGCCGGCAGAGTGGCGGGGATCGCCTCTTCCGACCGCATGAAGAAGCTGGAGGGAGAGTGGAAGCGCCACAACGCCTTGCAGGGAGAGCGGCCCATGATCTGCGTTTCTCCGGAGGGCTGCTGGCGTGAGATCCTCCGGGAGGAGGATCTGCAGTGTCAGGACCCCCTGCTGCGGGGGTTTGAATACAACCTGCGGCAGAAGCTTTTCTGGGCGGAGGAGATCCGGGACGATACGCCGATCTCCGCAAATTTCGGCGTGCCCTATATCATCCATTCCACCTTCTACCTGGATGGCCCGGACGACAACCAGGAGCGCGTCAGCGATACCGGCAGCTTCCACTATACCAAGCTGATCGACGATCTGTCAGAGGGGCTGGAAAAGCTGAAGTTCCGGCAGCTCACCTATGACAAGGCCGCCAGTGAAGCCGGCTTTGCCGCGGCCCAGGAGGCCTTCGGCGACCTTTTGAACGTGCGCTACCGCGGCGGCCATTGGTGGACCATGGGCATTACGGCGGAAGTGATACGGCTGATCGGCATGGAAGACCTGATGATCGATATGTACGACGACCCCGAGAACCTTCATCGGCTGATGGCGTGGTTCCGGGATGAGCATATGAATCTGATCACCCAATGCGAAAAGCTGGGGATTTTGACGCTGAATAACGAGGACGATATCATCGCCTCCGGCGGCATCGGCTATACGGATGAGCTGGGCGCTCCGGACGGCAAGGTCACCCTTCAGGACCTGTGGGGCTTTGCGGAAAGCCAGGAAACGGTGGGGATCTCTCCCCAGATGTTTGGAGAATTCATTTTCCCCTATCAGCTTCCGCTGCTGGAAAAATTCGGCATCAACTGTTATGGCTGCTGTGAGCCGGTAGAGATGCGCTGGAAATGGATCAGCCAGATTCCCCGGCTGCGCAGGCTTTCGGTTTCCCCCTGGAGCAACAAAGAGGAAATGGCGGAGCTGCTGGGCAAAAACTATATTTTCAGCAGAAAGCCCAATCCCTCTTATGTCTGCATGGGGTTTGCGGAGGACGAGATCCGCAAGGACCTCACTGAAACAGCACAGCTTGCGGACCAAACCTGTATGGAGGTCATTCTGAAGGACACCCACACGGTGGAAAACCACCCGGAGCGGCTGCACCGCTGGGTAGAAATGGCGCGGCGGATTTTTTAGGAAATCCTTACAAAAAAAGGCAAAGGCTTTTTCCTTGCGGGATCACCTGTTTTCTGCTAAAATAATTACACGAGAGTACGTAGTTCACAAAGGAGCGTATCATGGGCGTAACGATTAGGGATATTGCAAAAATTTCCGGAGTGGGGATCTCCACAGTTTCCAGGGTGTTGAACCGTTCCGGTCCGGTCAGCAGTGAAACCAGAGAAAAGGTGCTGCAGGCTGTGCAGAGTACAAATTACATTCCCAATAACAGCGCCCGTTCCCTCAAAACAGCAAGCTCCCGCAATATTGCCATACTGACAAAGACCATTACCAACCCGTTTTTTCACAAGCTGATTCGGATCATCGAGCACGAGGTGGATCTTCGCGGATATTCCGTGATTTTGCAGGACGCCAGCGGCGCGGCGGATGAAATTGATTCCGCCATCGAGCTGGCGCAGGATAGAAACCTGTGCGGAGTCATCATTATCGGCGGCAAGTTTTCCTACAGCAAGGAAAGCCTTGTGCAGCTGGGGATCCCCTGTGTGCTGCTCACCGTTTCGGCGGGGGATACGGTTGACAAAGCGCTGTATTCCAGTGTGATCATAAACGACGAGGAGGCTGGCTTCCAGGCCACGAAGCAGTTGATCGAGATGGGGCATCGAAAAATTGGCTTCGTCTATCACGGTCAGTCCGATACGGCCCAGGAGAACCCCAACGATCTGCGGTTTTATGGCTATTGCCGGGCGCTGAGGGAGAGCGGGCTTCCGGTAGACCCCACGCTGCATGATTTTGGGAATTTGATCGCCGGTTCCGGTTATGCGGTAGGCTATGAAGCCATGCAGAAGCTGTATGCCGCCAATCCGGATGTAACGGCCGTGTTCTGTTTTTCCGATGAGCTGGCCATCGGCGTTGCCAAGGCGGCTTTGTCCCTGGGGCTGAAAATTCCGGACGACATTTCCATTATCGGTTTTGACGGCACGGAGATCATGGAATATTTTAATCCCTCTCTGGATACTCTTTACCAGCCGGCGGACCAGATGGCGCTGACCGCGGTGGAGACCCTGTTTCACATGATGCAGGGGGGAGAATCCTCCCATACGGTGTTTAATGCGGTATTACTCAAACGCGGTTCCTGTAAACCAAGGCTCCGCTGAGACATATCCTGTTACAACGGAACTAAAAAGGAAGCTATGGAGACATAGCTTCCTTTTTTTGCTTTTCGGGGATGTAAGCAAAACGAAAACACTTGACGGAACTTAAAATTTGCGGTACATTATTACCAGAAATAGGATGTAAAATTCTTATAATTTTATAGAAAAAGGCGGCGATGAAATGGAAACATTGCAATTTCTGAACGGACAGGGAGATTTTCTGCTGACGGATGCTCAGCGGTGCCCTGAGGTGTATTTTCCGCTGGTGAACGAAGGGGGCATGATGTCCAGCATTACGCCGCTGCTTGCGGGCGACTGCAAAACCGATCAGAATACCTTTCTTCTGGCCCCGGCCAGCGCGGAGACTTTGCAGGAAAGCACGGCTACCCGGAATTTCTGGGTTTGCCGGAAGGGGGAAAAGCCCTGGTCTGTCACGGGAAAAAGCGCGGCGCAGCGGGCGGACGAAAAGGAGAGCTCCACCCTGACAGGCGGCCTTTTGTGGCAGAAGCTCACCAGAGAAAGCGCCGGTGGGCTCCGGGCGGAAACCTTGAGCTTTGTTCCGGCGGGGAAGGATCGGGTAGAGCTGATGCAGGTCTCCCTGACTAATACAAGCGGCAGCCCAATGACCCTTTCGCCCGTGGCGGCCATTCCCCTGTACGGGCGCTCGGCGGACAATATTCGGGATCACCGCCATGTTACCAGCCTGCTGCACCGGATCAGGCTGACAAAATTCGGAGTAGATCTTCACCCCACCCTGACCTTTGACGAACGGGGGCATCAGAAAGGGGAGATCACCTACCGCGTTTGGGGCGCGGAGGAAAACGGAGATGCCCCGGCAGGCTTTTTGCCTCTGGTGCGGGATTTTGTAGGCTGCGGCAGCTATGACTGGCCCCAGGCCCTGACAGAGCCGGAAGGCGTTTCCCTCCTTCACGAGGGGGATACTGCGGAGGGTGGGGAAGCGGTGGCAGCCCTGTTCTTCCGGGAGCTTACACTTTCTCCCGGCGAGACGAGGCGCTATCAGATCGCTTTGGCGGTGGACGACGACCCTGCTCCCTATTTGACCGCCTCCACGGTGGAAAAGAGCCTGGAGGAAACAAAACTCTTCTGGCAGAAGGCGGCTTCCCAGCATTTCCATACGGGCGACGATACCTTTGATGCCTGGATGCGCTGGGTAGGTATTCAGCCCCTTCTGCGGCGGATCTGCGGGTGCAGCTTCCTGCCCCACCACGATTACGGCAGGGGCGGCAGAGGCTGGCGGGACTTGTGGCAGGACAGCCTTGCCCTGCTGCTGACCGACCCCGCCGCCACCCGAAACGACCTGCTGTGCTATTTTGCCGGGGTGCGCACAGACGGCACCAACGCCACCATCATCGGCACGAAGCCCGGAGAATTCAAGGCGGACCGAAACGGCATTCCCAGAGTATGGATGGATCACGGCTTCTGGCCGCTGTTGACGGTGAACCTCTATCTGGACGAGACGGGGGACGACGGCTTCCTTTTGGAGGAGCAGCCCTATTTTGCCGATACCCTGGCCTTCCGGGGGGAGGGCGGCCCCAGAGAGGATGCGGGCCAGCCTCACAGCGGCACGGTGCTGGAGCATTTGCTGATCCAGGCGGTCACCGCCTTTTTCGATGTGGGCGAGCACGGGCACATGCGGCTTCGGGGCGCGGACTGGAACGATGGGCTGGATATGGCCCGCACCCGGGGAGAAAGCGTGGCCTTTACCGCCGCCTATGCCGGGAATTTCGATACCCTTTCCGCCCTGTTGAAGCGGCTGGAGCAAAAGGGGCAAAAAACGGTTTCCCTGTTAAAGCCTCTCCTTTCGCTGCTGGAAAATGAGGCTGATACCCCACAGCAAAAACAGAAGGCGCTTATGGCCTATTGCGCCTCCGCCAACGAAAGCACGGAAAAGGCGGAAGCTTCCCTCTCTGACCTTGCCCGGAGAATACAGGCCATGGGAGAGCGGCTGAAGGCCCATATCCGGGAAACGGAGTGGACAGGCGACGGAGAAGGCCGCCACTGGTTCAACAGCTACTACGATGATTCCGGCAGGGCTGTGGAAGGTGTGCAGGGCGGAAAGCCCCGGATGATGCTGACCGGTCAGGTGTTCACCCTTCTTTCCGGCACGGCGGACGGCTCAAAGGCCCGGGAGATCGTACAGGCGGCGGACCGTTATCTTTATGATGAAAGCAGGGGAGGCTACTGCCTGAACACCGATTTTGAAGAAGTGAAGCTGGATATGGGCCGCATGTTCGGCTTTGCCTATGGACATAAGGAAAACGGCGCGGTGTTCTGCCATATGGCTGTGATGTACGCCTATGCCCTGTATTCCCGGGGCTTTGCGAAGGAGGGCTTCCGGGTCCTTGACAATCTGTACCGGCAGAGCAACCGGTTTGCCAAGAGCCGTATTTTGCCGGGGATCCCGGAGTATTTTGACGACCGGGGCCGGGGCATGTACCCCTATTTGACCGGGGCGGGCAGCTGGTGGCTTTTGACCCTGCAGACCCAGGCCTTCGGCGTGCGGGGCAAGGCGGGGGATCTGGTGCTTTCCCCCAAGCTGACGGCGGAGCAGTTCACAGCGGACGGCCGGGCGGAGATCACCTGCGCCAGCGCCGGGCATACTTTGCATATCTGCTATGAAAACCCCGGCAGGCTGGACTGGGGAGAGTATGAGATCGAAACCGTTGTGTGCGGGGAAAAGCGCTGGGCGGGGAAGGGCACGGAGATCGTGCTTCCCGCCGGGGAGCTGCCCCAGGGAGAGCTTGCGATCACCGTAAAACTGGCCGCAAAGAAATAGAAGGGAGAAAACACCGATGTTTGATGAGAGAAACAGGTTCGTGATCAAAAATTATCAGGAAAGGCCCACCTTTTCCAGCTTCCTGCCGGGGATCGGCGGAGAGCTGGGCGTGCCTATCTGGTGCTATTACAACAACCGGGGCCAGGCCGTGTGCAGCTTTGGTGTGTCGGATAAGGACCACCCCATCATGGAGTTTTGCCCTGCCAGCGTCTCCTACCGCGATGTGAGCCGCACCGGCTTTCGCACCTTCTGCAAGGTAGACGGCGGCTATGAAGAGCTGTTTACCCGGCAGTGCGACATGCACATCGGCATGAGCGAGGTGGAGATCACCTGCAAAAGCGGGGCGCTTGCCGCTTCCGCCCTCTATTTCGGCGTACCGGGAGAGCGCACCCCGGCGCTGTGCAGAGTACTTACCCTGGAAAACACGGGAGAAAAGCCCCTTTCTCTGGAGCTTTTAGACGGTATGCCTGCCCTGGTGCCCTATGGGATCAGCCACGATACGCTGAAAAACGAGGCAAACCTTGCCAAGGCCTGGATGCAGGTGGAGGATCATGAAACAGGGCGCGCCTATTTCCGGGTGCGGGCTTCCATGGCGGACAGCGCCATTGTGACCGAGGTGGAGGGTGGCAATTTCTGCCTTGCCTGGGACGAGGCGGGAAGATTGCTGCACCCCATCGTACAGCCCGCTCTGATTTTTGGAGAGGATACTTCCTTTACAATGCCCCACGGGTTTTTGGAGCATTCCCTTTCCGAGCTTTGCGGCATGCCGCAGATCACCCAAAATCTGTTCCCCTGCTGCTTCCTGCCGAAAGCGGCGGTACTGCAGCCGGGCGAAGCCCTGCGCCTTACCTGCCTCTATGGCCAGGCGGAGGAAAAAAGCAGAGTGGAAGCGCTGGAGAAAAAGGTTTCCGGCGCGGATTGGGCGGTGGAAAAGCGGGAGGAAGAGGCCCAGGTGGTAAAAGACCTGTGCGCCAAGGCCGCCTGCAAAACAGCTGACCCCGTATTCGACGCCTACAGCCAGCAGGCCTATCTGGATAATCTTCTCCGGGGCGGCGCACCCATGCTTTTTGCGGATGGGGAAAAGGAGGTCCCCTTCTACCTCTATTCCAGAAAGCACGGCGACCCGGAGCGGGAGTACAACTATTTCTCTCTGGGCCAGGAATATTACGCCCAGGGCAACGGCAATTTCCGGGATGTGAACCAGAACCGCCGCTGCGACGTGCAGTTTACGCCGAAGCTCCGGAGAGAGAATATCCACACCTTCTTTGATTTGATCCAGACAGACGGCTATAATCCCCTGGTGGTCACCCCCAGCACCTTCACCCTGTCCCCGGAGAAGCGGGAAGCCTTTGGGAAGCAGGTCCCCCAGGCCGCGGAGCTCCTTTACCGGGAGTTTACCCCCGGTAAGCTTGCCATGGCGGCGGAGGATTGGGGCATGAGCAAGGAAGAGGCCCAAAGCTTTACGGCAAGGGTGATCTGCGCCGCGGACAGCGAGCCCAACGCCGATTTCGGCGAGGGCTATTGGAGCGACCACTGGACCTATAACCTGGACCTGGTGGAATCTTATCTCGGCGTGTATCCGGAGGAAAAGGAAGACCTGCTGTTTGATCACCGCCGGTACCGCTATTATGAGACCAGGGTGTTTGTGAACCCCCGTGCAAAGCGGTATGAAATGACGAAAAACGGCCTGCGCCAGTACCATGCGCTGGATATGAACGCAAAGCAGGCCTCCCACAAATGGATGCGCACGGCGGAGGGAGAAGAGGCCAGAAGCACCCTGATGGAGAAGCTGGTTCTGCTGTGTACGCTGAAGGCCGCCACTCTGGACCCCGCCGGTATGGGCGTGGAAATGGAGGGCGGAAAGCCCGGCTGGTATGATGCCTTAAACGGCCTGCCGGGGCTTTTCGGCTCTTCCATGGCGGAAAGCTGTGAACTCAGCAGACTGCTTCGTTTTACTATAGAAGCGCTGGAGCACCATACAGGCAGCGTGGAGCTGTACAGCGAAATTTCCGGGTTGCTTCGGGAAACGGCGGAGATCTTCACTGCGGAGGAAAACGCCTATGCCCGCTGGGACCGGCTCAATGCGATCAAGGAAGCCTACCGCGCTGATACCAAAAACGGCTATCAGGGGCGGCGGGAAACCGTGGAGTGTTCCGTCCTTGCCGCACAGCTTTCCGTTTTGGAAAAGGCCGTGGGGCAGGGCATAGAAGCCGCCTGCGCCTATGGCGGCGGTGTGATCCCCACTTACTTTACCTTTACGGCCACGGAAGTGAAGAATACGCCGGAAGGCCCCATGCCCACCGCGCTTCAGCCGGAGGCGATGCCCCTGTTCCTGGAAGGCCCCGTCCACTATTTGAAGCTGGGAGAGGACCGGGAAAATAAGGGGCGGCTCCACCGTTTGGTCAAGGAAAGCCCCCTGTACGATGAAAAGCTTCACATGTATAAGGTCAACGCCAGCCTGGAAAACGCCAGCTTTGAGGTGGGCCGGGCAAAGGCCTTTACCCCCGGCTGGCTGGAGAATGAATCCATCTGGCTCCATATGGAATACAAGTATCTGCTGGAGCTCTTGAAAAGCGGGCTGTACGAGGAATTCGGGGAAGCATTTCACGACGCGGCCGTGCCCTTTCTGCATTGGGAGCAGTACGGGCGCAGCCCCCTGGAAAATGTTTCCTTCCTGGCCTCCTCCGCAAACCCGGACCCCGCCGTTCACGGCAGGGGCTTTGTGGCCCGGCTTTCCGGCTCCACGGCGGAATTTTTGCAGATCTGGCAGCTGATGTTCTTCGGCGAGCGCCCCTTCCGGCTGGAGCAGGGAGAGCTGAGGCTGGCGCTTTCCCCCTATGTCCCCGCCTATCTCATGCCGGAAAGCGGCAAGGTGGAGGCAGTGTTTCTGGGAGACGTGAAGGTGATCTATTCCGCGCCGGGCTGTAAGGAATTGATCCCCGGCAAAACCGAAACGGTAAGCTTTACACTGGTTTACCGGGACGGCGGCGAAGAAAAGCTTTCCGGCAGCGTTCTGCCGGAAGCCCAGGCTCGCGCCGTGCGAAACGGCAAGGTAAAGGAGCTGCGGGTGGAAATGCGGTAACGAGCCGCTGAAAACGGGAAAGAAGCTTTCCTGTAAAAATAACATGAAACGCCAACCACATTTTGGGTTGGCGTTTCGCATTTTTATATGTTACGTGATCAAGCTTTTAGGCAGACTGCCTTTCCCAAAACCTTTGCAGCATGGAGGCAACTTCGGCTCTGGTGGCGGTTCCCTGGGGGTCCAGCCTGCCGTCGCCCTTGCCGGAAAGGAAGCCCTCTCCCACTGCCCAAGCCATGGCTTCTTCCGCGTAATCGCTGATCTCTCCGCTGTCTGTAAAGGTTGTCAGGTCGCCCCGTGCGGAAGTGTCCATGGGCTCCTTTTTCCGCTGTGCGTACCGGTACAGCATGCTTGCCATCTGTTCCCGGCTGATGGTTTCCTCCGGTGCGAACCGGCTGGCGGAGTACCCCACGGCAATGCCGTTTTGAGAGGCCCATTTGATGGGC
>JAETPP010000187.1 GCA_021771115.1 Bacillota bacterium | reverse complement strand
ATAGCCGTAGTCGGTCAGCTTCCCGTCCTCATGGAGTGCGGCGTTAAAGCCGAAATCCTCCTTGTCAATCCCGGCTTTCCATTCCTCCGGCATTTGCACTTTGCCGCTGTCATTGAGGAAATAATCGCCCAATTCCTTATAGCTGAAAATCCCCGGAACGTAGGAATAAAAATCTGTGTTATAGGTGTGGTCTATCAGCCTGTCAAGGTTTTCCGGCTTGAAGTCACTGTGCATTACTGCGTCCAGTCTTTCAAGCTGTTCCGGGGTCATTTCTTCCAGTCTTGCGGCAAGATAATTTATCCTGTCAAGGTCGCCGTCCCTTATCCAGTCAAAGGGTATCTCAATGTGTCTGTTGTCGGCGGTGGAATAGCCGTTCAAGAAAAAATCCTGCGGGTTGTCGGCTGTGATGTTCAGTGCTTTCATGGCTTCGTGGAGTTCTTCTTTTGTGGCGGGCAGGGAGAGGAACACGGTCGCCGGGTTGCCCTTTTCAAACTCTGTGCGGTTCTGTATCAGCACGGAAAAATCATCTTTCATACGCAATAGCTCCTTTCGGTTTTTTATTTTTTTCAGAGGGTTTGGGATACTTCCCAACAAGCAAAATCCCCACAAGTCCGCAGGACGGAAAAGTGGGGGTTTTACGGGATTGGGTACTCAATCCCTATGCTTGCTATTCTTCTGTGGGTTACTTCTTGGGCTTTGGCTTCTTGGTCTGTTTTAACTCGATTTTGTAATTAACGTACTTGCCGCCCGTGTCCGCAAGCAGCACGTCAGCGTCATAGGTCTTGCCCGTTTTTTCGGAATACAAGCCTTTCATGGCTGCCCTGCCTTTGCTAAGCAGGGCGGCGGCAATGGCGGCGGTCAGCTCCTTTTTCTTGCCCGTAAAAAAGCGGTCATTCTTCCACATGGAAAATTGACAGTCCCGGTTACTGCAATAAAAATTTTTCTGTCCCTCATAGACGGGAGAGCCGCACCGGGGACACTTGCCGACTTCCTTTCGCTCCGGCGCAAACAGCTTTTTCTTTTCCTCCGGGACGGCGGCGTATTCTTTCACAAGCCCCGCCGCCATTGCTTCAATGCCACGCATGAAGCTGTCCGGGTCGGCTTCCCCTTTTGCAATCTCCGTCAAGGCGTTTTCCCATTCTGCGGTCAGCTTCGGGCTTGTGAGGGTGTCGGGCAGGACGGCGACAAGGTTCTTGCCGTCTTTGGTGGGGATAAGCAGCTTTTTCTTTCTCTCCACAAATCCCGCCTGCACAAGTTTTTCCAGTACCGCCGCACGGGTGGCGGGAGTGCCTAAGCCCTTGCGCTCTGCGTCCTCTGTAATGTCCCCGCTTCCCGCCCGTTCCATTGCGGACAACAGGGTATCTTCCGTATAGGCTTTCGGGGGCGTTGTGTCATGCTCTGTTACGCTTGCCTTTGCCGTGATTTCCTGTCCCTCGGTCAGCTCCGGCAGGGGGCTTTCTTTCGTGGCGTTCCCGTCCTCCGGCTTCGCTTTTAAGGTGGCACGGAAGCGGCGTTCCAGTTCCTTAAAGCCCTCGCATTTGACGGTCTTTCCCTTTGCCGTAAAGGTCACGCCGCCGCAGGAAAAGGAAGCGGTTACGGCTTCGTATCGGTAGGGCTGCGCCGTTGCGGATAACAGTTTCATGGAGAGTAAAAGCAGGATATTCCTTTCGCTTTCGGGCAGGCTGCCTTTGTCCGTCTTTACTGCTTCGGCGGTGGGAATGATTGCGTGGTGATCGGTCACTTTTTTGCTGTTCAGTATGCGGGAATAGTCCGGGGCAAGGTCAACGCCTTTTGCAAAATCCAGTGTGCCGAAAAGCCCGGACACGATAGTTTCAGCGGTGGGGAGCATATCGTCTGTGAGATATTGGCTGTCCGTCCGGGGGTAGGTGCATAGCTTCTTTTCATAGAGCGACTGGGTATAGTCAAGGGTCTGTTTGGCGGTGTAGCCGTAAAGCCTGTTTGCTTCCCGCTGCAAGGTTGTTAAGTCGTAAAGGCGGGGCGGGTTCTCGGTCTTTTCCTCCCGGACAAGGGAAGTGCATACCGCCGTTTCCCCGTCACAATCCTTGCGGAGTTTTTCGGCTTCGGCTTTCTCTGTGTAGGGCGGGCTTGCCGCTTCAAAAGTGCCGTTTCCGATATGTACCACATAGTATTTTTTCTTCTGAAAATCCGCTATGGCGTTGTCCCGTTCCACAAGCAGGGAAAGGGTCGGTGTCTGCACCCGCCCCACGTTCAAGGTGTGGTTGTAGAGGACGGAGAAAAGGCGGGTCGCATTGATACCGATTAGCCAGTCAGCCTTTGCCCGGCATAGTGCGGAATAATAAAGCGGGTCGTAGTCGTGTCCGTCCCGCAAATCCTCAAAGCCTTTCCTTATTGCGCTTTCCTCCATGCTGCTGATCCATAAGCGGTAGAACGGCTTTTCACACCCGGCTTTTTCATAGACAAAGCGGAAAATCAGTTCCCCCTCACGCCCTGCGTCCGTGGCACACACAAGGGCTTCAACGTCCGTCCTGTGCATGAGCTTTTCCAGTGTTTCAAACTGTTCTTTCTTGTCCGGGGCTATGACGGTTTCCCAATGCCCCGGCAGAATGGGTAAGTCCTCATAACGCCATTTCTTAAAGTCCCCGTAGTGGGTAGCGTCCGCAAGCCCCGCAAGGTGTCCCACACACCAGCTAACAAGGTAGCCTGCGCCCTCCATGTAGCCGTCCTTTCTTTCCGTTGCGCCGATAACGGCGGCGATTGACATTGCAACGCTCGGTTTTTCTGCGATTACCAACTGCATAAAAATATCTCCTTTCAGTGTTCCGGCTCGGTGTTCTCCTTTGCCTGCAACTTCTTGATACAGTAACCAATACAAGGGGCTAGCCCCTTGTGATAAGGGCAGCCAGTACAAGCCGGGGAACGTGGGACGGGCGGCGTGTCGTCCCCATGCCGCCCGTGTCCCGGTTTCTGTGTCATCATTCTTTCAAAAGGGCTGTCTGTAAACCACGTCATAAGCCGCCCTCCGTATCTTCCAAAAGCCCCGTTTCTTCGTCCGCTTCGGTATCGTCTGCGCCGTCCTCTGCGTCCTCCGTGCCGTCCCCGTAGCCGTCAAGGTCGGTGTCGTCCTCATAGTCGGTATCTTCGTCCTCGTCCTCGTCAAAGTCAAAATCGGAGAAGTCCGGGCTGCCCTTTGCGCTGTCCTTTGGCTTGATATACTTGAAATAATAGAACGCCCCGCCGCCTGCAAGGAGCGTCACAAGAAAGAGCAGGAGCAGGCTTTTTGTGCCTTTATTGTCCTTTGGCTTTTCCGGCTCGGCTTCGGTTTCCGGCTCGGTTTCTTTCTCTGCGCCGGTACAGGAATTGCGGTTGTTAAGGCACACGGGGCAGCTCTCGTTGACCGCCCCGGCTTCGCATTTTTCCGTGCAGGTGCAGGTCTGCGGCATTACCGTTGTTTCCTCCTTTTCTCCGTCTTCGATAAGTGCCATAAGGTCGGCTTCATCTACCATGTTAAGGAAATGCACGGTGTTTTCCCCCTCGGCGGCACGGTCAATCAGGATATAAAAATAATTCCCGTTCTTGGTGGTTACTGTGATAAGCTGCTTGTTTTCGCCCCAAATATC
>JAETPP010000186.1 GCA_021771115.1 Bacillota bacterium | reverse complement strand
CGAGCAGCTGCAAAGGTTCTTGGCAGAAAAAAGCAGCGTTTTCGCATATTTAAAAGGAGAAATTAAAAAAATTAAACATATGCCTTAAAAAAATCAATATTTCTATTGACAAAGTTAAAGCAAAGGTTTATAATGCGGACAGAAAGCAAGAAATCTCTGGAATTTTTTGAAGCGGAAGCAGGCCGGAGCCTTAGAAAAAGGTTTTCCGCCCTTCCATGCAAAGATCCGGGGATACAAAAGAAGTTTTTATTTGCCGAAAGCAAACGATTCGCCAACAGAAAAAGAAAGGAGATCCTGAGTATGGCAAATCAATCGTTTCATGCTCCCTCTCAATGCCCGGTGTGCGGGGGAACGATGACAGTGACCCGTTTGAAATGCGGGAACTGCGGCACGGAGCTGAACGGGAATTTTTCACCCTGCCGCTTCTGCCGCCTGGAGGAAAAGCACCTGCAGTTTGTGGAAACCTTCCTGCGGTGCCGCGGCTCTATCAAGGAAGTGGAAAAAGCGCTGGGGGTCAGCTATCCCACGGTAAAGAACATGCTGGACGCCGCCCTGAACGCCCTGGGCTTTGATGAAAGGCCGGAGCTGCGGGCGCTGCGGGAGCAGGAGGAGCGGGCCGATATCCTTTCCCGGCTTTCCAGCCGGGAAATCGATGTGGATACGGCCATCGAAGCCCTGAACCAGCTGAAGGGAGGAAAATGAGATGCGCGGCACAGATGCGTTGATCTACAGGCCGGTATTTGGAGAAAGCCTCCGGCTGGAAAGGGATATTTTGGGCGATGTGTCCCTCTCCAGGGACGCGGGGCTTCTGAGAAGGCTTTTTGAGGAGCTGAGCTGGTTTTTGCAAAAGACAAGAGAAAAATTTGCAGCAAGGCCCCGGCTGATCGAACGGCGGCTGGGACAGCACAGCCTGTATTTGTGGCGGGAGGACCTTGCGGAGATATGGGAAGGGAGGAAAGGATTGTGAACGAGGGAAAACAGAAGGTATTGAGTATGCTGGAGGCCGGCATCATTTCCCAGGAGGACGCCCACCGGCTGCTGGAGGCCTTGGGAGAAGAGGAAGACGGCTCCGCAGTGCAGCAGCCTGCGCCGGAGCCGGAAGCATCATGGGAAGCACGGGGGGAGAACAAAGGGGTACCAACCCTGACGCTGTATCCCGAGGGTATGGAGGAGAAGCTGGCGGAAATTTTTGAAGAGGCCGATATACCCGAGCCTCCTGTGCCTCCGGTACCGCCCGTTCCACCTGCGCCTCCTGTGCCTCCGGTACCGCCCGTTCCACCTGCGCCGCCTGTGCCTCCGGTATCGGCCATTCCCGTGGAATCTCCGGAAGGTCTGTCCTATGAATATCCCGGGCTGGAAGGCGTGGTCCGTTCTCTGGATATCGAATGGATGAGCGGTTCTATCGAGGTGTATCACGGCGAGGGCGAGCAGATAAGGGTCACGGAGTATGCCAGAAGGCCGCTGTCCGATGGGGAGAAAATGGAGGCTTCCATGGTAAACGGCGCTTTGCGCATTGCCTGGAACAGAAGTCATTTCCGGTGGCCGTTTTTCAAAATGGCGTCAAAGCGGCTGGTCATTGAGCTGCCCCGGGCCGTGCAGCACCTGGAAACCGTGGAGATCGGCAGCGTGTCCGCCTCTGTTTCCCTTGCTAACCTGTCCGGAGGAAACCTGTCCGTCCATTCTGTTTCCGGAGAGATCATCGCTTCCGATCTGCAGGGGCAAAGGATCAGCCTTTCCAGCACCTCCGGCAGGATCGACGCCCGGTCTCTCTCTGCGGAGGATCTGAAGCTTTCCACAGTTTCCGGAAAGCTGATCGGAGATTTTTCCGCAGCTACCGCCGGAATTTTCTCTACCTCCGGCAAGATCGAGGCACGGGGAGACGTGGCGGAGGTGCTGAACCTTTCCTCGGTTTCCGGCTCCGTTCGGTTTGAGGGAACGGCGGGCAGAGGCGCCAGGGTGAAAACCACCTCGGGCAAAGCCGGTTTGGTGCTGCGGGCCTTGCCGGAAAATTTGAAATGCTCCAGCGTTTCGGGAGAGCTTTCCCTGCTGATTCCTGAAACCGCCGAGGGCTTCACTGCGGAGTACCAGACGGTTTCCGGCGGCTTTGACTGCGGCTTCCCCGTAACGGGAACGCGGGAAAGACGGTCCGGTATGGTGCGCTGCGGCATGGGAAAAGCAAGGATCAGCCTTTCCACCACCTCCGGCGGAATGCAGATCGAAAAGGCATAAGAACCCGGCTTTTCGGGTGGATAGAAAAGAAGAGGTGTTTTTACAATGAATGACGAGCAGAGAAAAATTTTAGATATGGTGGAGCAGGGGATCATCACCTCAGAGGACGCCGCCAGGCTTTTAAAGGCGCTGGCAGGGGGCCCCGAAGTGCCCCAGAGGGCGGCGGAGCAGCCGGAAGAGCCGAATCCCGAGCCCGCACCGGAGCCCCAGTCCGTCTTTGATTTTCGGAAGCTGAGCAAAGAGCTTCAGGAGGGAGCGGCGGAGGCGGCAAGGTTTGCCATGGAGGAAGCGAAAAAGGCGCTGCGGGAGCTGAAGCAGTATCGAGGCCCGGTGGGTGACCAGGACGCCGCCGGTATTTTGGAAACCACCTGGGAGCAGGAGGAAGAGGATTTCCGGGCGGCGCAGGAAAACCCGCTGGAATACCCTCCCCTGACGGGTGAGGTGGAAAACCTGGAGATCCAATGGATTCGCGGCAATGTGGAGGTGCGCCGCACAGACGGCGATACCGTTCGGATCACGGAATTTTCCCGCCAGCCCTTGGAGGAGCGGGAAAAAACGGTGATCAGCCTGGAGGATGGCGAGCTTTCCATTGCCTGGAGCAAGGAGAAATGGCGGCAGAGCGTGCCCTATTCCAAGCATCTGCTGGTGGAGCTCCCCTACAGCTGCGCCGGCGGATTGGAGGAAGTGGAGATCAAAAGCGTTTCCGGCAGCATTTCCATGCACGATTTTTCGGCGGAGGACCTGACCATTTCCCAGGTTTCCGGCAGGATCATGGTGTCCGGTCTGAAAACCGAGGATCTGAAGCTCTCCGCGGTGTCCGGGCAAATCAAAGCGGCCGATCTGCAGGCGGAGGATCTGAATATCTCCGGCGTTTCCGGAGAAGTGGAGGTAACAGGCTTCCACGCCGAGGACGCCCACCTGCAAACCGTGAGCGGCTCCCTGAATGCCGCCGGAGACTGCGACGACCTCTCCGTGGATTCCGTATCCGGCCTTGCCGCCGTTACCTTAAACAGGCTGCCGGAAAGCGCCGATGTCCACACCGTTTCCGGCCGTTCCATTCTTCGCCTGCCCGATTCTGAGGATGGCTTTACCGTAAACTACCACACGCAGTTCGGCGCGTTCCAGTGCGATTTCCCCCTGACAGGGGAGTTAAACGCCAAGTCCGGTGAAGGCGCCTATGGGGACGGCGGCGCGGAACTGGAAATGCACTCTGTCACCGGCGCCGTCGAGCTGCGCCGGGCCTGACCGATTTTTCCGAAAAAGCGTATAAGCAGATCATTTCAGATATTCTTCTTTTGAAAGCAAAGCTCCGGCGGAAACTTCCGCCGGAGCTTTGCTTAATGAGAAATTAGAAATTAGTTGTTAGAAAAAAGCAAGGCTCCCTTTCCTGTCATCCTGAGGGAACACAAAAGACGCTTTGCGTCTTCCGGGCGAAGGATCTCG
>JAETPP010000006.1 GCA_021771115.1 Bacillota bacterium | reverse complement strand
GGCTTCTCGCCTGTCGGCTCGGTCGGTTCGCACCAGCGTACCAGGAAAGTTATAACTTTCCGGCACGCGCTCACCCCTGAAAGGGGAGCTGTCAGCTGAAGGCTGACTGAGGGGTTCCGTGGCAGCAAGTTGATAAACGCAGGCTTTATGCAAATCGCAGCTGGGCTATAACCCTTCCACCATGCAAAGCATGGTCCCCCGTCTCGCCTGTCGGCTCGGTCGGTTCGCGTCAACGCCCCACTGGGGCGTGCTCACCCCTTTCAGGGGAGGCAAGGGGTTTGCGCTATTCGTCAGCCCGCTAAATTCCAATTTACCGCTCAATTTCACAAACGCTTCCGCCAGCCGCCTTAATTGCTTATTGCTCATTACTAACAACTGATTCCCCCTTTTGTATCGTACCGGATAGAAAAAACTTCCCCAAAACCGCACTGCAAAAAATCCCTGTTGCCAGAATGGCGATTTCCCGGTAAAATAAGAAAATATGCGGCGGCTTTCGACAAATTGAGGGGCCGTTTACAGGTTGTGAATACAGGTTCATATGGCACTGGCATTTCCGAAACGTCCCTTTCACACCTATGGCGGCAAGGTCTGTCTCCGGCATGTCATCACTAAACCGGAGGTTAGGAAACAGAAATCGGAGGAATATAAATGAAGCTAAAAAAATTAGAAAAAAACGGCGTTGTCTGCGGGCTTGTCAGCAGTGACGAGCCCGTGATAACAGACGCCCAGTCCGCCCTGGACCTTTTGATGACGGCGCAATATGAGGCGGGAACGAAAAACATCATCATCGACAAAAAGCTGATCGCGGAGGATTTTTTCATTCTCAGTACAGGGCTTGCGGGAGAAATTCTGCAAAAATACGTGAACTACGGCGGACGGATCGCGATTTACGGCGATTATTCCCACTATACCAGCAAGCCCCTCAAGGATTTCATCTATGAGAGCAACAAGGGCAGCGACGTGTTCTTCGTGGACACAGAAGCAGAGGCCCTTTCCATGCTGACGCGATAAACTCAACACGATCAAAAAGGACCTTCGGAAGAAGGTCCTTTTTTCCAGGGAAGCACTGAATAAATCTGACTGCGCGAGACGCGTGCCAAGCCCTTAGGCGTGATTTAATCAGTGCTTCCCTAGTTGTTTTCTGTGATCCGTGACCGGTCGTTTTCCGAAAGTACGGTTTCCGCGGGCAGGTCGGCCGCCGGGAAACGGGTGCAGGGAAAGCTGAACTCCACCCTTGTTCCCTCCTTCGGCGCGCTGTTCAGCCGCAGGCCCGCTTCTTTCCCGTAATACAGCACAAGCCGCTGATTGGTATTCCAAAGGCCGAAGCTTTCCCGGGGAGTTTCCTCGCTTTTCAGGATATTCCGGATCTTTTCCAGCTGCTCGCTGCTCATTCCTGCTCCGTTATCCTCAACGGTGACCTGAAGCCTTTCTTCCGCAATGCAAATGTGGATGCGGAGGATCTTCGTCTCCTGCTTTTGCCCGTTAAACCCATGGAGGATGGCGTTTTCCACCAGGGGCTGCAACAAGAGCTTCAGCATGAAGCACTTTGCCGCATCGCTCTCCACATTGTATTCGACCTGGATCCAGTTTTCAAACCGGATCTGCATGATATCCAAATAGGCTCTGATGTGCTCCAGCTCGTCCTCCACAGACACCAGCTGATTTCCGCGGCTTAAGGACATGCGGAAAAACCTTCCCAAAAGCTGAGCCATGCGGGCGATTTGATATTCCCGGCTGCGCAGGGCCATCCAGTTGATGGAATCCAGGCAGTTGTACAGAAAATGGGGATTGATCTGCTCCTGCAGGATCCGAAAATCGGCTTGCTTCTTTTGGGAATAGATCCTTTCATTTTCCCGAAGGCTGTTCCGGATCGTCTCCAGAAAGCGGTTTATCGTCTCTTCGATTTTCGTGATCTCATCGTCGTACCTGACCGGCAGATAGTCTTCCGAATCCAGGCGGATACGGCTGACCCCTTCCACGATCCGGCTGATCCGGCCGGAGAGGCTTTTGGAAATGAGCCTGGCCATCCACGCCGCTATCAGCAGCGCTATGATCCCAAACAGCAGCGTTTCTATGACAGGGGCGTTCATCTGCCCATCGAGATAGGGGCTGGGGATGCTTCCCGCCAGAACAAAAAAATTGTCCAGCCGGTTGGCCGCATACCGTTCCCCTTCCCCGGAATAAATGGCGGTTTTCTCTTCCGCAAGCTCCCAAACGGGATAGCGCTCCAAAAACTCCCGGGGTTTCTCTCCCACGGAATACACCAGGTTTCCCGACCGGTCCGTGAGCACCGTGCAGCCCGTGGAAAAGGAGGAAACGCTGCTTAAGAGCCGCAGCACCTCCTCACGGTCCAATTCCTGCTCCAGCACTCCCAAAAGCTCTCCTGTCTGAACGTTTTTGTACTCAGCCTGAAAGCAGGAAAGCCTGTCCTCCTCCGGAAGATAGACCCAAAAGGGCGCGCCCTTTGCAAGAAGCATCCGCTCATACCAATCCTTTTCCGCGATCCTGCTTAAAGGAAAAATAAAATTTTGCTCTCTGGTGTAGATCGCGTCCGTATTGAAGTAGTAGCGCACCGCCTTTGTGGCTTTGTTCGTATGATACCGGCTGGTTACCCGGGAAACGGCAAAGTAATCATCGATCTCCTGGGAAAGCGTATAATCGCTTTGCTGCAAATGGCGAAAGATTTGAAGCAGCTCTGAGCTGTTCAAAATGTAGACGCCATTGCTTTCCACCGAGGAAAACATATAGTTCAGGCTGACTCCGGCCTGTGTGCAAAGCTCCGAAAACTGCCTCTGAGAGCTTTCCTGGATCATGCCCGTATAACGAAAAAAGAAAAAGCCGGCCGAGCCTATCACCAGGAGCACGCTTCCCAAAAACACGGAAAGAAGGGTCTTGGCGCGTATGCTGCTGTGCTCGTATTTCGCCTTCCACCGGGAAAAAAGAGAACCCCTGCTCATATGCTGTTCCTTTCTCCGGAAGCTCCGGCCCTTTCCCCATATTCGCCGGGCGTGCTGCCCGTATGGGCCTTAAAGATCCGGCTGAAATACTTGATATCCTGGTATCCCACCATGGGGGCGATCTCATACAGGCGATACCGGCGCGCCTCCAAAAGCTCCTTAGCCTTTCGGATCCGCAGCTCAGTCAATGCCTCGTTGATGGTTTGAGAGGTCTCCTTCTTAAAAAGCCTGCACAAATACGCCGGCGTCACATAAAGCTCTCTGGCGATTTTCTGAATGGTGACGGCTTCGGAATAGTGATCGTCCAGATACGCGAGAACCTCCCGGACGATCCGTCTGTTCTGGGTCTGCGATTCCCGGGAAAACATTTGCAGCAGGTCCTCCAGGATCGAGCTGAACAGCTTTTCCAGCTCCGTCACGGTCCGGCAGGCGGAAAGGGCGGTATGGCATTGAACCAAAAGCTCGATGGGGGCGCCTTCTCCCCGGCCCTTTTCGGCGCACAGCCGGAAGAGAACAATGGAGAGAGCATGGAGGCAGTAGCAGGAAAGGTAGGCCCAATCCACATATTCCAGCTGCTCCAGCTTCCGCGTCAGCACAGGAAGAAGCTCCATGCAGGCGGCCCGATCCCCGGAAAGGATGCAGGAGCAAAGCAGCTCCACATGGTTCCGGTCTATGGTAAGGCTTGGCAATTCCGTCACGGGGTTTTCCTGATACCGGTAGATCCTTCCTCTCCCTCCCTGAAACTGCCTGGAAAGGGCAAGCTCGGCGCATTCCCGGGATTCCCGGATATTGTAGATCCCGCTGCACAGCGTACCCACCCCGATGCTGCACTCCGCCGGAAGCTGTGCGGTAAGGCTGCCGAGCAAACGGCCGTACAGCTCTGTTTCCGGCTCCTCCTGCTCGGAGGCAAGCAGGATCAAGGCGTACAGATCATGGCTTGCGGGATACACATATCCCACAAGGCCTTCCTCCGTGAGGCACTGCCGGAGAAGCTCCTCCGCCTCCCCTCCCAGAAAGGCGATCTGGGTGCCGGAAACCATTTTCTCATAGCGCAGGGATACCATGGCGACTAAAAAGCCATCGTCCTCCTGAAAGGGAAAATCACAAAAAGAAAATTGCTCCTGCAGGGCTTCCACGTCCCAGTCGGTGGTAAACAGCCGGGAGAAAAAATCCTTCCGATAGGCCGGCAGGCTTTTCTGGATCAGCCTTCTCATGGTCAGCTGCTGCTCCCGATGCTCCCGCTGGCCGTTCACCGCCCGGGCCGCCTTTCCGATGGCGGATTCCAGCTCCCGGGGATCGACAGGCTTCAGAATATAGTCTACCGCCTGCTCCTGTATGGCCGCTTTTAAGTATTCCACATCGGCATACCCGGAAAGGAAAATGATCCTGGTTTCCGGAAATTCCCGATGGAAGGCACGGGCCAGCGCAATGCCGTCCATCAGCGGCATTTTCACATCGGTCAACAGGATATCCGGCGCATGCTCTCTGGCCAGCTCCAAAGCCTCCTTCCCGTTTTCCGCCTGAAGCAGCCGGTCAATGCCCAGCCCGGCCCAATCGATCAGCTCCGCTACTCCCTCCCGCAAAAGCCTTTCATCGTCTGCCAAAAGAAGCGTCAACATGGTAAAAATCCCCCCGGAAGATGAAATTTGTATATAGTATATCAATATTATCCATAAAAATCCAATAAATCGTCTAAACAGTCAAGGATATCCCCCCAAAGTATGCTTTTCTCTCCTTTTCAAGCCCCCGGTTTTTCTCTTATAATGAAGTCAGCCGATAAGGGAGGGATGCTTATGCGGAAAACGAAGAAACGGCTGCGCACGGATCTCCGCAAGGACTGGGACTTATATCTCATGCTGCTGATCCCGCTGTTCTTTTTGATCCTGTTCAAGTACGTTCCCATGGCGGGCCTTGTAATGGCCTTTCAGGATTACGATATTTTCGCGGGCTTTTTGAGCAGTGAGTTTGTGGGGATGAAAAATTTTCAGCGGCTGTTCGCCACACCGGAATTCTTTCACGTATTGTGCAACACCCTGCTCATCAGCCTTTACAAGATCCTGTTTTTCTTTCCCCTCCCCATTTTGATGGCTTTGATGCTAAACGAGGTGGGAAGGCCGCTGTACAAGCGCTCGGTACAAACCATTATCTATCTGCCCCATTTCCTTTCCTGGGTCGTCATCTCCGGCCTGCTGTTTGATCTGCTCTCTTCCGGCGGGACCTTCAACCGGATCATCGGCTTTTTCGGGGGCACGCGCATCAACTTCCTGATGAAGCCTGAGCTGTTTCGCTCCATTGTGGTCCTCAGCGCTATCTGGAAGGAGGTGGGATACAGCTCCATCGTGTTTTTAGCCGCGATCAGCGGGATCGACCCCACCCTTTACGAGGCGGCGGTGGTAGATGGGGCCAGCAAATGGAAGCAGGCCGTTTATGTTACGCTGCCTGGCATTGCGCCCATGATCGTGGTGATGCTGCTGCTGCGGGTAGGCACCATTATGGACGCCAATTCCGAACAGATCATGGCCATCTACAACCCCGCCGTTTATCAAACCGGAGACGTTTTGGGAACTTATATCTACCGCACCGGCCTTTCCAATATGGAATACAGCTTTGCTTCCGCCGCCGGACTGTTCAATTCCGTGGTGTCCTTTTTCCTGGTAGCGGTCTGCAACTGGCTCAGCCGCAGATTTTCCGGAAGAAGCCTGTGGTAAGAAAGGAGGAGACGCCCCTATGAAGATCAAGCAGGCAAAAGGAGACCGCGCGCTGCTTCCGGTCATCTATATCGTTTTATTTTTCTGCTCCGTTATCACCCTATACCCGTTTTTGAACATCATTGCGAAGGCCTTCAGCGGATATACCGCCAACACCACGGGAAGCGTATTTCTGTGGCCTGTAGACTTTCAGACCGCCACCTTTCTCAGCGTGATACAAAGCAAACGGTTTTTGCAGGCCTTTTGGGTCTCCCTTCAGGTCACGGTTCTGGGCACGCTCCTCTCCGTTTTTGTATCCGGCATGGCGGCATACGTGCTTTCCCGCAGGCAGCTTCGGGGAAGAAGGGGCTTTACCCTGCTTTTCGTATTTACCATGATGTTTGGCGGCGGGATGATCCCCCAATACATGCTGATCCATTCCCTGGGAATGCTCAATCATATCAGCAGCCTGTTTGTGCCGGGAGCCATCAGCGTTTACAATATGCTGATCCTGAAATCGGCCTTTGAGGATATTTCCCCGGCGCTGGAGGAATCCGCCAAGCTGGATGGAGCCGGGAACATGACGATCTTTTTGAGGATCATGCTTCCCATCGTCAAGCCCTCTTTTGCCGCCGTATCCCTGTTTTTGGCGGTGGGCTACTGGAACGAATACTGGAGCGCCATGCTCTATATCACCAAAAGCGAACTGAAAACGCTGCAGATCTATTTGATGGACGTGATAAACGCCGCCTCGGACACGCTGGCAAACGCGGATTCCGCCATGCTCGCCACGAACTCTCCCGAGGGTGTGAAGGCCGCCACGATCCTGATTTCCATGATCCCTGTGCTGATCGTTTATCCCCTGCTGCAAAAGCACTTTGCCAAGGGTGTGATGATCGGCTCTGTGAAAGAATAAAAAGGAGGAACACACATGAAAAAATTTCAACGCACGCTAAAGATCGCCGCTTCGCTGCTGCTGGCACTTTCACTGTCCGCCTGCTCCGCGGGCGGCGGCAGCAGCCAGGCCCCCTCTTCTCAGCCTGAAAAGCCCGTTTCTTCCGGCGGCTCCGATGTTCAGAAGGAAAAGGAGACCATTCGGATCCTGCGGGGCTATATCGCTACCAAGGAAGAGGATGAAAACGCTATCCGGGAGCTCTCGGAGGGAACAGGCTACGATCTGCAGTTTGATTTCCTGCCGGAGAAAAATCCCCTGGACAAGCTGAACCTCATGTTCTCCAGCGGAGACATGGAGTACGATTACATCATGCTGGGCGTTACAGACGAAGAAAAGAGCACCTTTGCAGGCTATGCAAACAAGGGGCTGCTCACCGACCTGACAGATCTGATCCCCAACTACCCCAACCTGGCCGCCAGCGACCCCCTGTGCTTCGACGCACTGAAAACAGACGGAAAGATCTACGGCATCGGCAGCACAGGTCTGCCCATTTCAAAAACCTCCAACTTTATCCGGATGGACTGGCTGGAAAAGGTGGGAATGGAGGTCCCCACCACCCGGGAAGAGCTTTATCAGGTGCTGAAGGCGTTCCAGGAGCAGGATCCCGGTGAAAACGGCGCGGACAACATCCCCTTTGGCGCGGATAACGGCTGGGTCACCGCCATCACCAGCACCTACGGCATCGTTTACAATTACGAGGAGCGGGACGGCAAAATCGTAAACACCTGCACTCTGCCGGAATTTAAGGAATACCTTACCTTCATGAACCAGCTGTATGAAGAAGGGCTTCTGGATCAGGATATGCCCATCAATACCGGGTCCACACAGAGTGAAAAGATCGCCTCCGGAAAAGTGGGCTTCTACTGCGGCTGGGTGGATCCCGCAAAGGATCTGCTGATCGCCAAGCATGAAGCCGGTGAAGACGGCGTGTTTATGGAAGCGTTCCCGCCTCTCAAGGGGCCGGATGGAAAGCAGCAGGTACAAAGCGATAAGGGCCTGTTCGGCATCGGCATGATCCCCGCTTCCTCAAGCAAGGCGGAAACCGTTTTGAGCTATATCGACACCTACTTGCAGGAGGATGTTTTTGAAAGCATCATCCACGGCGAGGAAGGCGTGGACTATCTGATCGTAGACGGCGAGCGCGTCCCCACAGACGCCTTCAATACCAACCGGGGCCAGATGTCCAACTACTTCCCCATTCAGGATGGAGACGCCTATTATGATATGTGGCTGCTGCGCACCAGGAAGGTTCCGGAGTACGACACGGTATATACGAAGCTGGCTGAACAATCAAATCCCTACCAGGTTTCCAGCGTGCTGTCCTTTGCCCCCTCCTTTGAAAGCGTATCTCAGGAGTCAAAGGCGGTAGCGGAATACACCACGCAGGAATTGATCAAATTTATTGCCGGAGCCAGAGACCTCAATGAGTTCGATCAGTTTGTCAGTGAGCTGGATGCCCATGGCCTGGGTACCGTGCTGGACGCCTACAACGAATGGTATACCAACCGGTAAAAGCCATAGGTAACTTACGATAACAACGACAGGCGCAAGGGGGCCGGGGATCTTTTCCCCCGGCCCCTCCTGCTGCCTCCTGTCACCGGAAAGGAGAACCATTGTGATGAAATCATTTGACGCTGTTTTTTTAAGCGCCTCCCTATCGGCCTGCGCTGCGGCCTGCCGGCTGGGGCGGAAAGGCCTGCGGGTTTTGCTGATCGAAAAAGGCATTCTCACAGCGCCGGAATACACCGCCTCCTTTCAGGCGGCGGAGGAGCAAACAGAGCCTGCGGAGCAGGAAACGCGCTCCTTTTGCCAAAAGCTTTGCGAAAGAAATATTATAACGGAACACGGGCTGGTATGCCCGGCGATCCACCCCGCTCTGTGCGAAGAGCTGAAATCCGCCGGAGTCACGTGCCTTTTCCGCGCCCGGGTAAGGGGTATCTCCCAAAAGGAAGGCCGCTTTCTTCTGCGCCTTGTTTCCCTGGGCGTTCATCTGGAGGTGGAATCTCCTGTTTTCTGTGACTGCACACCGGACTGCCTGGGGGAAAGGCTGTTGGGAAAAGCTCCGGCACGCTGTGAAAACCGGCGATTTCTCAGCTTCGTAACAACCGAAGGCCCAAAAGGCCCCGTACACTACCGCACACTTCCGGTATCCGGCGCTGAAAAGGGCTGGAAGGCCGCCGCCCTGCTCTATGAAAGAAAGGCTTCTCCCCCGTGGCCCTCCAAGGAAAAAATTTGCGGCATAGCAGGCAGAATAGGGGTCCTTCCCCTTTCCGAAAGGCCCCGGGAAAATCGCGGCTGTATCTCCATGCCCCCCGCCTATACGCTGCAGCAGGCCTATGACGCCGGAATACAAACAGCCAGAGCTATCGAGGAGGCACAGTATGGAGCTTTGTAAATGGATGGAGGACGGCTGGAGCGCCGCCTCCGCAAAAGAACCGGACTGGAACGGAACATGGGATCTCATCATCGTGGGGCTCGGCACCGCCGGAGCTCAATGCGCCTGTACCGCCGCCGGGCAATACGGACACAGCGTGCTGGGGATCGAAGAGCTGGAGCAGCTGGGCGGCATGGCCGCCGCCGGGGAGATCACGGAATATTACTGCGGCAATAAGGGCGGCCTTTACCAGAAGATCGATGAAAAGGCCGCCGCGCTGGAAGCCGGTGAGTCCTATCTTCCCAACGCGCAGGGCATCAGCGGCTGGGCCAAGCACCTGGCTCTCCAAAGGGAGCTGGAGGAAGCAGGCGTCACCCTGCGGTACGACAGCGTGATCACCGGTGTTTGGCGGGAGAAAAACCACGTTCTGGGCGTAACGGTGCTGGATGGCGCGGGACAGGAAGAACACCACCGGAGCCGCTATGTGGTGGACTGCACGGGAGACGGGATCCTCAGCGCCATGGCGGGCTGTGAAATGCAGTGGAGCCGGGACACCCTGTTTCCCTTCCAGCCCTTTTCCAATATTCGCACCGTGTTGACGGAAAAAGGCGTTCAGTGCCGCAATGTGGACAGCGGCTACCTTGACCCCAACGACCCCTGGGAATACGGAACCCAGCTGGTGCTGTCCTCGGCCTCTCCAAATTTCTATGAAAAGGATTATTGTAAGGGAGAGCCCTTACTGTCCATTGCTTCTCTGCTGGGCGTGCGGGAGGGCAGAAGGATCGTGGGAGAAAGCACCCTGCGGTTTTCCGATATTCTGGAAAGCCGGGAGCCTGGGCCGCCCGCCTTTTTCTGCTATTCCAACATGGACAATCATTGCCGCGCCACCGCCTTTGAATCTCCCCTGTATCAGGACTGGATCGCGGCGGCGGGGCTTTGGAGCGTTTATTTGAAATTCCCTGTTCCCCTGGGCGCTCTGATCCCCCGGGGGATGCTGGGAATTCTCACCGCGGGCCGGGCCATGGCGGCGGATCACGACGGAGCCTGCGCCCTGCGCATGAAGGACGAAATGTATAAAAGCGGCGAGGCGGCGGCATGCATGGCGCATTTGTCCCTCTGCCGCAGCGTGCCCGCCGGGCAGATCCCCTACAAGGAATTCCAGGCGGAACTAGCACGGTCCGGATGTCTCCTACCGGGGGAAACCTCCTGCCAAAAGCGAAACGGAGACCAGGGAAACCGGGAGCCGTTTCAGTGGCCGGAAGATCCAGAGAAATTGGAAAGGATCCTCAGCTCCGACAGGCCGGGGATCGGGCTTTGGGCTTTGCGCGGCCTTCCGAATCTAGCCCCCCTTCTGCAAAAATGGCTGCGGTCAGAAAACAAGCCGCTGCGCTATCACAGCGCGATCGCCCTTGCCTTGCAGGGAAACCCCGCCTGCGCTCCGGTTTTGCTGGAAATGACGCAGGATCTCAGCGGAGAGGCGCCGAAAACCAGTGCAAGGTTTTGCCACCCCTATGCCATTTTGGGAATTCTCCTGATTGGCCGGCTGGAGCTTTTGGAGCTTTCCGAGCACCTGCTGTCCCTGGTGGAGGAGGAAGGCCCCGCCCGAACGGCTGTGATCCGCCCCAATGACTTGATCCAGGATCGGGAGGATCTCCGCTTTCAGTATTTTTCCCACGCCCTGGCGGCTCTGATGAAGCTATCGCAAAGCTCCGCCGCTCTGCGGGCGCGGGTGAAAAAAGCGGCGCTCATCCGCTTGGAAAAGGAACCCTTCTTTTTGTCCCTCGGCGACACGAAGCTGCCTGTAAACAAAGAACTCCTAAAATGGCTGGAACGAGCTCTCACAAAGCAGGAAGCCCATTCTGCAAACGAGCCGGTATAGAACACCTTTTCCCTCTTGACTGCGGCACAGTTTTCGCGGTATGATTTTATTCTACAAATCGTGCTCTTTCGCCCACACATGACGGCAGAAAAAGGGCAGCAGACAGGGGGAACTATCGTGAAAAAGAAGCTGTTTGTCTTTCTGGGGATTCTGATTTTGATCACCGCAGGCGTCTGCGCCTTTCTGTTTTGGAAAAGGCCCCTGCCGCCGGTCACGGCCCGGCTCCTTGCGGCCAGCGACCTCCACTACATTTCGCCGGAGCTTACCGACCACGGGGAATATTTCCAGCTGGTTTTGGAAAACGGAGACGGCAAGGCCATGGAGCATTGCGAAGAAATCACCGACGCCTTCGTGGAGCAGGTGATCAGTGACCCGCCTGACGCTTTGCTGCTTTCCGGCGACCTGACCTTTAACGGCGCCCGGAAAAGCCACGAGGCGCTGATAGAAAAGCTTTCCAAAATCAAAGAGGCGGGGATCCAGGTGCTGGTTCTCCCCGGCAACCACGATTTGAAAAACAGATACGCCGCCAGCTATCAGGGGGACGGCTATACCCTGGTAGACAGCATAGACGGGGAAGAATTTGCGGAGCTTTACAGCGCCTTCGGCTATGCGGATGCTCTCAGCAGGGACACCTCCTCCCTGAGCTATACCGCCCAGGTCACGCCGGAGCTTCGCGTGCTGCTGCTGGATGTAAACGCCTCCGCCGTTCGCGGCGTTGCGGCGGATGAGACCCTGCAATGGGTGAAGAAGCAGCTGAAGGCCGCCGCCAAAGAGGGCTGCCGGGTGCTGGCGGTCAGCCACCAAAACCTTCTCCCTCACAGCGACCTTTTCAGCTTCGGCTATGTGATCTCGAATAATTCCGCCTTGCTGGAGCTGTACGAAAAATACGGCGTGATCTGCAATCTCAGCGGCCACATGCACATTCAGCATACCGCCCAAAGCGAAACGGGGCTTCGGGATATTGCCACCTCTTCCCTTCTGATGTGGCCCCTGCAATACGGGGAGCTTTCCCTTATGGGCAGCACGGCAGATTACCGTGCTGTTCCGGTAGAGACCCCGTTTTCCGACTACGCCTACGATTACCACTGGCGGCACTGCTGTCACCTGGCCGACGGAGAGGACGAAGGCTCCGCCTCGGAAGCGGATCGCTTTTTCGCCGAAATCAACCTTGCCTATTTCAGCGGCCATGTAACAGAAGAGCAGTGGGATGATACCCTGTATCAGGCCCTGCAACAGCAGGGGGGCTTTTCCTCTCAATATATCACCAGTATCTATGAGGACGGCTTTCAAAACCATCGGGAATTTTCTTTTGATTTTTAGCGTCAGATAGTACTGTTTTCCAGGAAAAGTTCCCCTCAGAAAATCCGGGAATGCCGTTTGCCGTTTGTACGGCCGGTATTCCCGGGTTTTTGCTTTATTTACTGCTAGGAGCCTTTAAAAAAGAGCGTTCTTTCGCCTTTCTACTCTCCTCTCCGTTTGCCTTTCGAAAATTTCTCAAGAAAATACTCGCCTTTGGAACGGAATTCATCATCGTCCTTGGCGTAATACAGAATGCTCTTTCCGCTTCCCTTCTGTATCTCAAAGCCCTCTTCGGCCACCAGCGCAATATGCCACCACTCGCCGTCGCTGTAGGTGAGGCCGAAATTATCGCCTGACCAGCCCAGAATAAAAGGCATTTCAAAATAGTCGTCATACCGAAATTCCCTCAGGTAGGAAACAAATTCCTCGATCAGCTCCCCATCCTCCTCCAGCGTGAATTCGTTGTGATCGCTCTGAGACTCCTTAAAGCTGAAGGCTATTTTTACGGGAAGCTCTTTTCTCAGCGGAAGCTTGCCGCCGTTTATCAGCCTGTCGCCCACAAAAAACGCTATCGCGGCAAGAACACCCGCGAGAAGGGCGGCGCAGCTTATCAGGATTCGTTTTTTCATGGCATGTTCACCTCCGGTAACTGCAAAACAGGCTTATTCCCCAAGAATCAGCCGATCCAGCCGCGCGGCTTCCTCCTGCAGCTTTTCGGGGGCTTTTGCATAGTAAAGTATCGTGTTGTCTGCGTCTCCCCATATCTTGATACCATCAGGAAACACCACAAGGGAAGCGAGATAGTGCACATAGCGAAGCTTTATGGAATAGATTTGATCGCTGTCGCGTCCGCTGGGTTCGCAATTCTCATATCTGATATTTTTCAGAAATGATATGATCTCCCGGATTTTTTCTTCATCATTTTCTATTTCCAAAATGGCGTATTCGTGATTTTCTATGTCCGATCTTGAGAATTCCACCTTTTTTGGAATTTCATTGCTGATCGGAAGCCTTTCCCCGTTTAGCAAAATATCGATCCGATAGGCTCCGAAAACAAGCAGCGCGCACGTAATAAGTAAAAGCCCGATTATCAGGATTCGCTTTTTCATTGTGCTTTCTATCCCTCCACGTCCGCAGGCCAAACAAGCTGATCCAGCTGTTCTGCTTTTCTTTGCAAAAGCTCTGCGTCTGTTACGGTATAAAGAAGATTCTCGTCTCCCCAGATCGCTACTGCGTCAGGAAACAGCCTGAGCGATATTCCATAGTGAGCGTAGCGGAAATACAACGCGTACGAATCTGTTTCATGGCCGCTTTGCTCACAGGTTTTATATCTGATTTCGCGAAACAACGATACAATCTCCCGAATCTCTTCTTCATCGCTTTCTATTTTCAAAACTGTATGGGATTTCTCGCTTCCTATTGGTGGAAAAACTTCTATCATTTGTGGAATCTCATTGCTAATGGGAAGTCTTTCTCCATTTATCAGAATGTCGATCCGGTAAGCTCCGAAAGCCAGCAGGATGCCTAAAATAGCGAAAAGGGATATGATTAGGAGCTTCTTTTTCACAGTGATCGCCTCTGTTTAAAATGTGATTTCCCAAAATTTGCCGCCGAAAGCATCATCGATTTCTGATTCTGTTTCTGCTATTGACTTTTCCTTTTATACAACAAAAGTCAGAAAAACACTCACCCCGGGAAAAATTTTTATTTCCCGAAGCAAAAGAGAGTTATTCTCCTTCCGCACTTCTCCCGCACCCGGCGGCTTCGATCCAACATCCGGGTTGAGAAAAATGTGAAACACTTCCTGTATTCTGGGGGAAACCTCAGAAAAAGGAAGTGTTTTTTGTGGATCGGGAAATCGTGATCTCCCATTTATGTCAAAGCTATGGAAAAAAGGAAGTCCTTTGTGATGTGAGCTTTGTCATTCCCCAGGGCATGTTCGGCCTGCTGGGGAGAAACGGGGCGGGGAAAACCACCCTGATGAAAACCCTCTGCACCCTGCTCACTCCCAAAAGCGGGAAAGTCACCGTGGGGGGCGTTTCCGTTTCTCAGGCCGGGAAAATTCGGGAAATGACAGGCTACCTGCCCCAGGAATTTTCCCTTTATCCCTCTATGTCCGTCTTTGAGGCCCTGGATTACCTGGGCGTGCTTTCCGGCATGGAAAAATCTTTGCGGCGCAGGCGGATCAAGATGCTGCTGGAGCAGGTGAACCTAATGGAGCAGGCCGGGAAAAAGGTAAAGGCCCTTTCCGGCGGCATGAAGCGCCGGCTGGGGATCGCCCAGGCGCTGCTCCATAACCCCCAGGTCATCATTGCCGACGAGCCCACCGCCGGGCTGGACCCGGAGGAGCGGGTGCGGTTCCGGGAGCTGTTTCAGGAGCTGGCAAAGGAAAAAACCGTGCTGCTTTCCACCCACATCGTCAGCGATATCGAAGAGGCCTGTGAAAATCTGGCGATCCTGGACAGCGGCAGGCTGCGCTACTCCGGCACGGTCAGTGAGCTGCTGGAAGCTACCGGAGAGCCTAACATGGAGCGGGCGTACCTTGCCTGTATCCACAGCGGAAAGGAGGGTTCCGTATGTTCCGAAAGGAGCTGAAAAAGGGAGCTCTTTCCATTCCCTTTCTGCTGCTGTTTCTCACCCTGCTGATCTTCTACCAAAGCCAGCTCAGTGGATATCTGAACGAGGGAAAAAAGATCACAGCCCCCCAGCCGGGGTTGGAAAATTACGGTCTAGTCCACACGGACGACCCGGAGCTTGTAATGCCGGGGGCATTAAACAGCCTGTTTGGAGAATTTGCGGAAAATCGTTATACGACCTACCCCTGGGGCTTTCTCCGCAATGTCCGGCTGGGCGAAAAGGAGCAGGATAAAATGACAGAGCTGCTTTCTCAGCTTTCCGGGACAGAGAAAGAGGAGGTTCTTGCCCGTGCCGGAGATTTTCAGGGCGGCGCCACCGTGATCATGAACCCAGACGGAAGTATGACCGCAACAGAGCCGGATACGGCCCGGGGCCTTGCTCCCGCGCAGGGTATTTCCTACGCCCGCTTCCGGGAGCTGATGAACCAGGCGGACGCCTTGCTTGGAGGGGGAAGCGACTATCAGGAGGAACGCCTTTCCTCCTTTGCCTATCGGGGAAAAACCTATGAAGAGGCCTTACAGGAATATGAAGAGGCACGGGATACCGACCGGTACACCGGAGCCCACGCCCGGCTCTTTTCCGACTATATGACAATCTTCTGCGCCTTTCTTCCCGCCTTTCTCATGGTATCAGAGTGTCTGCGGGACCGCCGGGCCAACATGCGGGAGCTTATCTTTACCCGGCGGGTTTCCTCCCTGCGGCTGACGCTGACCCGGTACGGTGCGGCGGTACTGCTTTCCATGGCGCCAGTGCTGTTGCTTGCGGGGATCGATACCGTTCGCAGCGCCCTATTGTACAGCGGCAGCCAGATCGATCTGCTGGCCTACTGCAAATATGCCCTGGGCTGGATCTTGCCCACTGTGCTGTTTTCCTGCGCGCTGGGCCTACTTTTCACAGAGTTTACCGACACGCCCATCGGCCTTGCCGCTGTGCTTGCCCTTTGGTTTGTGGACCTAAACCGCGGCATGCGGGAAATAGACGGCGGATATGACGGCTTTGTTCTGATGCCCCGGCACAACGATTTGATGGGGAGCTCCACCTTTCAAAGCCATTTTGGAGAGCTTCTCACAAACCGGCTGCTTTACACCGCTATAGCGCTGGCCCTTGTGGGGCTTTCCGCCCTGGTTCTGGAACAAAAACGGAAAGGCAGGTGGTTTCACTTTGACGCTCTCAAAACGCGTTTTTCCCATAGCAAGGGTATGCCTGAAGAATAATCTGCCGCCCCATCTTCTGCTCTCCCTTGGGCTGCTTGCCGGGGCCTTTCTTCTCATGTGGCCCAGCTACTGGGAAGCGGATGTTACCATGAGCTTTCTGCTGATTTTCCTTCCCCCTACCGGGCTTTTACTGCTCACGCCTCTGTTCCTGCCGGAGCAGGATGAAAAAATTCTGGATGTGATCCGTATGCGAAACACACCCCTTACTTTGCTCTTCGGCGTGCGGGCGGCCTGCGGGCTCCTGTTTCTGCTGGCGCTGCCCGCCGGGGCGCTGCTTTTTCTCAAGCTGCTTCACTGCGAGACCATGCCCGGCCTGTGGAGCGCGGCGGTTTCCGCTTCCCTGTTTCTAGGCGGGCTGGGGGCCTTCTGCTACGCCCTGTGGGAAAACCTGCCCGCCGCTTATCTGGTGCCGGTGCTGTATTTCATCCTCTGCGCCATGACCGGGCGGGAGCGCATGAAGGAATGGGGCCTGGAAGCCCTTTGCCCCTTCCCGGGCGGTCAAAATTACACCCCCGGCTTTCAGCCTGTTCTGTTTTTTGGAGGCCTTCTCCTGCTTTTCGCCGCTGTTTTCCTTCGGTGCAGGAGGAAGCAGGGGAAATGGAGAATGAAAAATTAGAAATGAGGAATGAGCAATTTTAAGGACAAGGGCATTTGCGCCGGTTGCTGCGGGCCGAGATCCTTCACTGAAAGCAAAGCAAGCTTTGCTTTTGTTCAGAATGACAGTGTGTGGGGGTGGATAGTGTGTTAAATTGGAATTTAGCAGCGTGCCGCTGCACCAACTCGTGAAGATGGCAGGCGGTATTTGTAAGCATGCGGCCCGACCGAAAGTGAAACCTGTCTCTTTTTTCACTGTCATTCTGAACTGCGAAGCGGTGAAGAATCTCGGTTTGTAGTCGTTGGCGGGTACAAATTCCTCTGAATGCGCCGGTTAGTACTAGCCGAGATCCTTCGTCAAGAAGGCGCGAAGCGCCTTTTTTCCTCAGGATGACAGAGAGTGAGGGTGGATAGTGTGTTAAATTGGAATTTAGCGACTTAGGGAAAGCCTCCCCTACGACTAACCATATAATAAACAATAATTTACCGCTCTTCCCTCACCCTTTCTTTCCCATGCGCTGCGCAGCAGCGGCACCATCATCCAGCATCTAGCATCCAGTATCCAGCATCTAAAAAGTGCCGCTGCAAAATGCAGCGGCACTTTTTTCACCCTTCCTCCACGCCGTGATCGCGGGGTCTGGAAAGGAAGACCTCGCCTTTGCGCTCCAGAAGGCGCATGCAGTTTTTTGCCTTTTCCACCCTGTCAAAAATGCCGTACACGGCGGAGCCGCTGCCGGTCATCATGGCGCCCAGGGCTCCGGCGGAAAGCATCAGTCTTTTTATGGCGCGCACCTGGGAAAGCTTCATGGTTTCGTCAAAGCGGTTGGAAAGAGCCCTGCCGGTCTGCCGCAGGTCCCCGGCTTCCAGGGCTTCCACCAGCCTTGGGGTGGCCTGCGCTTGGGAAAGGGGGTACTGGTCTAACAGCGCATAGGCCCTGGGGGTGCTCATCCCGGCAGGGGGCTTGCAGATCACCAGAAAGCAGTCCGGCAGGGGGGGAACCGGCTCCAGCTTCTCCCCCAGGCCTGTGCAGCGGCAGGTGCCGCCGTGAATGCAGAAGGGCACATCGGCCCCGATCTGCCCGCCCAGCTCCAATAAAACGGGAAGCCCCAGCCTTGTTTCATAAAGCCGATCAAGCCCAAAAAGCACGGCAGCGGCGTCGGCGCTGCCGCCGCCCATGCCGGCCCGGGTAGGAATATGCTTCCGCAGAGAGATTGTAAGCCCCTCTCCTTTGATCCCGCAGTGTTGGAAAAAGAGAGCGGCGGCACGGTACGCCGTGTTTTTCGTATCTGTGGGAAGATATCCCCTGTCGCACCGCAGGCGGATCCCGGGCTCACCGCCGGGGGTAAGCTCCACCTCGTCCCACACGGAAACGCTTTGCATTACCGTATCCAGCAGGTGAAAGCCGTCCTCCCGCTTCCCCGTCACGTCCAGGGTGAGATTTATTTTTCCATATGCCTTCAGTTTCATGATTTTTTCACAGCCTGAACGCACCCAGCCTGCGCACGCCGATCACGTGCCGGGGGCACATTTCGTGGCAGCAAAAGCAGTGGATGCAGTTTTTATAGTCGATCTCCGCTTTCCCGTTTTTGATCTCGATGGTGTGCCGGGGGCAGCTTTCCGCACATTTTCCGCAGCCCACGCAGCCCTTTTTGTCGATGCGCGGGTAAGGCGTGGCAAGCTTTTTCGCCAGAGGGCGCAAAGCCTTCGGCAGCTTGTCGATAAAATCTGTGCTGGAGGCCCTTGCCTGCTTAAAATCCACCTGCCGCAGGCTTTCCGGGAGATCTCCGATCAGCTCCAGCTCTTCCGGAGCAATGGGGCCAAAGCCCTGTTCGTTCCCATAGCGCAGCATCAAAACGGAGGCGGGCTCTATGCCCACCAGATCCGCCGCGCACACATCGGCGGCATAGGGATTTTTGGAGGCGATCACCGCCCCCAGCTCCCTGCGGGAACCGCCTGTAGGACCGTCCCCTTCCATGGCCCAAATCCCATCGAGCAGAGAGAGACCCGGCCGGAGAAGGCCGCACAGATCCACCAGCATTTGAGAAAATTCTTCTTTTCCCGGAAACCTACAGTGCAGCTCCGGCTTTTGCAGGCCGGGCACCGCGCCGAACAGGTTTTTCACCGCCCCGGAAAAGCTCACCATGGAATGGGTTTTCAGCTTTGCCAGGTCGATGAGATAGTCCCCGTCCAGAAAGGGCTCCACAATGGAAAGCTGCCGGCAGACAGAGCCCTCCGGCAGAGAAACCTCCCGGCTTTTACAATCGGTATATAAGGAAAAGCCGTTCTGTTCCGCCATGTCCGTATAGCCGCAGGCTTTGAAATGGGCCTTCATCAGCCCGGGGGTATAGGGGCCGCCGGGGCTTTCAGCAATGAGCACCTTGGCCCCGGCCTTTTTCACGCATTTTCCCACCGCCGCCGCAAAGGCTGGGTGGGTAGCCACCGCCTCTTCCGGCTTTGCCCGTATGACAAGATTGGGCTTTACCACCACTGTCATACCCGGCTTTAGCTCTTCGTACACATGGAGGCTTTCGAACATGCGGTGGATCAGCGGCTCCAATTCCTCCGCCCGGTAGGTTTCACACCGGGCCAAATACACCTGTTCTCTCATAGCTCTTTCAGAAACGCTTCTATCCGCTCCAGCGCTTCGGTGATATGCTTGATGGAATAGGAATAAGAGATGCGTACAAAGCCCTCTCCGCAGGCGCCGAAGGCGTCGCCGGGGATCACCGCCACATGGTGGGAATAAATGAGCTTTTCACAGAATTCCTGAGAGGAAAGGCCGGTGGATCTGATGGAGGGAAACACGTAAAAGGCTCCCTCCGGCTCGAAGCAGCTGAGGCCCATGCGGTTTAGGCCGTCCACAATGAGCCTGCGGCGCATATCGTACTGCCCCCGCATGTATTCGATATCCTCGTCCCCGTTCTCCATGGCCTCGATGGCGGCGTACTGGCTGGTGGTGGGGGCGCTCATAATGGCAAATTGATGCAGCTTTGTCATCACGCCGATGATCTCTTTCGGCCCGGCGGCATAGCCTAATCGCCAGCCTGTCATGGAATGGGATTTGGAAAAGCCGTTTACCAAAACGGTGCGTTCCCGCATGCCCGGCAGGGAAGCAAAGGAAACGTGGGTGGCTTCCCCGTAGGTGAGGGAGGCGTAGATCTCATCGGAAAGCACCAGAAGGTTGTGGCGCTCCACCACCCGGGCCACCGCCTCCAGGTCCTCCCGGCGCATCACCGCGCCGGTGGGGTTGTTGGGGTAGGGCAGCACCAAAAGCTTTGTCTTCTCCGTGATCTTTTCCTCCAGCTCCGCTTCGGTCAGGCGGAATTCATCCTCCGCCTTGGTCTCAATGATCACGGGAACGCCGCCTGCCATTTGGGTAATGGGCACATAACACACAAAGCTGGGCTCCGGGATCAGCACCTCCTCGCCGGGGGAAACCAGGCTGCGGACGCAGAGGTCAATGGCTTCCGAGCCGCCCACAGTGACCAGCACTTCGCTTTCCGGAGCGTACTGCACCTGGTAGTGGCGGGAAAGAAAGCCGGAGATCGCTTCCCGCAGGCGGATAAAGCCCCGGTTGGGGGTATAGCGGGTGCGCCCCTTTTCCAGAGATTCGATGCCCGCCTCCCGGATATGCCAGGGGGTGTGAAAATCGGGCTCTCCCACGGAAAGGGAGATCACATCCTCCATTTCATTGGCGATATCGAAAAATTTCCGGATCCCGGAGGGCTTGATATTTTTCGCCGCAGCGTTCAAAAGGGTCTCGTAATCAATCACAAAGATTGCTCCCCCTCTCGTCTCGTTCCTCGTAATCGCTGTGGAAGACCACGCCGCCGTCCTTATATTTCGTCAGCACAAAATGGGTGGCGGTGGAAAGCACGCCGCCGATGGGGGCAAGCCGCCGGGAAACGAACATGGCAATATCGGACATAGTTTCCCCTGTGACCGTCACCGCCAGGTCATACCCGCCGGACATGAGGTACACGCTTTCCACCTCCGGGAAATTCATGACCCGGCCCGCGATCTCGTCAAAGCCTGTGTCCTTCTGGGGAGAGACCCGCAGCTCGATCAGGGCCGTGGCCCGGTGGATCTCCGTGCGCTCCCAGTTTACCAGGGCGTGATAGCCCCGGATCACCCCGTCCTTTTCAAAGGCGGCGATGGCCTTTTTGACGTCCTCCTCCTTTTCCCCCAGCATCACTGCCAGCTGGGCGGGGGTAAGCTGAGCATCCTCCCGCAAGAGCTCTAAGAGACGATCTGTTTTCATTGACAATTCCACCTTTCCACAAAATTGCTTTCTGATCTGCCGGAATCACGAAAGACTGAAAATGATCTCCCGCGCCGCTTGCTCCTCCACAGGGGTGGAGAACACGCCGGGGGCAAATTCCACCACGGCTCCGATTCCTTTTTGCACCACAAAGCGGAGCCTGCCGTCCCGTACCTTTTTGTCGGTATAGAGCTTTTTCACCAAGGCCTCCCGGTCGATCCCCGCCGGGATCTTTCCGGGCAGCCCGGCCCTCTCCAGCAGGGCAAGGATCCTTTTCTCTTCCGCCTCGGTGAGAAAACCCAGGCGTCTGGAGAGAGCCGCCTCCGCCAGAAGGCCGATGGATACCGCCTCCCCGTGAAGCAGCTGATAGCCGCTGACGGTTTCTATGGCCCTGCCCACCGTATGGCCCAGGTTCAATACCTCCCGCAGGCCGCTTTCCCGTTCGTCCTGCATGACCACCTGATATTTGATCCGGCAGTTTTCCTCCGCGATGTAGGCGCAGGCCTCAGGGTCACAGGCGAGAAGCTGTTCCATATGCTCCTCCAGATACTCAAAAAAGCCGGGGCTCGCAAGGCAGGCGTGCTTGATGGTTTCCGCCAGGCCGCTGGAGATCTGCCTTTTGGGCAGAGTTTTCCAGGCGTTCACATCGATATAGACCTTTTTCGGCTGGTAAAACAAGCCGATCAGGTTGGTGGCAAGGGGGGTATCCACCGCCGTTTTTCCGCCTACGGAGGCGTCCGCCGCCGAAAGCAGAGTGGTGGCGTAATTCACAAAGGGAACGCCTCTGGCAAAGGTGCCTGCCAAAAAGCCCGCCAGATCCGTGACCACGCCGCCGCCAACGGCGATCACGCCGCAGTCCCGGCGAAAGCCCTTTTCCAGGAGCTCATCCTCCAGCCTGGCCTTCGTTTCCCTGGTTTTCTGCTGCTCTCCGGCGGGGAATACAAACAGCTCCGCCTGAAAGCCCGCTTCGGAAAGCATGCTTTGAAGCCGCTCTCCGTACAGGCCCTTCACGTTGCTGTCCGTGATCAGGGCAAGCCTTTTTCTGCCCTCAAACAGCCCGTCTTTCAGATCCGCCAGAAGCTTTTCCTCCAGCCCGAAGCCGATCTCGATCTCATAGCTGTCGTCCACCACTTTTTTGAGCTCTACCTGAAGCACGCTCATAGGCTTCCCCCGTTTCTTTTCGTCCGGTTTATTTCAGCGGCAGCATGATGGGCTTCCGCCTGTCAAAAACGGCAAACTCCGCAAAGCCCGCCTGCCGCAGCAGCTCCATGCCTTCATCGATGCCTTTTCCCAGGTCCTCCGTCCGGTGCGCGTCGGAGCCCAGGGTGACAAGCCTGCCCCCCAGTTCATAATACCGGGAAAGCAGGGGCAGGTCCGGCAGGGTGCGGCCGATCTTCTGCCGCAGGCCGGAGGTGTTTACCTCCAGGGCTTTCTCCCCGCGGATCAAAGCCAGAAACACGTTATCTATGGCCTCCCGATGTTTGGCAAGATCCACCGGGATCCCATGTTCTCCCTCAATGTACCGCAGCGGATAGGTCAGGTGGCCCAGGGAATCAAACTTGCCCCAGGCGATCACCTCTAAAAGCTCCTGCCAGTAGGTACAAAGCAGCCGGTCTATAAATTCCGGCCCCTCCTTGGTATAATCCAGAAAGAAAAAATCCTCAAAATTCCGAATATTGTGGATAGAGCCGATCACAAAATCGTATTCCCTGTGGGAAAGGACCGCTTCCGCCGCCGGAAGGTTCTGGTTGGGCTGACCCAGCTCAATACCCCGGTAAAACCGAAGCTTTCCGGCGATACAGTCCTTTGCCCGCTCCATTTCCTCCCAGGCCCGCTCCACCCGGGGCGCGTACTTGGCTTCAAATTCCTGGCATTCGCAATGGTCTGTTAGGGTATAGGCGTAAAGCCCCAGCTCCTGCGCCCTTTGGCACATGCTTTCCACGGCGTCCCTGCCGTCCGGCGAGCAGGACGAATGATTGTGGCAATCGCTGGCGTACAAATGCTCCATGGCCCCTGCTCCTTTCTCACGCGGAAATTAAACCTTAGTATAGCATAAACCGAGGCAAAAGGAAAGCGGAAAATCCGTTCCGCGAAGGAGGCCTTTGACAACCGCTTTCCCGTGCCTTATAATGGAAAACAAAAAGCACTGCGATACTTCCGGCGTACCGCCGGGAAAGGATGGAGCGTTTATGGAAAAAATGACAAAGGCCGTTATTACGGTGATCGGAAAGGACATGGTGGGGATCCTGGCAAAGGTTTCCGCCATGTGTGAGAAAAACGGCGTCAATGTTCTGGAGGTCACCCAGTCTGTTTTGCAGGACATGTTCGTCATGGTGATGATGGTGGATATCACCCGCGCCACCGCCGAGGTAGCGGAGCTGGCGGACCAGTTCGACGCCTTGGGCGAAAGCCTGAACCTGAAGATCCACGTGATGCACGAGGACATTTTTAATTCTATGCACAAAATCTAAAACACCTTTGGTGTTTTAGATTCTTGGGAGTTTTCCTTCGTTCTCTGAAAGAGAACGATTCCTTTTCCCTTTTAGACCGATAAATTGGAATTTAGCGGCGAGGCGCCGCAGCCACTCGTGAAAATAGCATGCGGTATTTGTAAGCGTGCGGCCCGACCGGAAGTAAAACCGGCCTCTTTTCCTTACTGTCATTCTGAGCCGAAGGCGAAGAATCTCGGTTTTTGCTCAGCCAGCGGGTACAAATCCCTCTGAATGCGCCGGTTACTACTAATCGAGATCCTTCGTCAAGAAGGCGCGAAGCGCCTTTTTTCCTCAGGATGACAGTGTGTAAGGGTCGTTAGTGTGCTAAACTATAATCTACCGCACCTGCCCTTCTCCAGCATCCAGTATCCAGCATCCAGCATCTAGTAAAGGTGGTCTTTTTTTGAATACCAATGAAATTTTGGAAACGATCAATATGATCGACAATGAAAACCTGGACGTGCGCACCATCACTATGGGAATTTCCCTTCTGGACTGCGCCGATCCCGATATCAACAAGGCGGTGCAAAAGGTCTATGACAAGATCTGCCGCTATGCGGAGCGCCTGGTCGGCACCGGGGAGGAGATCAGCCGGCAGTACGGGATCCCCATTATCAACAAGCGCATTTCGGTGACGCCCATCGCCATGATCTCCGCGGCCTGCCCCGGCGCTTCCCCCGTTCACTTTGCCAGGGCCCTGGATAAGGCCGCTCACACGGTGGGGGTGAACTTTATCGGCGGGTATTCCGCCCTGGTGCAGAAGGGCTTCGGGCCCGGAGATTACGCCCTTCTGGAAAGCATTCCCCAGGCCCTTTCCGAAACGGAGCTGGTTTGCTCTTCTGTCAACGTGGGCTCCACCAAGGCCGGCATCAATATGGACGCGGTGGAGAAAATGGGCCGCATCGTCAAGGAGACCGCCGAGCGCACTGCGGACCGGGAGTGCATCGGCGCCGCCAAGCTGGTAGTGTTCTGCAACGCCCCGGAGGACAATCCCTTTATGGCAGGGGCGTTTCACGGCCCCGGAGAGCCGGACTGTGTGATAAACGTGGGCGTTTCCGGCCCCGGCGTGGTGCGGGCCGCCATTGAAAAATCCGGCGGCGGCTGCACTCTGACGGAAATTGCCGAGCTTATCAAGCGCACGGCCTTTAAGATCACCCGCATGGGGCAGCTGGTGGCCCAGGAGGCCTCCCGGCGGCTGTGCGTTCCCTTTGGCATTGTAGATCTGTCTCTGGCTCCCACCCCCGCCATCGGCGACAGCGTGGCCCATATTCTGGAGGGCATGGGACTTGAGCAGTGCGGCGCCCACGGCACCACGGCGGCGTTGGCCCTCTTAAACGACGCGGTGAAAAAGGGCGGCGTGATGGCCTCCTCCAGCGTGGGCGGACTTTCCGGCGCGTTTATCCCCGTTACCGAGGATGCCGGTATGATCGACGCCGCCCGCAGCGGCTGCCTGACCCTGACAAAGCTGGAGGCCATGACGGCGGTTTGCTCCGTGGGCCTGGATATGATCGCCATTCCCGGCGACACCTCCCCCGAGATCATTTCCGGCATCATTGCGGACGAAATGGCCATTGGCATGGTGAATTCCAAGACCACCGCCGTTCGGGTGATCCCCGCCGTGGGAAGAAAGGCCGGAGACGAGCTGGATTTCGGCGGACTGCTGGGCCAGGGGCCCATCATGGCGGTAAACCCCGCCTCTCCCGCGGAGTTTATCCACCGCGGCGGCAAGATCCCCGCGCCTTTGCAGAGCTTGAAAAACTAGCAGCGGCAGCGCTGCCGCTCGTGAAGGCAGCAGGCGGTATTTGTAAGTATACAGCCCGACCGGGAGTAAGCGATAAATTGGGATTTAGCAGTGCCAACAAATAACAGAAAACCCTTGCCTCCCCTGAGAAGGGGAAACGTTGCTCAGAGAGCAACGTTCGGTGGCACGGCGAAGCCGTGACGAAGGGGTTCCAGCTTGCCACACAGAACCCCTCAGTCAGCCTATCGGCTGACAGCTCCCCTTTCAGGGGTGAGCGCGTGCCGGTGGCACGCTGGTGCGAACCGACCGAGCCGACAGGCGAGAAGCCAAGAGTGAGCGCTAAATTCTAATTACTACTCCACCTCAGAATACAAAAAAGGAAATGTGTAAGGTCATGAAAAAAGGAAAGAAGAAAAAGCTGACGAAAGAGGAAAGAAAGCTTCGTTCGGCGGAAAACAAGGGGAAAATGAAGCTGGAAATCAGGGAGCATCCGGTGCTGTTTGCCGCCTATGTGATTTTGCGGGCGCTGGTCATCACTGTGATGGTGCTTCAATTTTTCAACCAGAAATATTACGATGTATTTCTCTGTGCCCTTACCCTGCTGCTGTTTACCATTCCCAGCTTTGTGGAGCGCAGGCTACATATCGATGTGCCGAATACGCTGGAGGTGATCATTCTCCTGTTCATCTTTTCGGCGGAAATTCTGGGGGAAATTCAGGAATATTATCTGATCTTTCCCTTCTGGGACACCATGCTCCACACGATAAACGGCTTTTTGATGGCTGCCATCGGCATTGCCATGGTGGATATTCTGAACCGTTCCCGAAAATTCAAGGTGCGGCTGTCCCCCGTATTTGTGGCGGTGGTGGCCTTCTGCTTTTCCATGACCATCGGCGTGCTGTGGGAATTTTTTGAATACGGCATGGACTGCTTTTTCCACATGGATATGCAGAAGGACACCGTGCTTTCCTCCGTCACCTCCGTGATGCTGAACCCCGAGGGCAGAAATGCCGCCGTTACGGTCCCCATTGAAAGCGTTGTCATAAACGGGGAGCCCTGGGCCGGCTATCTCGATATCGGGCTGCACGACACCATGAAGGATCTGCTGGTGAATTTCATCGGCGCGGTGATTTTCTCTCTCATCGGCATGCTGTATATCATGGGCCGGGGAAAGGGAAAATTTGCTCCCAAATTCATTCCTAGGCTGAAGGAAAACGAGCTGCCCCCTTCCAGCGAAGAGGGCGCGGGCCTTTTAGACCCCATTCCCCTTTCCGAAGCGGAGCCGGAGGAGCACGCTTCTGAGCCGGACTGTATTTTCTGCCGGATTGCGGCGGGAAAAGCGCCCTGCCAAAAAATCTATGAGGATGAATATACCCTGGCATTTCTGGATATCGCCGGAGACGCCGAGGGCCATACCCTTGTGATCCCCAAGCAGCACGCGAAAACCCTGATGGACTGCGACAGCGAAACCTGCGCCCGCCTGATGGAAACGGCAAAGCTTGTCGCGGAGCACTATGTACAGGACTGCGGCTATGAGGGCATAAACCTTTTAAACGCCAGCGGCGAAAGCGCCCAGCAGTCTGTGCCCCATCTCCATTTTCACATCATTCCCCGCAAAAAAGGCGATGGGATCACCGCCTGGCCGGAGCTGGGACAGGACAAAACGCCGCTGGAGGAGGTACAGAAGCGGCTGACCCTTCTTCCGCCGGAGCGGGAGAAGCATGAAAATCCAATGCCCTAAAAGGAGGAGTTGTTTTATGAATACCGTTGTCAAAACAAAGCAGGGATTGGTGGAAGGCCTTCGAAGCGAGGATGGGAAAACCGCCATTTTCCGGGGCATTCCCTACGCTCAGCCCCCGACAGGCGCGCTGCGCTTTCGCCGCCCTCAGGAGCATGAGCCTTGGGAAGGGACCCTTTCCTGTCAGGAATTTCCCAACCGCTGCCCCCAGGCCGATCCCACAAAAATGGGCTTTTATGCCAAGGAATTTTACGATTCCTTTGTGCCGGAGTGCGGAGAGGACTGCCTGCGCCTGAACCTCTGGACGCCGGCGGACAGCACCTCGGAAAGCAGGCTGCCCGTGCTGTTCTGGATCCACGGCGGCGCTTTTATGCACGGCTGGGGCAGTGAAAAGGAATTTGATGGGGAGGGCTTTGCCAAAAAAGGCGTGATCCTCTGCACCATCAATTACCGGGTCAACGCCTTCGGCTTCTTCGCCCACCCCGATCTGGAACGCGAAACCGAAGAGCGTGTTTCCGGAAACTACGGCATTCTGGATCAAATCTTTGCCCTGAAGTGGGTGCGGGAAAACATTGCCGCCTTTGGCGGCGACCCGGAAAAAATCACCCTGGCCGGACAGTCCGCGGGCTGCATGAGCGTACAGTCCATCATTTCCTCTCCCCTTTCCAAGGGCATGATGCGGGGCGCCATTCTGCAAAGCGGCGGCGGGCTTCGCGCGGTCCACGAGACCCCGGAGAAGGAGCGGCTTTGGGATATCTCCAGGAAGCTGATGGAGTATCTGCATACGGAAACCATCGATCAGCTGCGTCAGGTCCCTGCAAACACCTTGATGGAGGCCGCTTACGCGGTAAATAAAGAAGGCCTGGGCTGGACGCCCCACAAGGACGGATGGCTGCTGCCCGCCTCCACAGACGAGCAGGCGGAAACCGGGAAAATTCATGATATTTCCTATATGATCGGCTCCACCGGAGACGATATCGGCGGGGAAACGCTGCTTCAGGAAAGCGGCGCCCGCTTCTGCGAAAACCAGCTGAAGCTGGGCCGCACCCCCGCCTATTTCTATTTCTTTGACCGCAAGCTTCCCGGCGACGACGCGGGGGCCTTCCATTCCAGCGAGCTGTGGTATGTGTTTGAAACCTATCCCCGCTGCTGGCGGCCCTGGGAGGACTGCGACAGAGAGCTTGCCCGGGCCATGTCCGCCTATTGGGCGAATTTTGCGAAAACCGGCAATCCGGGCGGCGGCACTCTGCCCCGCTGGGAGCCTTATACCGCCAAAAACCGGGAACCGATCCTGCTGGCGGAGGAGATCGTACAGAAAGGGAACTAAAATATGAACTATCAGGATATCAACGCCAAAACCATAGGGGACTGGTGCCGGGAAGGCTGGGTATGGGGAATTCCCGTTTCCCATGAGACCTTTCAAAAGGCCAGAGAGGGAAGCTGGGATGTGCTGCTCACCCCCACAAAGCCCGTTCCCCACAGCTGGTTTGGGGAGCTGCGGGGAAAGAAGGTGCTGGGCCTTGCCTCCGGCGGCGGGCAGCAGATGCCCATCTTTGCCGCCCTGGGGGCGGACTGCACCGTGCTGGACTACACCCCGGAGCAGCTGGAAAGCGAAAGGCTGGTGGCACAGCGGGAGGGCTATGAGATCCGGATCATCCGGGCGGATATGACAAAGCCCCTGCCCTTTGCAGACGGGGAATTTGACCTGATCTTTCACCCGGTTTCCAACTGCTATGTTAAAGAGGTGCGCCCCATTTTCCGGGAATGCGCCCGGATCCTGAAGCCCGGCGGCGCTTTGCTGTGCGGCCTGGATAACGGCGTCAACTACCTGTTCGATGAAACGGAAACCACCCTGACCTGGAGCCTGCCCTTTGATCCTCTAAAAAACCCGGAACAAATGGAATCTCTGCAAAAGGGAAACGACGGCGTACAGTTTTCCCATACCCTGGAGGAGCAGATCGGCGGCCAGCTGGAGGCCGGCCTCATTCTCACCCATGTTTATGAGGACACCAACGGCGAGGGAAAGCTTCACGAGCACAATGTTCCCACCTTCTGGGCCACCCGGGCGGAAAAGAAGGCGCTGTAAGGGCAAGGCTGCTTTCCGGACTTCAAAGATAGCGTTTTTCAAAAAATATTATCGATAAGCATCAGGGGCTGTTTGAAAAATCAAAAATACCGTCTTATTGCCCAGAAGCAGGCGCTTCCCGCCACTCTAGGCTCTCTTCGGTGTCATTCTGAGCCTCCCTTCCTGTCATTCTGAACCTCCCTTCCTGTCATCCTGAACGAAGTGAAGGATCTCGTTCTTTTTCCCCCTTTACCCGGGAAGGAAGGACGAGATCCTTCGTCGTGAAGGCGCACAGCGCCTTTTATGTTCCTCAGGATGACAGTGAGATAGCCAGTGCGTTAATTGGGAATTTAGAGAGCTGACGAATAGCACAAAACCCTTGCCTCCCCTGAATAGGGGAAACAGTTTGTTGCGCAACCTGCGGGATCATGCTTTGCATGGTGGAAGGGTTCTAGCTCGCTTGAAAATCGCATAAAGCCTGTAGTTTCCCTGCTTGCCACGTGGAACCCCTCAGTCACGGCTTCGCCGTGACAGCTCCCCTTTCAGGGGTGAGCGCGTGCCGGTGGCACGCTGGTGCGAACCGACCGAGCCGACAGGCGAGAAGCCAAGGGTGAGCACTACACTATGGCCCTTTCTAACAACAAACTACTAACGACTAACAAAGCAAAAGCCCTGCTGCAAAACGCATGTTTTGCAGCAGGGCTTTTTTTTGCGAAAATAGCTATTGAGCCGCTTTCAGCGGGAATCTCCCCAGAAATCGGGTGGGGAAAAGCTCATAGACCAAAAGGCTTTCCACACTGCCTTGAAACTGGGAAAAGCGTTCCAGCACCAGGGGCAGGGCCCGGCAGACCTGCGGGGCGTCCTCCAGGTACAGCGTGGCGTGGGGCGTCCAGTTTTCGGAGCTTCCGAACCGCTCCTTGCATTCCAGCAGCTTCCGGTTACAGTCCGGGGCCAGAAACAGCACATTTCCCCCGCCGAACACACCGATATGGCTGAAGGTAAGAGAAAAAGCCTTTGTTTTTTCCGCCGTGGCCGCGGATGCTTCCAGCACCTGCTTTTCTTCTTCGCTGGGAAAACACCCCAGTGTAATATGATAGGGGATCCCCCGGGTCTGTCTGCCTGAAAATCCGGCGGCGGCCAGCCGGTCATAGAGCGCCTTGCAGTTTACCTGGGTACCCCGATCCAGCTCCGCCAGCACATAAATCTGCTTTTCTTCGGCTGCGTTGCTCACTTGATCTCCCTGGAAGCGATCTCCGCCTGGGTCATCTCAATGAAAGCCTCCGGGGACATGGCGCCCAGGTCGCCGTCCTTCCGGTGGCGGGGAGAAATGGTGTTGCTTTCCACTTCCTTATCGCCCACGACCAGCATATAGGGAGTCTGCTGGAGCTGAGCTTCCCGGATCTTATAGCCGATCTTTTCATTTCTCAAATCGCACTCCACCCGCAGCCCGGCGGCCTCCAGCTTCTCCTTCAGGGCCTGGGCGTATTCGTGGTGGCGCTCGGAAATAGGCAGGATCACCGCCTGCACAGGGGAGAGCCACAGGGGGAATTTCCCGGCGAAATGCTCGGTAATCACGCCGATAAAGCGCTCAATGGAGCCCAGCACCACACGGTGGATCATGACAGGGCGGTGCTTTTCACCGTCCGCCCCCACATATTCCAGCTCAAAACGCTCGGGAAGCTGGCTGTCCAGCTGGATGGTGCCGCACTGCCAGGTGCGCCCCAGGCTGTCGGCAATGTGGAAGTCAAGCTTTGGCCCATAGAAGGCGCCGTCTCCCTCGTTTACGACGAAATCCTTTCCCATGGCGGTGATGGCGTTTTTCAGGATCTCCTGATTGCGCTCCCATTCCTCCACCTCGCCGATATGGTCCTCCGGCATGGTGGAAAGCTCTATGGTATAGCTGAGGCCGAAGGTGGAATACACCTCGTCAAACAGGCGCACCGTCTCCTGAATGACCTCCTGCATCTGCTCTCTTGTCATGAAGATGTGGGCGTCGTCCTGGGTAAAGCAGCGCACCCGGAACAGGCCGTGCAACGTGCCGGAAAGCTCGTGGCGGTGAACAAGGCCCAGCTCTCCCACACGCAGGGGCAGCTCCCGATAGGAATGGGGCTCGCTCTGGTACACCAGCATGCCGCCGGGGCAGTTCATGGGCTTGATGCCGAAATTGGTCTCGTCTATGACGGTGGTATACATATTGTCCTTATAGTGATCCCAGTGGCCGCTGCGCTCCCAGAGCTGGCGGTTCAGCATGATGGGGGTGGAAATTTCCAGATAGCCGTACTTTTTGTGCACCTGCCGCCAGTAATCGATCAGGGTGTTTTTCAGCACCATGCCCTTCGGCAGGAAGAAGGGGAAGCCGGGGCCCTCGTCCCGCAGCATGAAGAGGCCCAGTTCCTTACCAAGCTTCCGGTGATCCCGCTTCTTCGCTTCCTCCAGCATTTGCAGATACTCGTCCAGCTGACTCTGCTTGGGGAAGGAAATGCCGTACACGCGGGTGAGCATTTTCTTGGTGGCGTCGCCCCGCCAGTACGCGCCGGTGATGGAGGTAAGCTTTACGGCCTTTACCCCGCCGGTACTCATCAGGTGGGGGCCGGCGCACAGATCTTCAAAATCCCCCTGGCGGTAAAAGCTGATCTTCTCTCCGTTTCCGGAATGCTCGTCGATCAGCTCTTCCTTATACTCCTGCCCGGCCATTTCCTTTTTGGCCTCTTCCGGGGGCAGCTCAAATTTCTGGAGCTCCAGATTTTCCTTGATGATCTTTTTCATTTCCTCTTCGATTTTGGGAAGGTCCTCAGGAGAAAGAGGCGCTTCCAGATCGAAATCGTAATAGAAGCCGTTTTCAATGGCCGGGCCGATGGCAAATTTTGTGCCGGGATAGAGCCGTTTCACCGCCTGGGCCATAATGTGGGAGGTGGTGTGCCAGTAGGCGTGCTTGCCGTCGGCTTCGTCAAAGGTGAGGATCTCCAAAGCGCAATCCTGTGTCAGGGGGGTGCGCAGGTCCTTTACCTCGCCGTCAACACGGGCGGCACAGGCGGCTTTATACAGCCCCATGCCGATGGACTTTGCCACCTCGGCGGGGGTAACGCCGCTTTCGAACTCCTTTACTTGTCCTTTCAGGTCGATCTTGATCATGTGGAAAACTCCTTTCCGCCGGAACAGAAAAACGCCTGCCCCAGCAAATTCTGGGGCAGGCGACAAGGCTTCAAAAATTTTCCCTGCGTCCGCGGTTCCACCCGGATTCAAAGCTTCAGCCGCCGCCTGTGACCCTTTCACACGGCACGGCCCCCGCTTCCTCGTTTCAGCCCATAACGGCGCTACCCGTCTGTCCTTAAGCCGCTTTTCAGAAAACCGGCGTTCGGCAGCCGCTCAAAGGTGGTATCCGGTTCCCTGTGCCGCCGCAAACGCTTCCAGCCTATGGCGTTTGCTCTCTGAAGGCGTCAAAACGCCTCTTGCGGCAAAGCTTCGGAAACAGGACTTCCTTTTCTCCGCGTTTCTTTATGATAGAAATTATCATAGCACCGGAAAAAATCCTTGTCAAGAGGAGAATTTTCCCAGGCTGGCCGCTTCAAATCGCCGCTGTACCGGTTCTGTAACCGCTTTGTAACGAACTTCTGAATAAAATGTTACAATTTTCTTGACAACAGGTGCCCTTTAGAGATACAATTATACACAGAATGCACTTCGTGCTTTTTATAGATTTCTTCTGTTTTTCATTTTTATAAGGCCGTTCCGGGAAAAAACCAGCGTTTGCCCGGTTTTGCCTTACCCTTTTTATTAGGATACATTTTTTATTTTCCGGCCCGGAAAGGCCCCGTGCCTGCGGTTTTCCCGTGTACGGCGGCTGCCGGAGATAGCGTAAGCCTTAGAAAAGAACATAGAAAAATAGCGGAGGAAAGGCCGTCTGCATTCACGGGGCAGGGTGATGCTATCACCATGGCTCCGGCATTCTTATTTTATCATTTAGACTTTAAAACAAGAAAATGAGAAAAGGAGGTGCCTGATTGCAGATTTCAATATGGCTGTGCATCGTCATTGCGGTGGCTGCCGCCGTTATTGTGGGAGCCCTGGCTTTTGTCCTGGGAATGTCCTACCGGAAAAACAAGGCGGAATCCGCCATTGGTTCCGCTGAGCAGGAAGCCAAGCGCATTATCGGCGATGCTGTGAAAACCGCGGAAGCAAAGAAAAAAGAGATCGTATTAGAGGGCAAGGACGAGATCCATCGCCTGCGCAACGATTCCGAAAAAGAGCTTGCCGACCGGCGCAAGGAGATCCAGCATCAGGAACGGCGGATCCTTCAGAAAGAGGAAAGCCTGGAGAAAAAGCTGGAAAATGTAGAGCGCAAGGAAGATCAGGTAGATCAGAAGAACAAAAAGGCCGAGGAACGCCTGAAGGAAGCCGAGGCCGTCAAGAAAAGCCAGTTCGATATGCTGGAAAAAATTTCTTCCTTCACCGTGGAGCAGGCAAAGGAATATCTGCTTCAGAATCTGGAAAGCGAGCTGGTGCACGAAAAGGCCGTGAAGGTCATGGAATTCCAGCAGCAGACCAAGGAGGAAAGCGACAGCGCCGCCAGAGAGATCATTGCCCTGGCCATTCAGCGCTGCGCGGCGGATCAGGTTTCTGAGGCCGCCATCAGCGTGGTTCCCCTTCCCAACGATGAAATGAAGGGGCGCATCATCGGCAGAGAGGGCCGGAACATTCGGGCCATTGAAACTCTGACCGGCGTAGATTTGATTATTGACGACACACCGGAGGCCATTACCCTGTCAAGCTTTGAGCCGGTCCGCCGTGAGGTGGCCCGCATCGCCCTGGAAAAGCTGATCTCCGATGGGCGGATCCATCCCACCCGCATTGAGGAAACCGTGGAAAAGGCCCGCCGGGAGGTGGAGGCCACCATCAAGTCCGAGGGCGAGCACGCTGTGATGGAGGTAGGCGTAAACGGCATTCACCACGAGCTCATTAAGCTGCTGGGGCGGCTCAGATACCGTACCAGCTATGGTCAGAACGTGCTGAACCACTCCATTGAGGTGGCGTTCTTAGCCGGCTTAATGGCTTCCGAGCTGGGGCTTGACCCCACCGTTGCCAAGCGCGCCGGTCTGCTCCACGATATCGGCAAGTCGCTGGATCACGAAATGGAAGGCTCTCACGTGCAGATCGGCGTGGACGTTGCCAAGCGGTATAAGGAAAGCGAAACGGTGGTGCACGCCATTGCCGCCCATCACGGCGACGTGGAGGCAAAAACCATCATCGCCTGCCTGGTACAGGCTGCCGACGCCATTTCCGCCGCACGCCCCGGCGCACGCCGGGAAAACCTGGAGAATTACATCAAGCGCCTGGAAAAGCTGGAGGAGGTCGCCGCCTCCTTCCACGGTGTGGAAAACTGCTACGCTATTCAGGCGGGCCGCGAGATCCGGGTCATGGTAAAGCCCGAAGCGGTCAGCGACGAGCAAATGACCCTGCTTGCCAGGGACATCTGCAAAAAGATCGAGGCCGATTTGGATTATCCCGGTCAGATCAAGGTCAATATGATCCGGGAAAGCCGCGCGGTGGATTACGCGAAATAAAATCGTCTTCGTTTTACAGAGAGAAGGAGAGAGGGTACACGCACGTGTACCCTCTCAGGCTGTCGATAAGCCCTCTAACCGTAAGAAACAGAAGGGGGAAGAGTGTGAGAGGGGACCATCAGGGTCCCTCTCTCGCGTTTCAATCAGAACTTCTTGAGGAAATCAAAGATTTTCTCAAGAAGTTTGAGCGTGGCGAAAAGCTTTTTCGACACGCTCAGAGGGTACACATGCGTGTACCCTCTTGTCACATACGTGTACCCTTTTGGAATGACCGGCCGGAAATACCGGCCCGAAAGGAGCGATCCCATGATCGTACTGCTTGGCGGCGCTTCCCACACGGGAAAAACCGCGTTGGCCCAACGGCTGCTGGAGCGCTATCACTTCCCCTATCTCTCCATCGACCATCTGAAAATGGGGCTGATCCGCAGCGGGATCACAGCGCTGACGCCGGAGGACGACGAGGAGCTCACCGTCTATCTGTGGCCCATCCTGCGGGAGATCGTCAAAACAGCGGTGGAAAACGAGCAAAACCTGATCCTGGAGGGCTGCTATATCCCCTTTGACTGGCAGAAGGATTTTTCAGAGCGCTATTTGCGGGAAATCAGGTATTTTTGCCTGGTGATGACGGAACCCTATATTCGCCGCCATTTTGAGGATATCAAGGCGTATGCCGGCGTGATCGAGGCGAGAGACGGCGAGGAGCTTTCCATGGAAAGCGTGATCCTGGAAAACCGCCTTCATAGAGAGCAGTGCGAAAAGCAGGGCCATACCCCTGTTCTGATCGACGGCAGCTACCGAATCGAGATCGAGCTTTAGCCAGGCCACGCGAATATAAACTTGGTTTTTTACCGGAATATTTGCGCCACCTGACTTGAAAGGAAGGGATTCCCTATGAATATACTTTGTATCGGCGATGTGGTGGGCTCTGTGGGCTGCGAATTCCTGCGGGAGCGCCTGCCCGCCCTGAAAAAGCTGAAGGCGGTGGACCTGGTGATCGCCAACGGGGAAAACTCCGCGGACGGCAACGGCATTACCCCCGCCTCCTTCCACCATCTGCTGGACAGCGGCGTGGATGTGGTGACCACCGGAAACCACAGCTTTCGGCGGAAGGAAGCCTATGAGCTGTACGATTCGGCGGAAGCCCTGCTCCGCCCCGCCAATTTTCCCGCCGCTACCACCCCCGGAAGGGGCATGTGCGTGGTGGATCTGGGCCGGGCGCGGGTGGCGGTGATAAACCTGATGGGTACCGTGTATCTGGAAAGCCTGCGCTGCCCCTTTGAGACTCTGACGGAGCTTTTGAAAACCCCCGATCTGCCAAAGCTCTGCATTGTGGACTTTCATGCCGAAGCCACCGGGGAAAAACGGGCCATGGGCTTTTTTGCCGATGGAAAGATCACCGCTCTGTTCGGCACCCACACCCATGTGCAGACCGCCGATGAATGCCTTTTGCCCCACAGCACCGGTTACCTTACCGATGTGGGCATGACCGGCCCCATCCATTCCGTGCTGGGGGTAAAACCGGAATGCATCATTACAAAGCTCACCACCAAGCTGCCCACCCGCTTTGAAACGGCAAAGGGCCCCTGCCACATGGACTGCGTGCTGTTTACCGCCGATGAAAAAACCGGCCTCTGCACCGGTGTGGAGCGCTTCTCTCTGACCTGATCCTCCACCCTGCAAAGAGTGCCGGGCGGCAAATGCCGCTTGGCCGCTGACAGGGGCGCAAAAATACTGTCCGGGAAGGCGTTGTATTTTACGAGCAACTGTGATAAAATAATCGTAAAGCGATTATCTGCGAGAACCCTAGCACCGGGCTTCTCAAAGTAGTCGGCGCTTTCAGCGCTAAAATATAGAAAAAAAGTCTCTGTCAGCACACACGCCGGGCTTTGGCAGGCGTATCATTGTGAAGGATGTGTTTCCCGTGATTTCAGGCAGTCAGCTGAAGGATGCTATCATTTCCGGCTCCAACAACATCGCAAAATACAAGAAGCAGGTAAACGAGCTGAACATTTTCCCGGTACCGGATGGCGACACAGGCTCCAACATGTCCATGACCATCGGCGCCGCCGCAGAGGAAATGGAAAATCTCAGCCCTGATGTTTCCGCCGGAGAGGCTGCGAAAAAGGCCGCCTCCTCCATGCTGCGGGGCGCAAGGGGCAATTCCGGCGTCATTCTTTCCCTGCTGTTCCGGGGGATCTCCCAAGGCCTGGAGGGAAAGGAAGAGGTCACCGCGGAGGATCTGATCCACTCTCTGGAGCTGGGTGTGGACGCCGCCTATAAAGCGGTGATGAAGCCCACGGAGGGCACCATTCTCACCGTGGCCCGGGTGGCCGCCGAGCAGGGGAAAAAAGCCCTGGAAGCTGCGGAGGAAACGCCCGATCCCACAGAGATCTGGGAAGCGGCCTGCGTCGGCGCGGCAGAAGCGCTGGAGGAAACACCCAACCTTTTGCCTGTTTTGAAAAAAGCCGGCGTGGTAGACGCCGGCGGCCAGGGGCTGTGCCTGATTTTTGAGGGCATGCTCAGTGTGTTCCGGGACGGCGTTGTCATTGAATCCGGCCTTACTCCCGAGGAAAAGGCCCAGGAAACGGCGGAATTCTTCCGCAATGTGGCCGCCGAGTTTGACAGTGAGATCACTTTTACCTACTGCACGGAATTTATTGTGGGCCGTGACCCCGAGATCCAGAAGGATCCCCTGGAGCTCCGGCTGTTCCTGGAAACCATCGGCGACTGTGTGGTCGTGGTGGACGACGAGGAGATCATCAAGGTACACGTTCATACCGAAAATCCCGGAGACGCGCTGCAAATGGCCCTGCAGTTCGGCCAGCTGCTCACGGTGAAGATCGAAAATATGAAGGAGCAGCACCGGAAGGCCGCGGAAGCAAACGAGGCCGCAAAGGCCGCCGCTTCCGCCCAGGAGAAACCGGAAAAGACCGGCTTGGAGCGCCAGGAGCCTGTGGAGGAGTTAGGCTTTATCTCCGTTGCCGCAGGCGAAGGCCTGAAGGGCCTGTTCCAGGAGCTTGGCTGTTCGGTGGTGGTCAGCGGCGGGCAGACCATGAACCCCAGCACGGAGGATATTCTGGAGGCCGCTTTGGCCACTCCCGCCAAAAAGGTATTTGTGCTTCCCAACAACAAAAACATTATTCTTGCGGCGGAGCAGGCTGTTTCCCTGGCAACGGACCGGGAGATCATCGTGATCCCCACCAAGACCATTCCCCAGGGGCTTTCCGCCATGCTGGCCTTTGACCCGGACTCCGACGCACAGACAAACCAGGAGGCCATGCTGGCGGCTATCGAGCATGTGGATACCGGCCTTGTCACCTTTGCCGCCAGAGATTCGGAATTCGGCGGCCACACCATTCGCCGGGGCGATATTCTGGGCATGACCAACGGCAAGCTGGATTACATTGAGAAGGACCCCATTGCCGCCTGCGTCAAGGTCGCCCGTTCCTTTGTGACAAAGCACACCTCCTTTATCACCCTGGTCTATGGCGAGGGGATCACGGAGGAGCAGGCCGAGGAGGCTAGGCGCACGCTGCTTGCAAAGCTCCACTCCGATGTGGAGATCACCCTGGTAAACGGCGGCCAGCCGGTCTACTACTTCATTATTTCGGTGGAGTGATCCGGCACAGATCGATTTTGCACCCTTTCAGAAGGAACCTTTCTTCCGATCATCAGACGGGAAAGGTTCCTTCTTTCCTGAAAAGCCAAAAAGGAGGCGTGGCAATGCCCTCTCTGTTTGACAAGGATATCAAGACCCTGAAGGGGGTAGGAGAAAAGCGGGCGGCGCTGTTTGCCAGGCTGGGCGCGCCTACCGTGGGGGATCTGCTGCGCCTGTACCCCCGTGCCTATGAGGACTGGAGCCACCCCCTCCCCATTCAGGCCGCCCCCTTAAACGAGGTGGCGGTAGTGCGGGGCACAGTGGTGAAAAAGCCCACCGAGCACCGGGTGCGGGGAGGAAAGCTGCTGTACAAGGCCACCGTGACTGACGGCGTGTCCGATATGAGCCTGACCTTTTTTAACAACCGCTACATTCCCAATCTGCTGAAGGCAGGAGAAGAGTATGTGTTCCGGGGCAAAATGACCGGCACCCTGCTTCGGCGGGAAATGCTTTCCCCGGAATTTCTGCCGGAATCGAAAAACCTTGCCATTGTACCCGTTTATCCCGCCACCCAGGGCCTTTCCTCCCGGCAGATCTCCAATGCCGTGCGGGAAGCCCTGAAGCTTCTGCCGGAAACGGTAAACGATCCCCTTCCCCTTTCCCTGCGGGAGCGCTATCAGCTCTGCCACCTGGGCTTTGCCCTGGAACATATCCACTTTCCTCAATCGGAAGAGGAGCTTTCCACCGCCAAGTACCGGCTGATCTTTGAGGAATTTCTTGTGCTGCAGCTGGGCCTGATGCGCATTAAAAGCGGGCGGAAGACGGAAAACCTGCACCCTGTTCCCAACCGGTTCCCGGAAGGCTTTGTGAGCCTTCTGCCCTTTTCTCTCACCGGCGCGCAAAACCGGGCCATCCGGGAAGCCATTGAGGATATGGCCGGACCCGCCCCCATGAACCGGCTGATCCAGGGGGATGTGGGCAGCGGAAAAACCGCCGTGGCCGCCGCTTTGTGCTGGTCTGTGATCCAGGCCGGAGCCCAGGCCGCCCTGATGGCCCCCACGGAAATTTTGGCGGCCCAGCACTACGCCTCTCTTTCCGCCCTGCTGGAGCCCGCCGGGCTCCGCTGCGCTTTGCTCACAGGCTCCAGCAAGGCGGCGGAACGAAAAAAGCTTTTAGCCGCTTTGGAAGCGGGAGAGATCGACCTTGTAATCGGCACCCACGCCCTGCTGGGGGAGAAGGTCGGCTTTCAAAACCTGGGCCTTGTCATTACAGACGAGCAGCACCGCTTCGGGGTGAACCAGCGCTCCGCTTTGGCGAAAAAGGGGACTTCCCCCCATCTGCTGGTCATGAGCGCCACACCCATTCCCCGCACCCTGGCGCTGATGGTATACGGCGATTTGGATATTTCCGTGCTGGACGAGCTGCCGCCCGGCAGGCAGAAAATTGAAACCTATCTCATCGATTCTCCCAAGCGCCGGCGGGCCTTCGGCTATGTAAAAAAGCACCTGGAAGAGGGGCGGCAAGGATATCTCATCTGCCCGCTGATCGAAGAGGACGAAAGCGGCATGATGAGCGTGGAGGAATACGCGAAGCTGGTGAGAGATTCCTTTCCCGGCGTTTCCATCGGCGTGCTTCACGGGAAAATGAAGGCGGCGGAGAAGGAACAGATCATGTCCTCCTTCTCTCGGGGGGAAACACAGCTTCTGGTCTCCACCACCGTGGTAGAGGTGGGGGTAGATGTGCCCAACGCCGTGATCATGCTCATTGAAAACGCCGAGCGGTACGGTCTTTCCCAGCTGCACCAGCTGCGGGGCCGCATCGGCAGGGGAAAGCACCACTCCTCCTGCATTTTGGTGACAGACGCGCAAAACGAGGAGACCCTGAAGCGGCTCCGGCTGTTCCGGGACACCTCAGACGGTTTCCGGATCGCGGAGATCGATTTAAAGCTGCGGGGGCCCGGCGACTTTTTCGGCCAGCGGCAGCACGGCCTGCCCCAGCTGAAGATCGCGGATATGTCCACGGATATGCGGGTATTAAAGCAGGCCCAGAAATGCGCCAAGGAGCTGTTTGAAAGCCCGGCCCTCTCCTCCGAGGAATACCGCGGCCTCCGCGCTGAAACCCGCCGCCTTTTCGCCAAATCCGGCAGCGACGGGGTGGTGCTCTAATACTAGATACTGGATGCTGGATTCTGGATTCTGGAGAAGGGCGTTGGGGCAAGGGCTTTTGCGCCGGTTTTTGCTGGATGGGATTCTTTTTCTAGGTAATGATAGTGGAAGTAGTGCGGTAAATTGGAATTTGACGGGCTATCAAAAAGCAGAAAACCCTTGCTTCCCCTGAAAGGGGAGGAGGGCCATGCGATAGCATGGCGGAGGGGTTCCAGCTTGCCGCACGGAACCCTCCAGTCACGGCTTCGCCGTGACAGCCCCCCTTTCAGGGGGGCCAAGGGTGAGCGCTAAACTAAAATTTACCTCACATCGCCCTACCCCCAAACACAGGCGGGCGAAGCAATCACCTGACTTTACTTTTTCTTGTCAAATTCCGTTTATTATGATAGAATATTGTCGAACTGCAAAATATTTTTTGAAAGCAGATGTATTCTATGAAACGTATTGCTTCCCTGCTTCTTTGTCTTATTCTGTTTTTCACTGTTTTTTCTCTGCCCGCGCTGGCGGCCGGCAAGGAGTACGATATCAAGGAGCTGGGGCTTACTGTCTCTGTGCCGAAGTATCATTCTGGATATACCCGCGACATGGCAGAGGACGACCCTGCCCTTACTGTTTTGGGGCTTGATCCTCAAACGGTGCGGGAGCATCTGGAATCGATAGACGCCTACCTGCTCTGCTTGTTTCCTCAAAATGAATACAGCATTGCGATCAATTTTTTCGACGTTTCGTATCTGGATACCAGTGCGCTCAGCGGTCAGCAGTTTTGCGATTTTATTGCAGAGCTATACGATGGTTCTGATACTTTCACCCTGCTGGAAGATCCCTCCTTGTACGAACATCCCCAGGGAAGTTTTGTGAAATACAATATACTTTATCGGGACGAAGACCTTTTGACCTACTCTTGGGAATACTGCTTTCCCGAAGAAGGCGGATACCTGCGGTTCAAATTGTCCCGAAATGATAATCCCAATACACCGGCAGACCAGCAGCTTATGGACGACTTAATAGACAGCGTTCATTTCTATGCCAAAGATTCCGCTCCCGTTTCTTCCACACCGGAGCCGGCTTCCGGCCCTGACTCCTTCGATTTGGATAAATATCCGTTCCTCTACTACGACGCCGAAGACAGTACAACCTTTGAAGTTCCGAATTCCTGGGAAGAGGCCGGGGCTTCCGAAGACACGGAGTGGGCCCATGTAAAATATGTTCACAGGGAAAACCCGGCGGCCTTTTTCCAATACGGAAGCATGGATTTTATGGACAAGCTGAAGGAAAAAAACGGGGATCTTCCCGAACGGGGCCTTACCTTTTTAGACGATACTTTTTTGAAGGACCAGGTTCTGGGCGACCTGGAGGGAATCGGCCCGGTGGAGATACAAGAGTACGGAAAAACGCAAACAAGCTTCTGCCGTTTTACTGTAACAGAGGGAGATTTTGCGGGTTTCACCTACTATGTCCACCTGAAATTCGGGCAGCTTTATCTGTTTCAGTTCAGTAAAGACTGTGCTCCCGGATATGACGCGGACTGCGCTTCCGTTCTTTCCAGCACGATGATCGTCTCATACTTGCCGTCCTTAGCGCCCCTTGCCACTCCG
>JAETPP010000185.1 GCA_021771115.1 Bacillota bacterium | reverse complement strand
TGTGAGGCAAAGGCAGTACAATAACTTCCCTATCCGGCCTCTCAACTGGCTCTCTCCTAAACTGGCTTTAGACTCCTTCTCTTTTTTGTAACATATCATTGACAAACCTACAGAAAATTCTGGGGAAATCCTGCCGAATGGTTGACAGATGGGCGGAATAATGGGATAATAGTATTTAAATAACTCAATAGGGTTTGCCAGGCGGAGAAAGGGCGTTTCGTGTTATGCGCATCATCTCAGGCTCAAAGCGCGGGAAAAAGCTGATCGCTCTGGAGGGGATGCAGGTGCGCCCCACCACAGATCGGGTGAAAGAGGCCTTGTTCGATATTCTGCAGTTTTCCCTTCCGGGAAAGCGGTTTCTGGATCTGTTCGCGGGCTCCGGCCAGATCGGGCTGGAGGCTTTGAGCCGCGGGGCCGCCGAGGCTGTGTTTGTCGATGCCCTTCAGGCTTCCGTCCGGGTGGTGGAAAAGAATGCGGCCGCCGCCGGTTTTTCACAGCAGTGCCGGATCGTGCACGGAGATTTTGCCGCCTTCCTGCGAAGCGAGCGCGGCAGCTTTGATATCGCTTTTCTGGATCCCCCCTATCAAACGGGCCTTTTGCAGCGGGCTTTGCCGCTTACAGCGGAGCGTATGGCTCCCGATGGGGTCATTTTCTGTGAACATCCTCGGGAAGAGGAGCTGCCTTTGCGGGCGGGGGAGTTTTGCAAAAGCAAGGAGTACCGCTATGGAAAGATCCTGCTTACAGCGTACCGCAGGGAGGAAAAGGGCGAAAAGGAAGGGAGAGACCCGGTATGAGAATAGCAGTTTGTCCCGGCAGCTTTGATCCGGTCACCTTGGGTCATCTCGATATCATCAGCCGGGCCAGCCGCATTTTTGATCGGATCATCGTGGCGGTGCCGGTAAATCCCAGCAAAACAGCCAGCTTTTCCGTGGAAGAGCGGATGGAGCTGCTGCACAGGGTGTGTGAGGAAGAGCATCTCGAGAATGTGGAGATCGACAAGGTCACGGGCCTTTTGGCGGATTACGCCAGAGAAAAAGGCGCCATGACCATCATCAAGGGACTTCGGGCCATGTCGGATTTTGAATACGAATTCCAGCAGGCCCTGACCAATAAAAAGCTGAACCCGGAGCTTGAAACCATGTTTTTGGCCACCAGTGCGGAAAACATGTTCCTGAGCTCCAGCATGGTAAAGCAGGTAGCCGGCTTTGGCGGGGATATTTCCCATTTTGTGCCGCAGTGCATCCTGCAGACCATCAGGGAACGGCTGTGCAGAACCCCCTGAACACTGCATCCGCGGAAAATGGGGCTTTGCCGAAATTTTATTTAGGAAATCGCCGTCTGGCCAGCTGAGATCGGGCGAAAGAAAGGAACGGGTTTTTAGTATGAGCAACAATCAGTCTACCATTGAAGACCTTATCGAGGAAATGTACGATGTGCTGGAGAAGGGTTGGAAAATGCCTCTTTCTGCCGGAAAGGTGTTTGTAGACGGGGAAGAGGTACGCCAGATCCTGGACGAGATCAAGGAAGAGATCCCCACCGAGGTGCGCAAGGCGAAGGCTATTGTGGCAGACCGTACCCAGATCATCGAGGACGCTCACCGGGAAGCCGATTCTATCCTGCGGGTAGCTCAGGAAAAGGCGGACGCCCTCATTGAGCAGGATGAGATCGTGCGCCAGGCCCAGGCCAAGGCCAATGAGCTGCTGGCCCAGGCCCAGGCAAAGTTTAAGGAAATGCGGAAGGCCAGCAACGACTATGTAGAGGATCTGATGCGCAGAACAGACGAGTCCTTGTCGGAAAGCCTCGCAGAGCTGCGAAAAACAAGACAAAATATCAAAGCTTCTCAGCGGAATTCACAAATATAATACATATATTTTGGTAAAATACCACAAACTTAAAACGAACGAAGGTTTTCCCCTCACAAGATATTGTGAGGGGAATTTTTGTTCCCCTCGAAATGGTATCGAACATAGATTCTATGCGGCTTTCCGCCGATTTTCTTCCTGTTTTTTACAGTTGCTTTTGGAAGAGGTGTGGGCTATAATAATGCTGTCAGGTGGTGGAAAGTGGGTGAAAGTTCCACATAGTGGTTCAAAAGTGGTGGAAGTGGACTGAAAAAGTGGTCCATTCCCAAAACTTCCCCTTCTCCGGCTGAACTTTCAGAGAGAAAAGGACAAGCGCGTTATGTTGATGGGCGAATATCAACATAATATGGATCTGAAGGGCCGGGTCACGGTCCCTTCCAAGTTCCGTGAGGACCTTGGTGACAAGTTTTATGTCAGCAAGGGTCTGGACGGCTGCCTTTTCGTGCTTTCCAGCCAGCAGTGGGAGCGCCTGGTGGAGAAGGTTTCCGCCATCCCTATGGCCCAGGGAAAAGCAATTCAGCGCTACTTCTTTTCCGGGGCCGCGGAGGTAGAGCCCGACAAGCAGGGCCGCATTCTGATCCCTCAGAACCTGCGGGATCACGCGGGGCTGGAAAAGGATGTGACCGTGATCGGCGCGGCGACCAGAGCGGAAATATGGGATACCGCCCGCTGGAACGCCTACAACGACAGCCAGACCGATGAAGCGGTGGAGGCCTCCATGAGCTTCCTGGAGTTCTAAGCCATGGAGTTTCAGCACACGCCGGTCCTTTTTGAAGAGACCCTGGATTCCCTGAAGCTTCGGCCCGATGGAGTGTACATCGATGGCACCATGGGAGGCGGCGGCCATTCGGAAGCGATCTTAAAGCGCCTCACCACCGGAAAGCTGCTTTCCATCGATCAGGACCCCGACGCCATTCGGGCGGCGGGAGAGCGGCTGAAGCCCTATCCCAATTCCATCATCGCCCAGGGAAATTTCTGCCGGATGGATGCGCTGGCAAAGGAACACGGCATCGAAGCCGTGGACGGCATTTTGCTGGATATCGGCGTATCCTCCTATCAGCTGGACACACCGGAGCGGGGCTTTTCCTATCATCACGACGCGCCGCTGGATATGCGGATGAGCCAGGCGGGCGCCACCGCCGGAGAGCTGGTAAACAGCCTTTCCCAGCAGGAGCTGGCAGCTATCATCTTCCGCTACGGCGAAGATAAAAACGCAAACAGGATCGCAAGCGGCATTTGCCGGGCCAGGGAGCAGGCTCCCATTGAAACCACCGGCCAGCTTGCCGAAATTATAAAGGCCTCCGTTCCCGCCGCGGTGCGGAGAGAGCAGGGGCATCCGGCACGAAAAACCTTTCAGGCCCTGCGGATCGCCGTCAACGGCGAGCTGGACAGGCTTCAGGAAGGGCTGCTGGCGGGATTTTCCATTTTAAAGCCCGGCGGGCGGTTTTCGGTGATCACCTTCCACTCTCTGGAGGACCGGATCGTCAAGCAGCAGATGGCCGACTGGTGCCGGGGCTGTATTTGTCCCAAGGATTTCCCGGTGTGCGTCTGCGGCAGAAAGCCTCAGGGAGAGTTGGTCTACAAAAGAGGCCTTACCCCCTCCCAGCGTGAGGTGGAGGAAAATCCCAGGGCCAGAAGCGCACGGCTCCGGGTGATAGAAAAGAAACAACCGAAATGATTCAGTTTTCCGGAGGAGCGGGCTTCGGCAATCAGCTGAGGCAGCCGGGTAGCGCCGGGCCGTTCCTCCGGGAGACAGGTAAATAGAGAGAATTTTTCAGGAAAGAGGGAGAGCGCCATGGCGAGCCGTTCAGAAGCATATGATTTTTCCTTGTTTGAAGCCCGTTACGATAATACGGCCCCTGCCAGAGCGCCGAAGCGGGAACCCAGGAAAGCGCCGAATATTGTGGAGCTTCCCCAGCAGGAGCTGGAGAAAAACGCAAAGCCGAAGCGCTACCCTTTTCGGGCCGTGATGGCGGTTCTCAGCTTTTCCGCGTTTAT
>JAETPP010000184.1 GCA_021771115.1 Bacillota bacterium | reverse complement strand
TTATGTCGAAAAATATCACATTTTTTTATTAAGGTTTGTCGCACTATATGGCATGGGAGGCTGTTCCTCCTGCGGCAGCTTCCGCTTCCAGCACTTTCATCATTTTGTCGGCGGCGGTGGCGGTAGCGTCCTGTTTGAAGTAGCCGGAAACGACAAGCACGGTGTTCCCCCGGCGTACCTCGGTCACGCAGTCCGGACGGCGGGCAGTAGCGGCGGTGTTCCTGTTTGGGGTGTCGGTCATAGGCTCTCCTTTCCATTCATCAGCGTTTTCAGCCGTTCCATTTTCTCCTGCGCCGTGGCTTTTCTGAAATTCTCCCCGGTAAAGCAGACGGGGGAACACATTTCAAGCAGGCGGTCATAAATCCGGGCGTGGGGCGTGTCCTCCGGGTTCTGCAATTCTTCCAGCGTGAGGTTTGTCGTCACGATCAGCGGCTTATTGCTGCGGTATCGGCTGTCAACCACGTTGTAAACCTGTTCAAGCCCGTATTCCGTGCCGCGCTCCATGCCGAAATCGTCAAGGATAAGCAGGGGGAAGCGGCAAAGGCGGTCTATGTATTCGTTCCTGTCCTTGTAGCTGGCGGCAAGGTCGTTGAGGATAAGGGCAAAGTTTGTCATGCACACGGAAATCTCACGCTCCATAAGGGCATTGGCGATACACCCGGCAAAATAGCTTTTTCCCGCGCCGACTTTCCCCCATAAAAGGTAGCCGATATTCTCCGCTTCCATATCCTCCCAATGCGCCACATAGAAGTGCGCTTTATCCATTTGGGGGCATTTGCCGTTGTCGTTTTCAAACGTCCATTCCTGCATAGCCGGGTTGGTAAAGCCCATTCTTTTCAGCCGTCCGACTTCCTCCCGGTGCTTCTGTTCCCGGTCGGCGGCTTCCCGCTTTTCCCGGTCTGCCCGTTTGCAGTCACATTCTTTGGGGTGTCGGTCACGTCCGAAAAGCGTCTTTCCCTCCGCAAAATAGGCTTCTTTGGGCTGGCGGCATTTCCCGCAGTATAAAAGCCCGTCCTCCCCGGTGTAGTCCTCCGGCTCGGCTTCCTGTGCCGTGGCAAGCCGGAAAATGGCATTGTCATAGTCATACTCGCTCATAAAATAAAATCCTCCTGTTAATGGTCTTTTGGCACGCCCTGTTTACGGGGCGTTCTATCTCTGTTGTCAAAGGCTCTCGCCCTCCCGGTAGGAATAATCGGGTATCTTCTGCTTTGGTGCTTTCTTTGCTTCATCATCAGCCGCCCAGCGCCGGATAGTGGCGGCATGGTTCTTGTATTTCTTCCCGCTGGAAGCGATATAGCCGGATAAGCGGTCAATGTAATATTCCCATTTGCTGGGAAGCTCCGTTTGCAGTTCTGCAAGCTCCTTTTCTGACAGGAATACGTTTTTATATCTGCCAAAAGGGGCGCGGGTGGTCTGTCCGGGTTTTATTTCTCCCTCTCCCTCTCTCTTTATCTCTAACTCTATATCTATCTCTTTCTCTATCTCTAACTCTCTCTCTGGTGGACAAATGTCCGCGGCATATGGTGGACATTTGTCCGCCACGGCTTCCGGGAGTGCTGCCTGTTCCTGCAAAGCCCGCCTTGCGCGGCGTTTGCGCTCCCCCTCGGTAGAGGACTGACCGATTAAAAGCTCTATGTTGCTCATGTACAAAGCCCCGTTCTGCAAGGGTTCTACAAGCCCCAGTTTCATAAAAATCTGCAAGGCTCTTTCCACTGTGCCGACTTGCTGGCGGGTGATTGTGGCTATCATCTGTGCGGTGTAGGGGATATTCTCGTCAAGCTGGAGCTTTCCCCCGTTTTTCAGTGATTTTAGGTACAGCTTCAAGAGAATGTTTGAGTAGAGTACGCCGTCCTGCATACTTTCCAGCAGCACGATAGCGTCCTCGTCAAAATAGTTCTCTTTCAGCTTTAGGTAGTAATATTTGCGGTTGTCTGCCATTCGTTCCTCCTTTGGTCTGTTTTGGGGCTTCTGTCACGCTTTAGGACGCCTTTTTCATGGGTAAAGGATATAAATACCGTCTACCCGTTGAGGGCGGTCAAAAAAGCCTTGGTTTACGGGCTTCTTTCATAGCCTAAATGCGTAGAAAGGCGGTATCTTTTCCGCTGACGCTCCGATTCTTTCCGGCGGCGCACTTTTACGGTGCAGTCCGGGCAGTATTTCCCACGGTTTGACTTGGGGAGAAAATACCCGCCGCACTCGGTACAGCGTTTTCTGTCTGCCCGGTGCAAAAGGGCGGCTTCCAGCTTCCCGTCCAGCGGCAGCACGGCGGCAATGAACCAGCGGCAGAGAAGCGAATAGCTGATACTCTGCACACATACGCAAGGCTCGCCGTTATCCAGCAAGATACAGTTGCCGTTATCGTAGTTGCAGCACTCATGCACAAGCCGGCACGCCGCCCGGTACTGGCGGTAGTCCATGTAGGGGTGTTTACCGTTCATTCTCCCGCCCCTTTCCCCGTTCCGGCTCACGGCGCAAGATTTGGTCTATGTTGCCTTTTACGGTCTGCAATTCCCGGACGTTCTCTTTCTTCTCCCGGTACTCGTTGTAAAGGGCGTTTTTCTCTTTGGTAAGCTGCTCAATCTCCGCTTGTAAGGTCTTGGAAGCTGGCAGCTTTTGGATTCCCTGTGCCTTGAAATACCGGGCGGCAGATTCGGAAATGATAAACTCGCTTTCGTGCTGCTCCCGGTAGCTCTTGCGGGCTTTCTCTGTTTTCTGTGCTTTCAGCCCGTCACGGGCTGGCTTGGTCTTGATGTACGCCAATAGCTGTTTCTGCAAGTCCTTTTTCTCCCGCAAAGTGCTTTCCACGGCTTTCAGTTTCCCGGTTGTTTCATGCAGTTCGGTACTGGCGGCGGCAAGGGCGGCTTCCAGTTCTTCCGGGGAAGAAAAGCCGGATTCCTCGTAAATGCTCATGGTCGCCGCCATTTGCTTCAAGTTGTGCAAGGTCGCCCATTTCTCGTAGCCTTTCCCCTTGCCCTCGGCTTTCTTGGCGGCTATGTCTACCATGCGCTGTACGCCGTCTTGTTTCGGGGCGTTTATGGCGGCTTTGTTACGCTGTAAGCGGTCTTTTATGCTCCGGGGGTATTCCTGTTTGGGTGTGGGCGTTTCGGCGGCTCTGGCGGCGTTCTGTGCGTTTATGGTGAGTGTTTCCAGTATGGCGGCTCGGTCAAAATCATCACCCAGTTTCCGGGCGGTGATGGGCTTCGTCCTGTCCGGCGTGAGATATGACAATCTTCCCCGGCTCTCCTTGACGGTCACACCCTCCCGGAGCAGCAGAGAGGAAAAGTCGTCAAAGGTGGCAGCGGCGGCAAGGGCTTTCCGTATGGTCTGCCGTAGCTTCTCCTTGTCGGTTTCAAACTTAGTCTGCTTGGTCGGCTCTCCTGCGGCGGCTTGGGAAGCGTTCTCTTTATCCAGTGCGGCTTGTCCTTTCCGCTTCGCCCAATACTCACGCTCGGTAATGCGATTCTTGCTCCCGTTCAGCAAGTCAATCTGATAGAGGTTTTCCCGGTGGCACATCTCCATGACTTCCGCTTTGAAATATTCCATAGCTGCGTCCGTACAGCGGTGCTTGCAGCCCTCCCTTGTGTCGGCTGGTCTTTCCATGTAGGGAAGCAGCGGCACTTCCGCAATCCGCAAGCTGTTTATGACGATATGCACATGAATGTTGCCGCTGTGGTTATGCCCGTCCGGGTGGGTACAGACAAGGGCTTGGTGTCCGGGAAAATGTTCTTTACAAAACTGCTCGCCCAACGCTTGCGCCCGGTCAACCGTCAAGCCGTTGTCGGGTGCGTCACGGGGGTCAAAGCTGATAATGTAATGGTGGCTCTTTATGTCCTCCCGCTTCTGGTTCTTTCCGTATTTCAGA
>JAETPP010000183.1 GCA_021771115.1 Bacillota bacterium | reverse complement strand
GTGCGCAGATCGTCCACGTCGGCAGCGTAAATACTGCCGGTCTCATTGGCACGCCGGGTGTACTGGTTCAGGTTATTGGAGCAAATGCGAAGGAGCCGTATCATTTCCTGAATGTCGCTCATATCCAGATGGATGATATAACCGTCCACCGCCATCTTGCGCAGATATGCGGAGAGGTTGGTAATGCCAAGTTCCGCCATGCGTTCTTTTACCAGTTCGGCCTCCGGTTCGGACATGACAAATTCGACACGGACGGATTTTTTGTTATGCCCGGCCTTCATCGTTCAGGCTCCTTTTTATGGGAAGGCGGTTTCCGGGTGAAAGCGGCTACCGCCTGCACCTCTTTCAGTTTCCCCCGCAGTGTGCTCTTTTTCAGGCTATCCATATATTCCTGAATATCACCGGGCTTTGCATGGTAATCCCGCTTAACGTGCTCCCGCCGCAGGATTGTTTGTAATTCCCGCTCACTTTCCGGCAGCCAGGTCACACATTTGGAAGTTCCATGCTCTGCCTTAAACATGTTAATCTGCTGTATATAGGAATCATAGGGGAATACCGCCTGTGTACCATCCTGGAACAATACCGATACTTTTTCAATCGCACAGGACAGCAGCTTGACCCGTTCCACATGGGCGTGATAATCGAGAGGCCAGATACAGCCGGTGACTTTCCCGTCCTGTATGCCGTCCAGTTGGATTGCATACGCCAGGATAGAATCTTTCGTCTGCTCATGGTAAAACCGCCACACCTTATTTTCGTGGCTGTCCTGCAGGTAAACATCCCTTTCCCATAAACAGTAAGTGCCGCAGGTCCTGGACATCCATAAAAGCTGTTCATTTTCTCCATTTCTGCAAGCCGCAAGATTTTGTATCAGTTCCTTGTCAATATCAAAATCGTCCTTATAATGCTGCGTGTGCAGCTCTACAACCTTCCCTAAAAAGTCCAGCACATCCACGCCCTCAAATTTTACCGCGCCCATCAGCGTTCCCTTTCCGGCACAGGCGGCGCTGCCTGTTTCGCCTCATGCTCCGGGCGTTCCGCTTTCAGCCGCTCCATCAGGGAAGGTTTTTCCTCCGGCAAAGTCTCCGGTGCAAGCTCCCGGATTTCCTCATAGGTCTGGCCGTCCGTTAAGTCAGGGCGTTCCGGCGGCTCATTATTCAGCCGGCCATCCAGCATATTATAGTTTCCGGTCTGTCCTTCCTCGTAGAGTTCCGCATTACGCAGATAGCTCTCCGGCGGCTGGAAGGGCTGCCCGGCGAACAGGATTTCACGGCTTGGTGTGAACTGTGAGAGCACGCCGTCCCGAAGCCTTGCAAATTCCTCATACTGGCGCAGGGAAAGGCCGCGCTCCAGCATTTCCGCCTGGGTATGCGCCCAGCCCTCACCATAGAGAAAATAGTACATATCCGGCTGGTCGCAGACAAAGCACAGGGAGCCGTCCTGATTGTCATAATAAGATGCCTGCATATCCTGATAGTGGCAGCGTTCCTCACGCCCCAGGTACACCCGGTTGTCCGCACCCAGCATGGCAACCATGCCCACATAGTTACTGTGGACCGCAGAGCGGATTTCCACCAGCGGGTCCGCCTCCGGCATGACCTGTCTGCCGGGAATCTCATTCTGCTTTTCTGCCGCGTCATTTCTCGGCATCACTTCGTCATGGGCGCGGGCATCCAAATCCGGCTGTGCCTGCGCGGAAGTCTTTTTGACGGCGCCCGGCTCCGGTTCTTTCTCCTGTGCGTAATAATGGACATTGGTGGAGGTTTTGCTGTTCATTTCCCTGGCGTAAGCCTCCGCAGCCTCGCGGGAGTCAAATTCCAAAGGCTTTCCATCTTCCTTGCACCACGCCTCGGCATGGCCGAAGATGGAAGCGCCGCTGCGCACCGCCCATACGCCGTAGGTTGTTTCTTTTCCCATTCTGATCCTCCTTATCGTTCCTGCTGTTTTGATGGTTTCTGCTTTTGGGGCGTCTCCGTCTGCTTTGCGTCTTTTATCTGCTGCCGGAGAGAAGGCCTGTACTCCGGCTCCGCTTCGGAATCCGTGATATTGACATACTCCCCAATGATACAAAGCGCCTCCCCGTAACTGCCGCAAGCAAACACCCGGTCCTTCATTTCCTTTGCCTGGTCCTTCAGGTCATGCTCCCGCAGGGTACGAGCCGCAATGCCTACCAGATTGAAGATATTGCCATCCTGGCCGATCAGCGCACAATCCGGTTTTTCCGGCTCCGGCGAAGGCTCCCCGATAAAACCGCCCAGACGGTTCGGTACAAAATCGGACAGCCATGTGCCGCCGAAAGTATCATGGGTCTGCAATCGCCACATGGCAAGTTTCCCAATGTCCAGCTTTACATCCTCGAAAGGGTAGAGCAGACAGGTAAGCTCTCCATACTGGAAAGTGGAAACATTCTCAAATTTACTGCCGTCCTTCAAAATTCCTGCCTCGGTGAACATCTCATTGATCCCGTCCACCCATTCCTTCAAATCCCCGCCGCAGCCCTGCAGGATCAGGCCGTCTTTGCCTTCCATGCGCCGCAGGTCATCGGTTGTGATCGTATTGATATTCAAAAAATCGCCTCCTATCGTTTCTGTTGATGATTGGTTTTCTGCCGGGTGGCTTTTGCCTCCGGCTGTTTCTTTAGCTGCCTGCGGACAGAGGGTTTCTGCTCCGGTTCCCGCATATCCGTAAAAATATCGGATAACGGCTGCTCCCAGCTTTCCCCGAAGCCACGGACCACCGTGCCCGCCAGTGCGCCGTTTTCCTGAAACATTTTCAGTGTGTCAAAAGCCCGGTCAAACAGCGTGATATTTCTCTTATCTACACAGGGGGCAAAGTGGATCACTCCTTTGGGGTAGCCCCCGCCAGTGCCGATCCAGCCCCGGACAAAATCGTCATAGCCTTTTGTGATCCCGGCGTCGGCCAGTTCGTTGGCATGGCTGGAAACCATTGTACTTGTAGCTGCATACTGATAACCTAAAACCAATATGCCGGTTTTCGGGTTATACATAAAGCGCCGGTTATCAATCTGCTGCATATCGATCATCTGCCTCCTGGTATCAATCCGCATGAGTTCTTTTGTAATCGCTGTCTTTTCTATCCGCATCCCTCCCGTCCATTGATTTGTCCGCAACTTATACCCGTTTTGGGGCGTCAGAGTATTCTAATACAGCCGCCCTTCAAACCGGGTTCCCAAAGCCTTGAAAAGCAAGCCATTTTGGGGTAAAGTTGCGGACATATTAGCCTTAATTTTTTCTGCTCCGGCGCTTGCGTTCCCGCTCGGATTTCCGTCTGGCAAAGGCGCGGCAGGAATCCGAACAATACGCCTGGCTGGTGGTAGGAAGATATGCCTTGCCGCAGACCGGACAGATTTTTTGTTTCAGGGAAGTGTCCTCGCCGGTAATGGCAGATTCCAGCGCCGGGTCCACCGGCAGTACCGCCTCCCGAAAGTACCGGCAGAAAGAGCCGGTCCACCATTTTTGCAGCATATAACAGGGGCAGTCTAAGGGGAGGCAGAGCCTATCCTGATTGTCATGGTTGGCGCACAGGTCTGTTACCAGCCTTCGGACCCTTGCCCGTTCCTGCCTGGTTAATTCCCGTGAGGGCTGCCCGGTCATTTCCTCCTGCCTTTCTTAGCCGGAAAATCCAGCTTGAAATTCACATATTTTCCGCCTGTATCATCCAGCAGCACCACCGCGTCATAGGTCTTTCCCGTCTTTTCGCTGTAAAGCCCGGACATAGAAATGCGGCCCTCTTTCAGAAGGGCCGCCGCCACGGATTTTGTTATGGATTTTTTCTTTCCGGAAAAGAATTTATTGTCTTTCCACAGCGCAAAGGAACAGTCCCGGTTATCACAAAAGAAGCCTTTTTTGCCCTCATATACGGCTCCGCCGCA
>JAETPP010000182.1 GCA_021771115.1 Bacillota bacterium | reverse complement strand
CACCAGGGCAGGCTTCTCTTGACTCTTCGGGGTGTGGATTCCATGGAAAAGGCGGACGCTCTTCGGGGAAGGGTCCTATACCTCTGCCGGAAGGACGCCAAACTGCAGGAGGGGACCTGGTTTCTCCAGGACCTGCTGGGCCTAATCGCGGTGGACGGCAGGACCGGGAAAAAATACGGCACGCTGCAGGAGATCATTCCCACCGTAGCCAATGATGTGTACCGCATTGTGGACGAAGAGGGAAAGGAGTATCTGTTTCCCGCAGTTTCCCACATGATCCGGCGGATCGCCCCGGAGGAGGGCGTGATAGAGCTGCTGCCCATTCCCGGTATTTTTGACGAAGAAGGGGTGGAGGCCTGAATGAGGATCGATATTTTTTCCCTGTTTCCGGAGCTGTTCCCGCCGGTGCTGGGAACCAGCATTGTGGGCAGGGCCAGGAAAAAAGGACTTTTGCAGATCTGCTGTCACCAGCTGCGGGATTTCTCCCCGGATGAAAGGAACCGCCGGGTGGACGATACGGTGTTCGGCGGCGGCAAGGGCATGCTGCTTACAGCCGAGCCCTTTGCCAGGGGGATCGACGCCCTCACAGAACATTTGGGAAAACGCCCGCATATACTTTATATGTCCCCCAGAGGAAGGGTGCTGTCTCAGGCAGACGCCAGGCGGTTGGCCGGCATGGAAAGCCTTCTGATCCTCTGCGGACATTACGAGGGTGTGGATGAACGGCTTTTGGAGGAATACGGGGCAGAGGAGATCTCCATTGGAGACTATGTGCTCACCGGAGGCGAGCTGCCCGCCATGATTTTGACGGATGCCGTCAGCAGAATGCTGCCCGGCGTGCTTTCCGATCAGGAGTGTTTTACAGAGGAAAGCCATTTTTCCGGGCTTTTGGAATATCCCCAGTATACCCGCCCGGAGGTGTGGCGGGGCAGAGAGGTGCCCGGGGTGCTGCTCAGCGGTCACCATGAAAATATCAGGCGCTGGCGGCGTGGGAAATCCTTGGAGATCACGGCGAAAAACCGGCCGGATCTTTTTGAGAAAGCGGAGCTTTCTCCTGAGGACAGAAAGCTTCTTCAGGAAAAAAGAAAAACTTTCCTGAAGGGAAGAAGACCTGTATAATCTTGGGGAAAGCAGCCGAAGCTGTTTTGTGGAAGGAAATGGCTTTCCTACTGGATATGGCGCTGCCTCCCGCTGCGGGGCAACAAAGTGAGCAAAAAGTTTTCAACATAGTAAGCAAGTTGCACAAAGCGACGGCTCGAAATTTTTTGGGGTCTGTTCAGGAATCCAAAAATCTGGAAACTGTGTTGACGATGGCAAAATATATGCTATAATTGTATCAATTTCTGGTTGCTTTTCGTTCGTTAGACTGTTTTTTCAGAGCAGTCTTTTAAACTGAGTTTTCAAATTGTGTAGGAGAGTGAATCTGCATGTGCGCAAAGGAAGTTCTGGTTCAGAATCAGGTAGGTCTTCATGCCCGTCCCGCTACTTTTTTTATTCAGAAGGCGAATGAGTTCAAGTCCTCTATCTGGGTAGAGAAGGAAGAAAGAAGGGTAAATGCCAAAAGCTTGCTGGGCGTATTGTCTCTGGGAATTGTCGGCGGCGTGACCATCCGTATCATTGCCGATGGCTCCGATGAGCAGCAGGCAGTGGATTCTCTGGTGGATCTGGTCAATTCCGGTTTCGCTGAGTAAAGACAGGCGGCGCGTTGTGCGCCGGCCAGCCAAGCTAAGCCTGTTTGGCGTTTTGAAGGAAAGAATCGCTTGAGAAGGAACCGCAAGGTTCCTCTTTCCTTTTTGGGGAAAGGCTCCAGGGCGTGCGCGCCTTATAAAAGGAAGAAAGCTTTTCCAGTGTGCTTTCTGAGCCCGGCGAGTATGCTTCGCCGGGCTTGTTGTTATAGAAAGGGGAGAGCGGCTGTGACAGAGCAGGAAGAAAAAAAGCGGGAGCTGCGGCAAAAGGCTATGAAGCTGCCGCTGCTTCCCGGCGTGTATTTGATGCACAACAAGGCCGGGGAAATCATCTATATCGGCAAGGCAAAGGCGCTGAAGAACCGGGTGAGCCAGTATTTCGGCTCAGAGAAGAACCATGAGGAAAAGGTTAGGCGCATGGTTTCCAATGTGGATTGGTTTGAGTACATCATCACGGACAGCGAGTTTGAAGCGCTGGTGCTGGAAAGCAGCCTCATTAAGCAGAACCAGCCCAAGTACAATATCCTCCTGAAGGACGACAAGGGCTACAGCTATATCCGGATCAGCGGCGGCCCCTGGCCCCGGATCAGCGAGGTCAAGAAGGTCGAAAACGACGGGGCCAAGTATATCGGCCCCTATATGAGCTTTTGGTCCATCCGGCAAACCATCGACTCCGCCCAGAAGATCTTTAAGCTTCCCTCCTGCGGCCGGAAGTTTCCCCAGGATTTCGGCAAGGGCAGGCCCTGCCTCAATTACTATATCAAGCAGTGCTGCGCTCCCTGCCGTGGAAAGGTGAGCGAGCAGGAATACAACGAAGCCTTTCAGGAGGCGCTGGACTTTATCAAGGGCGGCAGCACCACCTCGGTAAAAGCGCTGACCGCCAAAATGGAAGAGGCCGCTCAGAACATGGAATTCGAGCTGGCCGCCCGGCTGCGGGACAGGATCGCCGCCATCAATAAAATGAAGGAGCGGCAGAAGGTGGTGGCAAGCCGCGTAAAGGAGCAGGATGTGTTCGCCCTGGCCCAGGGAGAGACCCACACGGCCTTTGAGGTGTTTCGCTTTACCGGGGGAAAGCTCAGCGACCGGGAAAGCTTTCTCACAGAGGGCTGTCAGCCGGACCCTGAAGCGCGGTCCGAATTTCTGCGCCAGTATTATGCCATTCGGGACAGGATCCCGCCGGTCGTCACCATGGACGGCCCGGTGGAGGACGAAGAGCTGATCGCGCGCTGGCTTTCGGAAAAGCGGGGAAAATCGGTGAAAATCACCGTTCCCCAGCGGGGCGAGCAGCACCAGCTGGTACAGATGTGCCGCAGCAACGCCGCGGAAAGCATTGCCCGGCACACAGGCACCTCCGGCCGGGACGCTTCCGCCCTGGACGAGCTGCGCAGGCTGTTGGGGCTGGAAAAAGCCCCTGCCTATATCGAGTCCTACGATATTTCAAACCAGCAGGGCGCGGATAACGTGGCGGGCATGGTGGTGTTTGAAAACGGACGCCCCTTAAAATCCGCCTACCGAAAATTCAAGATCAAAACCGTGTCCGGCCAGGATGATTACGGCTCCATGCGGGAAGTGATCCGGCGGCGCTTTGAGGAATATCAGGCGCATCAGGCACAGGGAGATACGGAGGGCTTTGGCCGCCTGCCGGACCTGATCCTGCTGGATGGCGGCAAGGGCCATGTGGCGGCGGTCCAGCCCGTGCTGGACGAAATGGGGATCCAGGTGCCGCTCTTCGGCATGGTGAAGGACGATAAGCACCGTACCCGGGCCATCGCGCAGACCGGCGGGGAGATCGCCATCAGCACCACCCGGCGGGCCTTTACGCTGATTTCCTCCATTCAGGACGAGGTGCACCGCTTTGCCATCGGCTATCACCGGCAGCAGCGCAAAAAATCCTCCATTTCCTCCACGCTCACCTCCATTGAAGGGATCGGGGAGACCAGGGCGAAGGCGCTGATGAAATATTTCAAAACCGTTGCCGCCGTCAGTGAGGCGGATCTGAAGGAGCTGGAGGAAGCGCCGGGCATGACAAAGCCCGCCGCCCTTCGCGTATACCGCTTTTTTCACGGGGAAACGGCGGAAAAGAAGGAAAATTCTGGGGAAATCCTGCCGATGTAGGTGTTACAATGATATGTGACAAGAGAGGATAAAAAAAGGTAGCGAATAGGAAGAAACCGTGCTAAGGTAGAGTTGACGAGACCGAACCGAAAGCAGGTGAACCTATTCG
>JAETPP010000005.1 GCA_021771115.1 Bacillota bacterium | reverse complement strand
GATATTTATGAGCTTTGCCGGAATGTGGAGGAAGTGATGCAGTTGTTTTCGAAAGAATTGCTGGAAATGGACCGTAATACGGTAAAGCTTATGATTGATGAGATGCAGGAGGAACTTCAGAAGCAGGGTCAGACAATCGAAGAACAAGGTCAGACAATCGAAGAACAGGAGCAGACAATTGAAGAGCAGGCCAGGGAAATTATGGAGCAGGAGCAGAAGCTGGCGGAGAAGGATACGGAAAAAAATACCGCATTAGCGCAGAAAGAGAAAGAATTTGAGGCCGTAAGGCAGCAGATGGCGCAGCGTATTGCAGAATTGGAAGAAAAATTGCTGGAGAAATAAAAAGATGAAATACAAAAGATAAATTGGCGGAACTGATTTGTAATAAATTGGTGCCGCTTTTCTTTTGTTTGTTAATGTGCTATAATTGGGGCAAACTCAAGCAAAAGGATTGATGACAGGATGGCGACTATTTTATTGGCCGAGCAGTCGATACCGTTGGGAGTGAGGATTGAAGACTGTCTGGCCGGAATGGGTTACCGGGTTGTTTCAGTAGCGGATGCAGAGTTGGTGTGTATGGTGAAAAATCATCCCTTTGACATGATTATCTGGGCTGTCGGCTGTTTTGATGATAATGTTCAGAAGATTTTCGAACAGGTTCGAAAGTTTTCGGATGTTCCTGTTTTGGGAATCTGGCCGAAGGAACAGGAATCGGAGGAAGCGGAACCGGAAGAAGTGGTCCCGAGGGAAATGAAACCGGAAGAAGTGGCCTCGGAGGAAGCGGAGCCGGAAGACAGGCGGAATGGCGGAAACGGTGTTTCTGTTGGCGGACAGGAAAGTCCGCTGGACGCGATGTTGGGGTTACCGTTGGACAGGGAAGAACTGGAAGAGAAAGTGGCCTATTATATGCGGGAGGCTTATAAACGGTCCCACGACATGCGGTTATATCAGTATAAGGGATTGAAAATGAGCAGCGGCTCGATTAAAAAGGTAGAGATGAATCATAAGGGATTAGATTTGACGGTAAAAGAATATATGATTCTCAGCCTTTTAATGCGCCATCGAAACCGGATTTATACGAAAGCCAGTTTGTATGAAGCGGTTTGGAGGCAGCCATATACCGGAGATGACAATGCGGTGAAGATACATATCAGCAATCTGCGCAGCAAGCTGAAAAAGGTTGACCCGGATACGAAGTATATTGAAACGGTCTGGGGACTGGGATATCGTTTGAGTCAAAACTAAAAAGGATGAGGTATCGCACAAATGATAAAAATCATAAGTACGGCTACCTCATCCTTTTTAATTCTGGCTGTCAATATAAGGTTTAACAACCGTTGTAAATTCGTTTTTGCGCGGCCACCACCAGTCCGCTTCTACAGAATTTCTAATAAATTCTCCATTTGGTGTATAAATTGGAAGTTCGCCGGTTGGACAGTTTACCCATCGGCAGAATTCGTCGTATTTTACTTTAAAAAGCATCTCCGCATCGTGGATTTCAAATTCCGGTATCGGCAGTCTGAGGCATTTAACGTAAATCTGGCAAAAAGCATTGTCATGATAGTTATCGCTGTCGATAATCTGACGGATATTTCCCACATGTTTTAAATATTCCGGAAGAAGTTTTAAGCCGAGACGCTCTTGGGTGAGCGTTACAACAGCATGGGAAAAAGTTTCATCCGGGTCAATATGGCCGCTGACAGGAAGGTCGTAAAGGCCAGGGAAAATATCAAGGTCTTTAGAACGCTGAATAAAGTACATCCATCGACCGCTTGGTTCATCCCCATACATCCAGAGGTGAACAACCTGGTGGAGCAGCCCCTGTTCATGGACAACAGACCATTTTTCTGCGCCGATTAAATTAAACATATCATCGTATATTTTAACAATATCATCTTTCTTACGCATGTTGGACTCCTTTATGTTAAATGAATATTATCTTATTGAAAAAATTCGGATACAAGTGCATTTACAACTTTTCCGTCGGACTTGCCTTTGACAAGAGGCATAAGCTCTTTCATGATTTTGCCTTTATCCTTGGCTGTTGGCGCCGTGAGTCCAAGTTTATCAAGGACCTGCTGAATTGTTGCTTTGATTTCTTCTTCTGTCATGAATTTTGGCGCAAATTCCTCATAAACCTGAATACGGAATTTACACTGATCAATGATATCGGTGCGATTCGCCGGGGCAGAGTCCAGAGTTTCTTTTAATTGTTTGATTTCCTTTAATACAATCTCATTCTCTTCTGCTTCGGTTAAGTCGCTGCGCTTGTCGATGGCTTTATTTTTTAAGGCGCCGAGAAGCATGGAAAGAGCGTCTTTCCGTTCCTTATTTTTAGCCTTCATTGCGGCGACCATTTCGCTGCGAATCTGTTCGATTTTACTCATTAAAAATCCTCCCATCCTAATGTCATAGCTACATCCTTATTATAGCACTTTAATGTTTTTTGGGAAGGGAGGAAATCTGTTCTTTTTTTAATTCAGCGATTAAATCAACGATGAGTTGGAGTTGTTTATCTGAAAGACCGTTGATGCTTAATTTCATTTCATATTCCAGGCCGAGAAGGTAATCTGTCGTACAACAAAATATATCGGACAGTTTTATGAGCATGTCCACCGAAGGATATCGTTCAGACTTTTCATAGGAACTGATAAGGCTGGTAGACACACCGGCTCTTCTGGCCAGCTGGCTTTGGTTCCAATAATATTTTAAACGAAGTTCGCGGAGGCGGCTTGCAAAATCAGACATAATATATCTCCTTTTTGTAAATACTGAAAGGGGTGTAGTTCGGATGTGATGTGTATAAATAAATTACACAATAAGTGTAACGAACAACTGAAAACTTTAGGTGGATTAATTTTGTACTTCCGGTGTAAAATGAATGTATGTTTGGGAGAAGAGAATTAATAATGAAAAAAAACAAAAAAAGTCTTTTAAAGAAAGAATATCGGTTTTCTAAATCATATTACCAAAGAAAAAAGGCCTTGCTGAAACGTATGTTTGGTTGGAGAAAGCGTCGAAAAAATGGCATTATCCATAGCCAAAAAAGGGATGATATACTATAATGGAAAAATGACCAGGAAAGTAGTATGAGCGGCAATGAACAGAAGAAATAGCAAGAAACTGCGGCTTCAAGAAGTAAGAAACTATTTTGTACTTACGCAAAAAGCCCGGAAAATCAACAGAATTTCCAGTGGATAGTGACATCCCTTTTATATACAACGACCTTTTCTATTAAGCTATGCACCAGATTATAAAGCGCTTCGCCGTCCCCACTTTCCACAATTTCAGCAAAGGAATCCAGGCACTCAGTAGCGGCAGCCTTTGACATTTTGCCTGCCGGTTCCAGTTCTTCCATAGTGCGCTGCAGTTTGGCGCGTTCTTCCTTGATTGCGCCCAGGCGCTCCTGTATTTCTTCCATTTCCACGACGCCGGTCTGGTAAAGGTTGAGGAGCCGGGCGGCTTGCTTTTCCAGTTCGGCCATACGGTCGGCGAAAAGTTCCTGCTCCGGTTCCGGTTCGGTTTTATTTTGAGCAATAAGGGCATCCAGGGCAGCCGGATCCAAAGTAAGCTTTTTTATTTCTTCCAGCACAAGGGCGTCCAATTCAACTATAGGGAAATAGCCGCGCCGGTTACTACAGTTCGGATCCTTTATCATTGCCGCGTTGGCCTTGCTTACAGAATAGCAAACGTATTTTTTTACTTTAGTTCCGCCTTTACCGCTTATCTTGCAGATAGACATCCGGGCACCGCAGCAGCCGCAAAAAATTATTCCAGAAAGAAGGCCGTCCGACTTCACATATTGCCTATTATATTCCTTCCGGTTACTTTGTATAGTATTATTTACCGCCTGCCATTCTTCCGCCGTTACAAGGGCTTCGTGTTTGCCTTCGTATTCCTGGGAGCCATAGCGCACCCGGCCACAGTATAGCGGATTTTGCAGCACACGAGAAACGGCGCCGCAGGCTTCCGTCCTTCCAAGATTGAGGAAAAGCCCGTACTTTTCCCTTATGTGGCTTCCTATTTCCGCCATACTTCGCCCGGAGCTATAAAGCCGGTACATTTCTTTTATAGCTTGAGCAGGAAGCGGATCCACGATAAGAGCCCGCTTCCCGCTTGCCTGGCGCTCGTACTTATAGCCCAGCGGAGTCCGGCCGCTATAATAATTCCCGTCTTTAAGGCCCGCTTGCTTCCCCATCATAGTCCGGGCCTTTATATTTTCCCGTTCCATTTGGGCGAAGGCGGCCAGGATCCCGACGATACACCGGCCGAAGGGCGTAGACGTATCGAAGCTTTCCATAATTGACACGAAGTCACAGCCATTTTCTAAAAACACATCTTCGAGTAAAATAAGCGTATCCTTTTGAGACCTTGAGAGCCGGTCAAGTTTCCAAACAATTACTTTTTTACAGCGCCCAGCCTTAACGTCGGAAATAACCTTTTTTATACCAGGCCGGTCAAGCGTAGCGCCGGAATAGCCCGGATCCGTATGCACCGCGTTTATAATTAAGCCGTAGGCGCCACAGTAGGAGCGCAGACGGGCCTCCTGTTCTTCCACGCTAAAGCCTTCTTCGGCCTGTTCCGTAGTAGATACCCGGATATACAGATCGGTTACGTTTTCCAGGAGCTCAACGCCCAGCATGGCAGCCGGAGCCGCCGCCGTTTTTGTTTTTGCCATATACATCACCTTCTAAAAAAGGGCGCAAAAATACCCTTGCTTTAACTTGTGTTTTTGGCCAGGGCGATGTATAATATAGTTGCTCGGAATGTTTATACATGGCACCTGGCCAGCCCGTAACGCTTACGCCAATAAGCGCTGCGGGCTTCCTTTTTTATTCTTCTTGAGCTTTCCGAAAAAGACCGGCCGCCTTATTAAAGAGAAACGTGGCCCCCTTCCAAGCATAGATACAAAGTATCTTAAATAGTTTCCAGCAGTACAAAAGGATCATGCAGCAGAGCCAGACGCTGGCCACACAGAGCCACCAGGTAAGATTTACAATAGCGGCCAGAAAACCGGTTCCCTTTTTCTTCGTTGTAATAACTTTCCGATACCGGAAGTTTGTGCCAGGTATTCCCAGGCTCACACCGGTCCGGCCCCTCGAATTTACGCTTATTCTTGCGCCCTTCGTTCCGGCGCTTAAGCCTACGCTTTTCTTTCCGACATTAAGCCTGGTGCCGCCGCCGATATTCTTTGATTTTCGATAAGTGAATCCCATACACTAATCCCCTTTCTTCCAATTTGGATAAATAATGTTTCCGCGCTTCCTATACTTTAAGCTTCCCTTTTTTGAGTTTCCGGCTCCGCCTTATAGGCAGTAACGGCCATTTCCATGGTCTGGAGTATATAGTCCTTTCCGGCCCGGCTTAGGCTACGGAAGCCAACTATAAGCTGCTTTTCTTCGACGGACAACGGAGCCGGAGAGTCCGGAGCTTCCGTCTTTTCCATACCCAGGAGCCACGCCACAGAGACGCCAAGAGCGTCGGCGAATTTGGTAAGCATAGTATGGGTGGCGTCTTCTACTTTGCCGTTTTCATATTTTGAAACGCTGGCCTCAGATAAGCCGACCTTTGCAGCCAGTTCTTTTTGATTTAGCCCGGCTTCCTTCCGTTTTTGCTTTATTCTTTTGCCGATTGCGGCATAATTCACGCTTACCATAGAAAAACCTCCCTTCCGCGTTGATAGTTATATAATAGCATATCTACGCCGAAAAACAAGATTTTTTTTCGTTTGACCTCAAAATTTTTCAAATTTAATTCAAAAAACTTTCGTCTGGCTATTGATTTTTCGATTGACATTTGATATAGTATCCCTTGTAAAACTTTCGTTGAACGAAAGCAGGAAGGAGGAACCAGGATGATCGCAAACGTAAAAGAATTTGAAAAAAAGCTGATCGACAACGATTTGAACAGAAAGTTACTTGCAAAGGAAATGAAAATTTCCCCGGCAACACTTACAACAAAGCTGGAGAAGCCGGACGGAGATTTTAAGCTTTCCGAGATGGTGGCAATAGCACAGATTACGCGGATGAGCGAAAAAGAGTTTATTTACATTTTTTTTGGGGAAAAACTTTCGTTCAACGAAAGTCCAGGAAACCAGGCACAGGCAGCTATTTAAGATTTTGGCGGATCGAGCTGGCCAGCAGATTATTATAGGACGTTCCGAGCAGCGTCCGGAAAGGATAACGGATGGAATACATAGAGCTTAAAAGCGGAATTTCAGAGCATCTAAACAGCGCGGCCGAGGACTTCTTTATGGTTGGATATTTCCTCCGGCAGATAAGCGAAAACGCGCTTTTTATTGAGGACGGCTACAAAAGTATATGGGAGTTTGCAAAGGGCGAGTACGGCCTCAGCACTTCCAGCGCGAGCCGGTTTATGGCCATAAACGCCCGCTTTTCCATTGACGGAGGCGAGCACATGGCGGAGAAGTACATCGGAATGGGCGTAAGCAAACTACAGGAAATGCTGGGCCTTCCAGACGAGGAGCTGGAGAAGGTAACACAGGAAACCACCGTAAGAGAGATACGGGCCATGAAGGCAGCTGCAAAAGAGCCGCTTTCATTCTTCGGACTTCATAAAACGGTCCGGCCAGAGGGCTCCTCGCTTACCATAGTGGGATGCGGCGACGGGAAATACGATTGTTTCAGCTGTTGCCACCCTTGCAGCATACGGCAGGAACCGCGCCAATGCGTAATAAGTACCCTCGGCAACCCGCAGCCTTGCGAGCTTATAGACAACGAGGAGTGGCAGAAGCGCATGGGCTACAGCTTATACAAAGACGAGTGCCAGATGTTGCACCACGAGCTGGCACCGATCCGGGAAGGCGATAAGGAGCCAAGCCCCTGCTGCCGGAATTGCGAAAATAAAACTTGCTTTAACCGTTGCGACGTCGCAAAAGCTGAGGACGAGGAGGCCAAGAAAAAGGCCCAGGCCGAGGCGCGGAAAGAGCAACGCGAAGCAGAGGCCAGCCGTCCGGAGCCTACAAAGTTAGAGATTAAAAAACTTTACGATTACTGGATCGACGATGGGCAATCAATAGCAGCGGCGGACCTTCGGCAACGATATCGCAACGCAGGCGGAAACAGCGGCGGACTGAAGGACTGGCAAGGAAGCCAGAGAGGCGTCCGGATCAATTACAAGCGAGAGCTTACCTGGGCTCAGATTGCGAAAGCATTTAAGGAAATTCGAGAACAGGAAAAGGCCAAGTGCATCAAAGCAGAACAGCCAGAGGAGGGCGCTCCGGAGATCATAGACGCCGATTTCCGGGAAGTTACGGAGGAACCGGCGGCCATGACCGACAAAGAGAAGCAGGCGCTTCTAAAGGAAAAAGAGCCGGATCTAATCGCCGCATTTTATAAGAGCCTTTACCCCGGACAAAAAGAGACCATAAAGCAGCGCAAGGCCGCAGCTATTACGAAGATGCTTAAGCAGGAATACGGCGAGACCTACGAGGGCGGCCGAGACGAGAACGGACTTTTGTGGAATTGCTACCCGGACAAAATAAATCTTTCAATAAGCGGCCTTTGCTTCCCGTTACAGATAACCTGGGGCAAGTTCACGACGAAGTTACTCGCGTTACTTGAGGAGCGTCCGGAGCTTGAAACGGAACCGGCAGCGGAGGAGCCGCAGGAGACCGAGACAGAGGAGGAGGCGGCAGAGGCCGGGGACGAGCGCGAAGATGACGAGGAGTCGCAGGAGCAGGAGCCAGAGCCGGATCCGGAATACTACAACGCCCGCGACGTAGAGGAGCTGCTGCAGAAGCACGAGGCAGACTTAAGAGCATACCGAGAAGTCGGAGGGATGCCAGAGCGCGTCATGCGGAAGCAGAGAATCCTGGTAGACGCCTTAACGCTTTTCCTTCACGAAATAGAACAGCGGGAAATAGACGCGGAAGGAGGCGGCGAGGATGATTAAACACGTTTTAGCGGACGGCCGGATCCTTAACAGTATAGAAGGCTTCCGGCTTCCGTACACAGACACTACAGCGACCGCTTACCGCCTTCTGGCGGGAGTTTTGGAAGGAGGTGGAGGAGTTGACCGCAGAACAGAGAAAACGCGCCATACGGCGCCGCAGGAAGCGCAGGCAGCGCATTAAACGAAGGATCCTTTACATAGCAGCAGGCGCCCTGTTGATCGCGGCTGTAGCTTCTATAATTGCCTTTGCGGCATCCAGGACAGAGGCAATAAAAGCGGAGCCTATAAAAGCAGAGCTGCTGGAGACCCAGGAGCAGGAAACGGAGACGCGGACAATAGAAACCGTCGCCGCCGCGCCGGAGCCTACAACGGAAGCGGCGCTTATAAAAAGCATGGACTGGGACGCAGATGAGGCTTACATATTGGCGAAGATTGCAATGGCCGAAGCAGAGGGCGAGGACACCGAAGGAAAAGCGCTTGTTATTCTTACCGTACTTAACAGAGTATGGTCGCCGCAGTTCCCCGGTACCATTGAGGAAGTAATAGCAGAGGAAAACGCCTTTTCTTCATACAGTAACGGAAGATACGACCGGGTGGAGCCAGACGAGGACTGCTGGGCGGCCCTTGCACTTGTGCAAATTGAGCACTGGGACGAAAGCCAGGGCGCCCTGTACTTCGAGAGGACACCGGAGCCGGGAGAAAGCACCTGGCACAGCAGAAACCTGGTAACGCTATTTATTCACGGGAATCACACTTTTTATAGAGAGGAGGAGCGGGATGGAGATTAAGATCACACCACGCAAAGCAACGGATCGCGGCGGCTACGCTTGCATGCCGTTAAAAGAAAACATACCGCTGGGGCGCCCGGATTGGAGATTGACGACCTGCCCGCGTTGCGGCCGGGAGTGTTGGGCGCGGCCTTTGCTTAAGATTACCATGGCCCAGGACGCCGTCGCCCTTTGTACGGAGTGCGCTTTAAGAGAGGGGGCGGAGCAGGAATGAAAATGGCATTGAAGGACGGCCAGATCCTTATTAAGGAGGCCGACAGCAACCAGGCCTTAATCATTAAAAGCTGGGCGAAAATGAAGTGGAGCAAAGCGGAGCTTATGTTTTACGGACCGGCAGACATTGAGCTGCTTAACAAGCTTTCCGGGCTTGTAAGGCTTCCGCAGCCGATAGAGGAGCTCCGGAGGCACTTAAACAAAGTAGCCGAGGCCATAGATCGGGAACGCATGAAGGAGAAGCCGGAGCCGCTTTACAAATACCCCGTAAAGCTTCCGCTCTACCAGCACCAGGTGCGTGGGGCAAATATGGCCTTATTGGCCTTCGGATTGATCGCACCACCGGAAAAGGAGGCAGGCCATGAATGAGCGCTTAACGGAACCGGAGCGGGCCTTTGCAGAGCAGCGGCACAACCTTATATACAGCAGCATGATTGACAAAGAGGATCCGGAGAGCCTCTGGAGGGCAGACGTAGAAGCCCTTGACAAAGCTATTAAGGCCATGGCGGGCCTTGATATAAATAAAACCCAAAACGGAGGTATAAACACGATGAGCGACAAAACAAAAGTAACCATTGAACACCCGAACGGACACAAGAAAGAGGTCACGGCCGACACGGTACTCTGCTTCACGGTTGACAGGGGCGCGGAGTTCTTAGGAGGAAAAGCAAAGATTATCGATGCAAGCGAGACTTTCATGGGCCGGGACATCCCGGAGCCGATTTTTGCACAGACCATCGGGAGCCTGCTTTCTTCCTTCGTTAAAACCAGACAGAAGGAAAGCCTCATGATGGCAGCTTTCAACCTTCACAGGATAAGCCAGATTTTAGAAGCAGAGAGCAAAGACCTGACATCCGGAACGACGCAGCAGCAGAAAGAGGAGGCACTACATGAGGCCGTAGGGAATTTATTACAGGCTTTATTAAGCAGGTAGGAGGAATCACATGGCAGCAGGTAAAAAGACCGCCGCCCAAGGAAAAGGCTTCGGCTTCCTTTTCGAGATGGGCTGCGGCAAGACATTAACGGCCATAGCGACGATGGGCGCGGCCTACGAGATGGGAGCAATAACAAAAGTATTGATTGTAGCGCCTACTTCGGTTTGCAGCGTATGGCCTAAAGAGTTTGACGAGTACGCAGGCTTTAAGTACAACGTAGCGGTCCTTTTGGGAGATAAGCAGAAACGCCTGGCCGCCCTTCGCGGCCTTGCGGCCTTCCCGTTTAAGGCGTTGCTGGTTGCAGTAATTAACTACGAAAGCACCTGGAGAGAGGGACTTTTTGAGGCCCTTCTTGATTGGAGGCCGGACATGATAATCTGCGACGAGAGCCAGCGGATCAAAGAGCCGACCGCAAAGCAGAGCAAGGCAATGCACGAGCTCGGAGACATAGCAAAGTATAAGCTTATTCTTTCCGGTACCCCAATACAGAATAACGCTATAGACCTTTACAGCCAGTACAGATTTTTAGACCCTACGGTCTTCGGAAGCAACTTTTACGCCTTCCGTAACCGGTATGCCATTATGGGCGGCTTCGACCGGCGGCAGATTATAGGCTATAAGGACCTTGATCAGCTGATACAGAAGGAGCATAGCATAGCTTACCGCGTAACCAAGGAGGAGGCCCTGGACCTTCCAGAGCAAACATTTTTAACCCAGTACATAACGCTGGAAGGGAAGGACAAGGAGCTCTACACCAAGATCAAGCGGGACAGCTTCGCAGAGCTTGAGAACGGTGGCCAGATAACGGCCCCGACGGTACTTACGAAGCTTTTAAGGCTGCAGCAGTTCACGGGCGGATTTATACAGGCAGATGAAGGACTTAAGCCGGAATTTGTTTTTAAGGGGAAAATTAACGCGCTTGAGGATATTCTGGACGACTACGTGATCAGCGCCGGAAAGAAGCTTGTTATCTTCTGCCGGTTCCGGCCAGAGATAGACTTGATAAGTGCCAGCTTAAAGAAGAAAAAGATCCGCTTCGCCAGCATTTACGGAGACATTAAGATCGAGGACCGGGGTCCGATTGTAGACGACTTCCAGAAGAATCCGGAAACAAAAGTATTTCTGGCCCAGATCGACACGGCCGGCCTGGGCATTACCTTAACGGCAGCCGATACCTGCGTCTATTACAGCGAGAATTTCAACTACGCAGCATACAGCCAGAGCCTGGCCCGTATTCACAGGATCGGCCAGAAGAACCGCTGCACATACATTCATTTAGTAGTTGAGCACAGCATAGACGAAACGATCTTAAAGGCCCTGGCAAGGAAAGAGGACCTGGCCAAAACAGTGGTTGACGATTGGAGGCAGTATTTTTGATGGAGCTTATTAAGGATATCCGTATAGAGGTAAATAGAAAATTAGATGGAAAAGGCCGCCTTGCACTTCCGGGAGATTTGCGGGAGGCCGCAGGATTTAAGCCTGCGGAGTCAGTAAGCATCCGGCTGGCAGAGGTTGACGGTAAGACGGCCTTCATAATTACCAGCCGGGAGCAAATAGCAAAACTTACAAGGCGGGAAGGAGGGCAGTTATGAGCAGACCGAGCAAAGAAAAGGCAGTTTGTAAAACTTGCCAGCACATGGAGGCGGAGCCGGTAAAGTGCGGCCGGAGTATTTTCTATTGTATGCACCCGGAAGCAAAGACCGAGTGCCTGCCGCACCGGATCATCACCAGGAGCAGGGCGGCAGAGATACCGACCAAGACGGCACCGAAATGGTGCCCGCTTAACCAGAAAAAAGAATAGGAGGATTGTTATGGACATTGTAACCATGATAGACCAGTATAAGGAGCTTCTGGACCGGAAGGACGCGCTGGCCGACCAGACTAAGGAAAACAATAAGGCGATCCAGGAGGCCAGGGACGCCCTGGCGCAGGCCATGATCGACGCCGAGATGCCGAAGGTTAGCCGGAACGGCTTTTTGTATAGTTTGCAGGATAAGACCAAGTACAACAAAAAAGCCTGCGACGATGAGGAGTTTTTCAGCGTTCTGGAGGAGAACGGCCTCGGCGACCTTATTAAGCGGACCGTAGACGCCCGCACATTATCAAGCGCCATGGCGGCAGCAGTAGAGGAAAACGACGGAGTCCTGCCGGAGGAATACGAGGACTATATAAACGTTTACCAGTTCTATGACATCGCCAAGCGCAGAGAAACCAATAAAACGGCCAAAAGAGCCAAACAGAAGGAGGAGTAACAATGTACCAGATGGAGCTTGATCTGCGCTTAGATTACGAGCGCAACTTAAAAGACAATTTGAACACCGTCGCCCGGTTTGCCGGGGAGCAGATGCGCCAGAACATGGAGGAGGAAGGGCGCCCCCTTAAAACCGTTGAGAGCAAACAGGAGGCCTACGGAATCGCCGCGCAGCAGTACGTTAAGGTCGCAAGCAAAGCGAAGATGCTTAAGAGCGAAATGGACGATTTTCTTAAACTTCTGGACGCGGACGGAGAAGCCACCCAGGTGGCCGGAACGATTTATAACGCATCGATGGAGCTGGCCCAGGAGGCCATCCTTATGGCGGCCCAGGCTTCCCGGATCCTTTCAGACCTTTATTACACGGAACCGAGGACACCGATGGAGGAGTTTTTAGAACCCGGAGAGCTTGACGACGAAGCAGGAGAACAGGAGGGCAATGAGTAATGGCAGGAATTGGAGTAGAGGAAGTAAAGACCGTAAACATCACGACCACAGACGGCCAGCGGATCAAGGCGGGAGACGCGCTGGTGCTTTGCATTAAAGGCGAGGACATTCTGTGCCGCTTCATTGAGATTGACAAGGGCGGCTATTTTGTAACGGAGTCCATCTTAGACAGGGTGGAACCCGCAACGGTAAAATACCGGATCAATTCTATAACAGAGTGTTACAAGGTTACGGCCTTTGAATGGAGCGAGCGGGGAAAACAGAGGAAAGCAGCGACAGAAGCAGGCCAGGACGCAGCGCAGGACGTACTGCAGCCGGGCGCATAATAAAACCTTGAAGGAGGACAAACACAATGGCAAAGAACGAAGTAGCAGTAACGGCAGAAACTTTTAAGCTGATCACACTTACCGGCGACCTGGCCGAGGCAGTAGCGGAGGAGATGGACGGGCTCGGCTCTATTCCCTTCGACCGCGTAAAGATCCCTTCCGGGGGCGGCCTGGCCTTTGAGCTTCCGGGAGAGGATGAGGAGGACGCGGAGAGCGCGACGGAGCTGATCGGCGTTATTTTAGACCACAACCCGGTCAATTCCTACTGGGCGAATAAATTTACGGGCGGAAACGAGCAGCCGGACTGTTCCAGCTTTGACGGCAAACAGGGCGTCGTAAGAGAAACCGGAGAAATCCGCAGTTGCGAAACCTGCCCTTATAACAAGTTCGGATCCGACAACGCCGGGAAGGCTTGTAAGAACATTCACAGAGTATTCATGTTAAGGGAAGGCAGCCCGGTGCCGCTTATTCTTTCCCTGCCGCCGACAAGCCTTAGATATATGCGGAATTATATTGCAAAGCGGGTACTTCTTAAGGGCTACCGCTGCTGGCAGGTGCTTACAAAGATTACGCTTAAAAAGGAAAAGAGCAAGGACGGCATCACATACAGCCGCGCTGCCTTTACCTTCCTAGACGTACTGACGCAGGAGCAGGCGCAGCAGGCGGCAGCGATGCGGGACATGGTAAAGAGCATTTACCGGACAATAGACATCAACGCGGAGGATTACGGCCAGGCACCGGCAGACGAGGCAGCAGCGCCGAAAACGGACGGGGCAGGCTTTATGAACATACCGGACGGAGCCGACGAGGATCTGCCGTTTAATTAAGCCGCAAAAACCTGCGGGGGGGGGGCTCCGGCCCCTTCCCCCGTAATAATTTTCGGAGGTAGGCAGATGGAAAAAGTATACATTATTTCCCGGTACGCAGCCGCGACGAGGAAGGAGCGCCGCTTTAATGAGCAGGTGGCCAGATACTTCTGCAGGCAGATTATGAGGGAAGGAAACCGGCCGGTCGCCCCGTATTTGTTTTACCCGCAGTTCAGTGACGACAGCAACTCGGAGGAACGGAGAGCAGGGCTTGAGCTTGCCTTAAGAGATCTTGACGAGTGCGACAGCTTCTTTCTTGTCATAATTGACGGCATAATCAGCGAAGGGATGCGCGGAGAAATTGAGCGCGTATCCAGGACGGGGAACCGGCGCGGCTACTTAGCAGCCATGAGCCGAAAAGAGGCAGAAATACTGATTGAAGGAAGTGAGACGGATGATGCAGCCAGAGGTAAACATAGACCAGCTTGTCGATTATCAAGCGGAATATTCAAGCTACATAAAAAAGCATAAAACAACCGGCGACCAGCTGATCGGCGTCTGCCCATTCCACGACGACAAAAAGGAGAGCTTCACGGCTAACCTAAAGACCGGCCAGTGGTACTGCTTCGCAGAAGGGCGCGGAGGAAATTTTATTGACTTCTACGCAGAGCTTAACGGCACAGACACAAAGGACGCCTACAAAGCCATTCTGGAGAAGTACGGCGTAGCAAAGGAGCCGGAGCAGCCAGCGAAGAAAGAGAAGGCCCCAGGCCCGGAATCTTACACCCTGGAGGAGTACGCTTTTAATAAGCGGCTCCCGGTTGAGTTCTTAAAGAAAGATTGCGGAGCTTCGACCGGCCGGGACAAGGATAAAAAGACTTTCCTTAAACTGCCTTATTTCAACGAAGAAAAAACGGATCACATTTTCCGAAAACGCTATGCGCATAAGGAATTTAGATGGAGCTGGGGCAGTTCCGGGAAGTTGATTTTATACGGCGATTGGAGGCTGCCGGAGATACGGAAGGTCGGCTGGGCCATATTGGTGGAAGGCGAGAGCGACACCCAAACATTATGGTACTTAGGCTTTCCGGCGTTGGGAGTTCCGGGCGCAAGTAATTTTAGGCCAAAGATGGTGCCGAAGTTGCAGGACCTTAAACTATATATCCACGTAGAACCGGACCAAGGCGGCGAGACGTTCCTGCAGAAGATAACCCAGGTGCTACACGAGGAGGAATTTATAGGCGAGGTTTACACCTGGAGCTGTAAGGGCTTCGGAGTAAAGGATCCTTCACAGCTTTTTCTTGAGAAGGGAGCCGCAGAGGACGGCGAGAAGCAGGTCAAAGACTTAATAACCGGCGCCATAAAGGCAGCCAAGAAGCTGGACCTTGACGACATGAGGGACGCGATCCCGGAGGCAGTAAAGGGCGCGCCGGTAAACCTTCGGCAGCCGGAAGGCTGGATCTATTCAGAAGGCGGAATCCGGAAAATTGACGAAAAGACGAGCCTGCCGGTTATGGTTTGCCGGACACCGATCATATTAACGCAGCGCCTAAAGAGCATGGAGACCGGCGAGGAGAAGATGGAGATCGCATTTAAGAGAGACGGAGCCTGGCATAAGGCTATTTTCCCCCGGTCTACCATATTCCAGGCCCGGAGCATTACGACGCTTTCAGACTTAGGATGCACCATCACCAGCGAGAACGCAAAGCAGGTGGTCCGGTTCCTTGGGGCATTGGAGGCTGAGAACATAGACGTCATACAGAAGGCAGACAGCACCAGCACCATGGGATGGCAGACGCGCGGCCGGTTCCTTCCGGGACACGGCGACGACATAATACTGGACATTGAGCCATCCCTGCGGGGATGGGCCGCCGCTTACCATTATAGCGGCACGTTTGAGGACTGGAAAGAGCTTATGCGGCCACACCGGGAGCGCGATAAGTTCCGCTTCATATTGGCGGCCAGCTTCACGGCGCCGCTTCTTAGATTATTGCAGCAGCGTATATTTTTTGTTTACAACTGGGGCGGATCCAAAGGAGGAAAGACCGCCGCCCTAAAAGCAGCACTTTCCGCCTGGGGCGATCCGGAGCGTTTAATGGTAAACTTCAACGCTACCCAGGTGGCCCTGGAGAGGATGGCGGGCTTTTATAACGATTTACCGATGGGCATTGACGAGCGGCAGCTTGCAGGCCAGAAGCAGGAGAACCTGGAAAAGATTGTTTACATGATTGCCAGCGGCACAGGACGCGCCAGGGGCAGCAAGGGAGGCGGCCTGCAGGCACTTAATACCTGGCGGACCGTAGCCCTTGCCACCGGCGAGGAGCCGCTTTCTACGGACACGACGCAGACGGGCGTAAGCACCCGTGTGCTTGAGATATACGGCGGACCATTTGACGACGAGAAATCGGCCAGCCTTATGCACCAGCAGGCACCGCAGCACTGCGGATGGGCCGGGCCGGAGTTCATACGCCGGATCCTTCAAACAGACGAGCAAAGCATCCGGGACCAATACGCCAAGATGACGGAGGAGGTCTACAAGATCGCAAACGGAACCAGCGGCGCCCACATTGCCGGAATCAGTGCGGTCGCATTGGCCGACGCCATGGCAGAGGGCTGGATCTTCCACCCGGATCCGAACGCCGATGAGATGCCAGGGGCAAAAGTCCCGCTTGAGATTGCACCGGCCGCCTGGGAGCGGGCGCTTAAGATGGCAGAAACCATTATACGGGAGCAGTTAGCGGCCGGAACCGGCGACGTAAACGAACACGCGACACAATTTATAGTTGATTGGATATTGAGCAATAGAAGCCAGTTCGGAGACAAGGCCATCGGAACGTGCCTGGGGACCTTGAGCCAGGACGGAAAGAAGGCGTATATCTTCCCGTCGTTGCTTAACCAGGCATTGACGAAGGCGGGCTATAGCCCACGGAAAACGCTTAAATACCTTGCAGACCAAGGAATCATAACAACTACACCAAAGACAGGCGGCGGCAAAGTTTACAGCATTACAAAATGGTTTGATAACCGTACTTGCAGATTTACTGAGTTTGATATAGGCAGGTTTGCAAAACAGGTTGATGCCTTAGACGAAGATGCAGCAGCAGACGCGGCAGGAGTAACGGATAATGACGGTTTTCAAACGATACCTAAAGAGCTTGAAAAGGATATTCCATTTTTTGAACAGGGCTCGCTTGATTTACCGTATTGAGAAATAAAGAGCGGAGATACTTCCGCTATTTTCCTAACAACTAAAAAATAGGTGTTAGGTTAGGTGTTAGGTTAGATGTTAGGCGAAAAATTCAGAGTTTACGCGGCTTTTAGGGCCTTATATATATTACCTTACATTCCTAACACGTATTTTATATACGTTATTGGTTTTGAAATTTGCAAGAAATTTCTCGCGCCTTGCTTACGGTGAGGGTGTATTTCCACAAAACAGGTGTTAGGTGTTAGGAGAAGCAAAGAATCCGCATGAAATAAGGATTTTTTACAAAACACCTTTGAAAATTAACAGGTGTTAGGAAATAAGCAGATGTTAGGAGGTGGCAGGCATGGAAGGGGCGGAAAAATTAGAGGTTTTTCTTGCAAAATTAAAGCTGAACAGAGAAAAAGTACCGCTTGACGTCTTAAAAACCAAGTACAAGGCAGGCTACGAGAAATTAACGGCGGATATTAAGGCGGAGGCCGTAGAGCTTATTAAGCCTATGGCAACGAGGCCGCCGGAATGGTTGGCGGATTGCAAAATAAAGACGGAGTACATGGAGGAGATCGCGGCAGCCTTTAACGGAATTTATGAGGCGGGCGGCTACGCTAAAAAAATCGGGATGGCCTTATATAAGCATTACAGCATTACAGAGGCCCTGCAGATTGCCGGAGAAGTAAACGGAGAATACCAGGAGGCGCTGCTTAAGATTTTCCACCAAAAGACCTGCCTTTATACCACGGCCGAAAACTGGGATCCGGAAAACCCAGTTACCCCCAGAATATACAACGATCTTGTGGATAAATTCTGGGACGAGGAAAAAGGCGAGTGGATAACCGCAGAGAAGCCACCAGGAAACGCTTTATTGTTATTTATAACCGGCGATAAGCCGCAAAAGGAAGGAGAAGCAAAATGACAGAGAAAAGAGCGATACACATAGCAAGGCATAAGGTCGTAGTAGAAGCAGGTTGGCATTATTACAGACCGACGTTTCCTACAAAGTATTTGGAGTTTTGGAGGATGGCGCTTGAAGCACTGATCAAGGCGAAAGCGGAGCGGCCGGTCGATATAAGCGACGGTTACGGGGACACGGTTACAAGCTGCCCCGGATGCAGGAAACCGGTTATAAATTATTATAATCCGAACGTTAAGCCTTGTTATTGTATGCTTTGCGGACAGAAGCTGGACTGGGAGCAGGAGCCGATCAGAGAGGAGGCAAACCATGAGTAAAGCTACGGAGAAATTGGAGCCGGAGGACGTCATAGAGAACCAGAAAGCGATGATAAGCAGACAGGCCCAGATCATTGATAACCTTGAGGAAGAATTAAGGATCGCCAGAAGCGACCGGACGGAGCTTGAAAGAGCCATAGTAAACCATTTTGTGAACGATTGGAGAACAGGGAGGCCAGAATGAACAGAAACAGGAAGGGCGTTATGCCGGAGATTACCAGGGAAATCTATAAGAGCGTAAAGAAGTTTGACCGCCAGCAGTTCCAGAGCTTCTGCAGGGACCTTTACGGCTACGGCTTCGAGGACGGCCGGGCCAGCGTTCCTGGAATTGACCTTACGGCTATTTACGAAGTGATCGGAGCCACGAAGGGCATCGGGCCAAAGAAACTGGAGGAGATTAAACGGAGTATTGAGGCGGCCTTTATGGAGAAGGAGGCACAGAAGGAATGAGCGACAAAGAAACCATAGACGCGGCCAACACGCTGGCCCTTCAATACTTCACAACATATAACCGGCTGCTGCAGCTTACCGGAAATTCAGAGGAAGCACTTAAACTTACGGCGTCTTTGTTTACGGCCATGTTTGAAGGGAACAAGCCCCGGCCGGAACCGGGAACGGGCGGCTTTACACTATACTGGGATCGGAGGTAAGGAAATGAAGGTATTGAGTGTATGGCAGCCCTGGGCGCAGCTTCTGGCCGCAGGGCATAAGCACAACGAAACCAGGAGCTGGCGGACAAATTACCGGGGCGAGATATTGATCCACGCAGCAAAGAAACCTTATTCACAAATTGAGCGGCGCTTTATGACGGCAGAGAGCCGGAAACTGATCAGAGAAACCCTCGGCCTCGGCTTCATAGATTGGAAGGATCGGATCCCCACCGGCGCCATCATTGGCAAAGCGAAACTTACAGACTGCAAATTGATTGACGATGCCTATTTTCAGTTTACAAGGGACCTTTGCCCGGAGGAATTTCTTTATGGAGACTTCACGCCGGGCCGCTATGCCTGGGTATTTGAGGAACCGGAGCTTTTTAAAAATCCGTTGCCGGTATCCGGAAGGCAGGGCTTGTGGAATTGGAACGGAACCATCTGGAGCAAAGACGGAAATTTATATATTGAGGAGGACAAGACATGACAGACCAGAAAATGAAAGCAATTAACGCCTGGGTGCAGCGAGTAAATAAAAATTCCCTTGAGGTACAGGACAAGCTGGCCATAGCAGGAGCCACGATGGAGATGCTGGAGAAGTTGGAGCCGATTTACGATAAATACAACGGGAAGAACGGCCCGAAGGAGGTGCGGCACCGATGATAAACTGGGAGCAGTTTAAGACAGAGGAGGAGGCCCTGGCGTACATTATGGCAGAGAAGGGCATAAATGCAACGGACGCCAGAAAGTACCTGCAGAGGAACCTGCCGAAAGAGAGCTATTACCAGGATAAGATCATAAAGCACATAAGAAAACTTTTCCCCTTGTCCGTTGTTTGGAAGGAGGCGGCTGGCGCATACAGCCGCCAGGGCATCCCGGACGTAACGGCTGTAATAAACGGCCGTTACTATGGCTTCGAGGTAAAGCGCCCCTTTGTCGGTGTTTTGAGTAAAATCCAGGAGCAGACCATAAAGCGGATCAGAGCGGCGGGCGGCAGGGCCTACGTTGTAACATATCCGGCAGAGGTTACGGAGCTTTTGAAGGAGGAGATGGAGGTGGCCAGCATTGAAGAATAAAGAGGGATATCCGGATCCCACTGCTGCCCAGGCCATAGCAAGCATAAGGCGGGGAGAAAAACGCCGGAAAAAGAAGGAGGAGCACTATGAACCGAGCACAAAGAAGAAAGCTTATTCAGATGCCGAAGGGAAAACCGAGGCACAACACCGCCAGCGCGGCGGCCAGTAACGCGCAGACCGGCGTCACGGCCCAGAACGCCCAGGGCATCATAGACAATTTACCTTTGCCGCAGCTTGTGGCCGGTATAAATAACCTTTTGAAACAGTTAGAGCAGCGGGGCGTCTCTATTTACGACTGGGACGACAACGGCCGGATGCTTTACCGGCTGCAGATGCGCCGGGGAAAGGTTTTTTACCTTGCAGCGGGAGAGGCCCCGGAGCCGGAGGCGGAAAATCCGGAAAAAGAATGACGTAAGGAGGGCATTTACAGTGAAGCAGCGTAAACCGAAGATCAGTCCGGAGGAGGCCCGGCACAACGAGGAAATAGAAGCCTTAAGCAATTATTTAAGCCAGTACAGGAAGGCGAAGCGTAGAAAGGCCAGCCTGGAAAAACGGCTTATGGAAATAAGGGAGGATATGAAGCACCCGATCAGCGCGGTCGGGTATTCTCCGATCAATGCACCAACGAACACAATCAGCGAAGGGAGCGCGAGTTTTACTTTTCGGACGACGGACTGCGAGCTCAAAATCTACGAGCAGGCAGACCAGGCCGCGAAGGACCTTTTAAAGATTATGGATATTATGGACTATTTGGACAAGAGCAGCGACGAGCGCGAGGCCCTGGAGATTTACTACATAGACGGCCATACATGGGAATTTGTGGCCGAGAAAATGGAGATAAGCCGGAGCCAGGCTTACAACCTTCGCCGCGCAGGCCTTGAAAAGCTGCTTACCTTTAAGAGGGTAAAGGAGATTGTAAGAAAATTTGAGGCGGGGGAAGCCGATAAATAAAGGCACCCCCATAATACCCCCGGTATTTTCAAGAGATTTTTTCAGAGAATATTTACGCAGCTTAACTGTAATAGCTATGCACCAAGGCCGCAGGCTTGCAGGATATAGGACAAGAGCTAGGCAGAAAGGCATAGGCAGAAAGAAAATAAAACTTTTTTATTTTTTGTACTGTTTTGGACTATTGAATGTGGTAAGATAGTAGCGTTGAAATAGAGGTTAAAAAAACAGTACCCCACACATAGCCATAATAATCCCTCCGTAAATAGGGCCGCTTTGTATGTGCCATTGCATATAGAACGGCCCTATTTCTATGCACTTATTCATACAGAGAATAAAGAGAGCAGGAGGGCGCAAGGGACACAACAGAGGAGAAAGGCAGAGGGTACAGGGCAAGCGCAGCGTACAGAGAGAAGCACCGCGTACCCTTAGACGCAGAGGCAACGCACAGAGCAAAGGCTTTTACATTGTCAAGAGGGAAGTGCGGCGGCCGTTGAGCGTTGCGACGTCGCAACAGGGAGGCAGGGCAGCAAGGCGGCCAGGGCGTGAGCGCAAAATATAAGGGCGTACCCGAAGAAAAAATAAAAAGGTACTTCCTGGCAAAAATCTGCCTTGCGGGGCGAGGAAGGCCCGGTTTTTCTCCCCATAAAATCAAAAAAAAATTTGCCGTTTCGTTACGCGAAGCGGCTTTTTACGTTAAAGGAGGCGATCTGATGAGGCTTGAGAAGCGGAAACTTTTAGACCTTAAGCCTGCAGAATACAACCCGCGCAAAGCACTTAAGCCGGGCGACGCAGAATACGAGAAGCTGGCGGCCAGTATTGAGAAGCATGGATATATTGACCCCATTATCATAAACGAGGACGGGACCATCATCGGCGGCTGCCAGCGCCGCACCGTTATGCTTGACTTAGGCTACGAGGAGGCCGAGGTCATTATAGTAAACCTTCCCGACAAGAACGATGAGATCGCGGCTAATATTGCGCTTAACCAGATAAGCGGAGAATTTGAAAAAGACGCCCTTATGGGCCTTCTTATTCAGCTTGAGGGCGCAGGCTACGACACCATGGCGGCGGGCTTTAATACGCAAGACTTATCGGCGCTATTTGCCGAGGTTGATCTTACCCAGGAAGCAGACGACGACCATTACGACATTGAGAAGGCAGAGCAGCAGGCGGAGGAACGAGAGCCGATCACGCAGCCCGGCGACATTTGGCAGATGGGAGAACACCGGCTCATGTGCGGAGACGCCGCCGACGCTTCCGACGTTGGCATCCTTATGGCGGGATGCGAGGCGGATCTTATTCTTACGGACCCGCCCTACAACGTAGATTATGAGGCAAAGGACAAGGCGCTGGAGTACAGCTATAAGAAGAATACCACCCGGACCAACAATGAGATCACAAACGACCGGATGGAGGACGGAGCTTTTTATAATTTCCTTTTGCAGATATTCTCCAACTATTGCGACGTCGCAAAAGAAGGCGCGGCTTTTTACGTTTTTCACGCAGACACGGAAGGCCTGGCTTTCCGTCAAGCCTTCGACGAGGCCGGGCTTAAGCTTCGTCAAGTTCTTATTTGGGAAAAGAATCAGTTTGTTATAGGCCGCCAAGATTACCACTGGCGCCACGAGCCGATCTTGTACGGGTGGAAGGAAGGCGCCGCGCATTATTTCATTGACGACCGGTCACAAGATACTGTTTTCATTGAGGATGATATAGACTTTAAGGCCATGAAAAAAGACGACCTGATCGCATACATTGAGCGGATCCGGGAAGCGTTCATGGCCAAGACTTCCGTCCAGTTTGAGAAGAAACCGGCCCGGAGCGATATGCACCCGACCATGAAGCCGGTCGCCCTGGTTGGCCGCCTTATGGCAAATAGCAGCAGGCGCGGCGAGCTTGTGGCTGACTTTTTCGGCGGATCCGGCACTACGCTGATCGCAGCGGAGCAGCTGGGCCGCGTAGCATACCTTATGGAGATAAGCCCGAAGTATTGCGACATCATTATAAACCGCTGGGAGGAGTACACCGGGAAAAAGGCCGTAAGAGTACGAGGAGGTGACGCTTATGGCGGATGAGGAAAATAGAGAGAGCACCCAGGACACCGGGCAAGACACCACGACGGTCGGCGGCGTCCAGTACGTAAAGCCCGAAATATTAAAACAGTTTTTCGGAGTTTCCGTCCGGCGTATTCAGCAGCTGACCCAGGAGGGAGTGCTTAAGACCACCGAAGTCCCAGGGCAAGGCCGCCGGTATGACTTAGTAAGATCAATACAGACTTATATCCAGTATTTGAGCGATAAGGCATACGGAAAAGCGAAGTCCGAGAAGGAGGCGGAGCTTAAAGAGCAGAAGCTGCAGGCGGAGATCACACTTAAGGAATCCCAGGGAGAGCTGCACCGGATGCGGCGCGAGATTGCCGCCGGGAAGTATATAGACATTGAGGAGGTCGCGCTTGATTACCAGAAATTTTTTGTAGTTTTTAAGCGCTTCGCCCTGAGCATACCCGCCCGGCTTGTGAGCATGATAACCGACAGCGTGGATCCATTGGAGGCCCGGAAGATAGAGAAGGAAATGAACGGAGAGGTCAAGCGGATGCTTGAGGCCTTCGTCGTAGCCGGAGCCGTAGAACCGGAGGCAGAAAAGAGCCGGGGAAGTGGTTAAGCCAAAACGCCTGCGGACGCGGAAATATACTTGCAAGGAGTACATAAAGGCCGCGCTTGAATACTTAAAGCCCCCGGAAAGTATTACAGTATCCGAGTGGGCCGAAAAGTACAGGATCCTTGACAGTAAGACATCTTCGGAACCGGGGCCATGGAATAACGACCGGACGCCATACCTTAAGGGGATTATGGATGAGTTCACAAACTACGAGACCGAAGAAATTATTTTTGTAAAACCGACGCAGGTCGGCGGCACCGAGTGCATGAACAATATGCTGGGCTACGTTATTCAGCAGGACCCATCACCGACCGAAGTCGTATACCCGACGGAGACCCTGGCGGAGAGTATATCCAGCAAGCGGCTGCAGCCCATGATTTTAGAGTCCGAGCCGCTACGGAAGAAATACGACACGAACAGTCCTATGCTTGAGCTTAATTTTTCGGATATGTTCGTAAAAATTGTAGGAAGCAATAGCCCGTCCGGCCTTGCTTCCTACGCCATGAAGTACCTTTTTATCGACGAAATAGACAAGTTCCCCGGAGCCAGTAAGAAGGAGGCGGATCCGGTAAGCCTTGCGGAAGAAAGAAGTAAGACTTTTCGCGGGCGGAAGATTTTTAAGACTTCCACACCGACCATCCGGACCGGCCATATTTGGAAGGCAAAGGAGAGCGCAGACGCAGAAAAGCATTACTTCATACCCTGCCCGCATTGCGGGGAGTTTATAGAGCTTAAATTTAATAACCTTAAGTGGCCCGGCAAGGATAAGGACATGGTCGAGGCTTACGGCGCGGAAAACATAAGGGAGCAGCTGGCAGCCCTGGAGGAGGATCCGGAGAGCGAAGGCTTAAGCGACGCAGATCGCGCCGAGTTCGCTTTTTATGTTTGCCAGGAGTGCGGAAGCGTCATAACGGACCAACAAAAGCAGCGGGCCGTAAAGCGCGGACATTGGGAGACAGTAAAGAGCCGTACCCAGTTTGTTAAAAGAGTTTGTTTCTGGATCAATACCTTATACAGCCCCTTTGTACGTTTCGCGGAAATTGCGAAAAAGTTCATGGAGGCCAAGGGCGATCCGGAGAAGCTACAAAATTTTGTAAATAGCTGGTTGGCAGAGCCCTGGGAAGATACCAAACTTAAGACCAGCAAAGAGCTCGTACTTGAGCGCCAGACGGACCTGCCCGCCTACGTTGTACCGGAGTGGGCGAAGCTTCTTACCGGAGGCGTAGACGTACAGCAAAACAGCGTTTACTGGACCATAAGAGCCTGGGGAGATTACATCACCAGCCAGAACATAGCCCACGGCCAGGCCTACAGCTTCGCAGAGGTTGAGGCCGTAATGAATATGGAATTTAAGACGCCTTCCGGCCTTCCCGTAGTTGTAAACCTTTGTCTTATTGACTCCGGCTACGACGCCGACAGCACTTACGACTTTTGCGCGCTTAACGCAGACTGGGCGCTGCCTTGCAAAGGATCCAGCAACCCCATGCAGAATCATTTTAAGTTAAGCACCGTAAACAAAGACAGTTCCAAGGCATACGGTATGAATCTTGTAATAGTTGACGGCGGAAAGTATAAAGACATGATCGCCGGGAGGATGCGCAAGCCAAACGGGCGCGGCAGCTGGATGGTATACCAGGGATGCGACGAGGAGTACGCGGACCAGGTAACAGCGGAGCATAAGATCAACGTAAAAAGCGGGAATAAGGTACACCAGGAGTGGGTGCAGAAAGAGAGTCACAACGATAACCATTATTTAGACGCCGAGGTCTACGCCATGGCCGCCGCCGATACATTAGGCGTCCGGATGCTTCACTTGCAGACGATACAGGACCAGCAAGCCCAGCAGGCGCCGAAGCAGCCGGAGCCGCCATCGGAGGAGGAAAACTGGATCCGGCAAAATGAAGGATGGATCCCAGGATAAGGAGGAATAAGGATGGCAGATACACCAACACCGCAAGAAATGCTTACACAGGTAAATGCGGCAATAACAAGCGTACTTGCAGGCGGGCAGTCTTACAAGATAGGATCCCGCCAGCTTAACCGGGCCGACCTTGCCAAGCTTTACGAGATGCAGAGAGACCTGCAGGCACAGGTGGCCAACGGAACGCCGGGCCTTTTGGACGATTGCTATGTAGCAGTATTTGAAGGGAGGTAAGCCCGGTGGGAAATTTCTTAGATAATATAATCGGCTTCATTTCCCCGGAAGCAGGAGCCAGGAGGGAAGCCTGGCGTCACAATTTGGAGGAAATGAGGCACTACGATGCCGGAAACTTTGACCGGCTTAACGCGGGCTGGATTGCGTATAACCAGAGCGCGGAACAAACGGACCGCTACAGCCGGGACACGGTAAGGGCCAGAGCGCGAGACCTTGAGCGAAATAGCGATATGGCCAACAGCGTGATCGGAGCGTACAAGCGGAATATAGTAGGCCTGGGTGTAACCCTGCAGGCCAAGACGCCCAGCGAAAAATTAAACGATGCTATAGAGGAGGCCTGGAAGGACTGGTGCAAGCGTAAAAATTGCGACGTTACGGAGACACAAAGCTTTTCACAGATGACCAGGATGGCCGTCGAGCGGAAAAAGGTAGACGGAGGGATCCTTTTTAAGAAATGCTATTTAAGCGGCGGCGTAGTTCCTTTTCGCTTGCAGGCCTTAGAGGTTGACGAGCTGGACGCCACAGCCATGGTGCCACACGGCAAAGGAAACCGGGTGGTCGGCGGGATTGAGTATAACAGCTACAATAAGCCGGTGGGCTTCTGGATAAAACAATATAGCCTTGACGGCTTCTCAAATATTAAGCCCGTTTACGTTCCGGCAAAGGACATGATTTTCATTTTCACGAAGCGCCGCCCTTCACAGATAAGAGAGATGAGCGACTTAAGCCCGACCGCAACCAGGATCCGAGACGCCAACGAGTTCATGACAGCCGTCAGCGTAAAGGAGCGTATAGCGGCCTGTTTATCGGTATTCATAAAAAAGACAATACCGACCACCAACATCGGGCGTGGAGTAGTGCAGCAGAATGGCCCGCAGATAACCTACGAGGGAAAGAGCATAACCCCTGGCATGATTAAGGAGTTAAATGCAGGAGACGAGATCCAGGTCGTAAACCCGACCGGGCAGGCAACGGACGCCGCAAGCTTCGTGAAGCAGCAGCAGAGACTTATAGGCGCCGGGCAAGGCTTGAGCTACGAGGCGACGAGCCGGGACATGAGCCAGAGCAACTACAGCAGCGCCCGCCAGGGCATCATAGAGGACGAGCAGACATACGCAGAGGACCGGGAGCTCTTCGACGAGTTCCGGGACGAGGTATATGAAACCTTCATAATCTCCGGCGTACTTTGCGGCCTTTTCGACATACCGGACTTTTGGGATCCGGAGAAAAAGAAAAAATATTTAGCTCACAAGTGGATTGCTTCACCGAAAAAGTGGATTGATCCACTTAAGGAAGTGCAGGCCATGAAGATCGCCGTACAGACCGGTCAAAAGACTTTCCAGCAGGCAGCAGCCGAAAGCGGGAGGGATTGGAAGGACGTGGTCGACGACATGGCCGAAGTATTGGAGTACGGCCGCAAAAAAGGCATAGAGTTAGGAGGTGTAATTTATGACAAGGCAGCAAAAGAGCTTGACCCGGATGCAGACGAGCCAGAGACAGACCCAGGCGATCCGATACAGGGCGGCCCAGGAGCCCCAGGAGGACAAGAAACCGCCCCAGGGCAAGAATCCCCAGGCGGAGGACAAAAAGCCCCAGGAGAAGCCCCAGGAGAAGCCACAGGAGGGCAAGAAGCCGGAGGACAAGGATCCGGAAAAGAAACCGGAGCAGAAACCCCCAAAGAAGGGAAGTAAATCCCTTACGCGAGAGATTACCGGCGCAACGATCCGCGCTATGGAAGGCGAAGGGAATGAACGAAAGTTTATACTTTCCTTTTCTTCCGAGGAGCCATACAACCGGGGCTGGTGCGTTGAGGTATTGGACCACGCACCCGGAGCCGTAAACCTTACCCGCCTTAACGACATAGGCATCCTTCTTTTTAACCATAAGCGCGACGCCGTACTGGGTAAGATTAACCGGGCATGGCTGGAGGGAAGCAGGGGCTACGCCGAGGTCGAATTTGACAGCGACGACGCCTCAGAAGTTATTTACCAGAAGGTCAAAAGCGGCACCCTTAAGGGCGTTTCCGTTGGGTACCGGATCGAGAGCATAGAGGAGGTCATGCCGGGCAAGACAAGCGCGGATGGCCGCTTTACCGGCCCCTGCGATATTGCGCGGAGGTGGGAGCCCTTCGAGATATCCATAGTTTCAGTACCGGCAGATCCCACCGTCGGAGTAGGCCGGGAATTTGACGCAGACGACGGACCACGAGAGAAGCGCGCACCGTCTCTAAGAGAGCGGCAGCTTCAAATAAATCTTAATAAAAACTTATAGGAGGTAAGAAAAACCATGAACAAGAGACAGCAGAGAGCCATGAAAATCGCCGCACAGCAGGCGCTTGTAAATGGCGCAAAAGGCAGAGAGCTGACCGCCGAAGAAAGCGCGCAGTTTGACACCTTGCAGAGAGAGATCGACGCCTTAACCCTTGAGATCGAGGCGGAGGAGAGGCAGCAGCCCCAGGCAGCAGCCGGACAGCAGGCAGCAGGTACCGCAGCAACTGCAGGAGCAACGGGCCAGAGAGACCTGGGCGGCCAGGAGGACGCAGCGACCAGAGCAGTGGCAGCAGAGCGCCAGAGAGTACAGGACATTTCCGACCTTTGCCGCGAGTTTGGCGTAGACCCGGCGGAGCATATCCGCACCGGCGCCACCATGGACCAGGTAAGAGCGGCCATCCTTGACGGGATGAAGCGGACCGGAGCACCGGCAAGCGTACAGGTCACCAGAGACGAGGGCGACACCTTCCGCCAGAGGGCGACCGACGCCCTTATGCTTCGCGCAGGCATCCGCCTGGAGAATCCGGCCGAAGGCAGCAACGAGCTCCGCGTTATGAGCCTTCGGGATTTGGCTATTGAGTGCTTGAGCAGGGAGGGCCAGAACATAGGCGCCCTTTTAAGGATGAGCTCCGACGACCTTTACGGCGAATTAAGCCGCCAGTTTTACAACCCGTCCGCAGCCTTCCCGGCCATTCTTGACAGCACGATCCGGAAAAGCATTGTGCATCTTTACAACGAAGTGCCTACTACCTTCGAGGCCATCACCACAAAGGGCAGCCTGAAGGACTTTAAGCAGACGGCGGACCACGAATACGTGATCGGCGGCGTTGGGGACTTCTTGATCGTACCGGAGAACGGAGAGATCAAGCCCGACAAGCCGAGAACCGAGATGCTGCCGCAGCGTAAGCTTGACACCTACGGGAAACAGTTCAGCATGACCCGCCAGGCGTTCATTAACGACGATATCGGCTTTTTGACAGAGGTGCCGGGCCTGTACGCAACCGCAGCGAAGAAAACCATTAACAAGCAGGTCTACACTATTCTTTTCAATAACGCCAAAGTGTTTGACGGCTTGCAGCTTTTCTGCGATAAGCATAAGAACATTATGAAAAACGGTTCCAAGCCTTCCCAGGCTTCCATCCAGGCGATGGTCACCAAGATGGGCAAGCAGACGGATCACTTCGGCGAGGCGATTTACATTACGCCGCAGACCATTGTGGTGCCTATCGGCTACGAGTTCGACTTGAGCGTGATTTTCCACTCCGCCCAGGTAGTAGGCAGCAACAACAACGACATTAACCCGCTGTATAATTACCCGCTTAAGACGGTACAGGATCCCGTCCTTAACGCCCTTGCAGGCGACGGCGTATGCCCGTGGTTTATGTTTGGCAGCGGCGCAAGAGGCATCCAGGTGGACTACTTAAACGGACAGGAGACCCCGACCGTAAGACGTATGGAGGTACCGGGTACTTTAGGCTTCGTTTGGGATATTTACCTGGACTGGGGAATCGCAGTAAGAGACTTCCGCAGCATGGCCATGAATCCGGGCGTTAAGATCCCGTCCGAGGAATAAGAGAAGGAGGAGGAAAAGAACATGAGTAAAGCAGAATACTGGCAGCGCGGAGAAGTAATTGACTTCACAAACAACACCGGCGCCAAGATCGATGCCAATGAGATCGTAGTATTTGGAAAGCGCCTGGGCGTAGCCGGTACCCCTATCGAGGTAGGCGAGACCGGAAGCCTTCACGTTTTTGGAGTATTTGAGATGCCCAAGGCAGCAAGCGAAGCCATCACCGAGGGCGCAACGGTATATTATGACGCCACCGCCGGAGCAATCACGGCAACAGCCGGAGACATTACGGCCGGTTATGCAACGGAGGCAGCCGCTGCAGCAGATACCACGGTAAAGGTTAAGCTTTTAGGCTGATGGCCAAGCGCTTAATCGCGCAGGTCGCCATCCTTCACGGAAACAAACAGTACCAGCCAGGGGAGGAGCTGCCAAAAACCGACCCGGCTTACGCTTCCGCATGGGTAGAAGCAGGCTCGGCTGTTTGGGAGGACGAGAGCGACGGCGCCGAAGAAAAACCGACAAAGAAAAAGCCGGCTGCCAAAGCGCGGCCGAAAACAGCCCCGGCCGGTGCTACTGGCATCGCGCAGCCTGCCACCGGAGCGGAAGCCGACCTGGCCGGGAAGGTACCGAGTAAGAAAGCGCGGGGAATTATTGAGGAACCGTCCAAGAGACCCCCGAAGTCCCCGGCATGATACCGACCTTTAAGGAGATTTTACGCGCCGACATTGACAATACTTTCATGAATACGGACGAGTTCGCGGCCATGCATACGGTCAACGGCAAAAGGATGTCTGTTACGATTGATAATAACGAGCTTATAGAGCGGGCGAAAAAAGCGAAGTCAAACATGGACGGAATTTACGTAAAAGAAACGCTTATCTACGTAAAGGCTAAAGACTTCGGCCCGCTTCCGGCCGTCGGTTCCGTTCTGAAGCTTGACGGGAGTATTTTTAAGGTTACGAACGCGACCAACGAGGACGGACTATACAGCATACACCTGGAGGCGAATAGAAGTTGATACAGATAGAATACGACCGAAACATGCTGGCCAAGGTTGAGCGGAAATTAGGACGGATGAAATCCGAGGCCCCGAAGGTACTTAAAAACGCCATAAACCAGACAGCCAAGCAGGCCAGGAAGGACCTGGCAACGGAGACGCAAAAAACCTACGTTGTAAAATCTGGACGTTTCAACAAAGCGATGACCATTAAGAACGCCAGCGCCGGAAACCTTGAGGCAACCATAAAGGCAACCGGCGCACCGATGGAGCTGAAGGACTTTAAGGTCAGCCCGGCCACGGCCAGGACCGGCGCCAGGCGGCCGTCCATTACGAAGGCCAAAGTACTGGCAGCAGGATCCATGAAGGGCCTGCAGAAGGGAGATATAAAAGCCTTCGTTACGAAGTTCAGCAGCGGCCACGCATCGGTGGCGCAGCGGCGAGGGAGCGCCCGCCTTCCGGTAAAGGTATTATTTTCAAACAGCATACCGAAGATGCTGGGCAACGAAAAGCGCGTATACGGCATAGTCCGGCCGAGCATAGAGCAGCACCTGCGGGAGAACGTAGAGAAACAAGTAAGGAAAGTATTGGAGGCGTAAGAAATGGTGGCTACATTTTTACAGGATGACCTGGTGGAGGAGCTTAAAATAATTTTTAAGGACCTTCGCTATAAAAATCCAAAAGGGGAGTTAAGCGAAATAAATGTATTTCCCCAGGCCCTGCCGATACCGGCACCGACGACACCGCCGGATGAGGAGGCTCCGGAGTATTTGGAGGAGGGCCTGGGAGTAACGGACCCGGTCAAGGCCGAAGATCCTTACCCGTATGCGATAGTACGCATTGAGGACGGGAAGATCGAGAACATAGACGGAGACCAGGCAGTGACAGTCCTTATAATTTTAGGCGCCTATAACGACGACTTAAAAAACCAGGGACACAAAGAAATATTGAACATGATACAAAGAATTTATGAGCGCTTCGCCAAAAACGCTATATTAGCTAAAAAGTACGAGTGCGTCCACCCCATAACCTGGACTTTGCAGGAGGAGGAAAGCTACCCGTATTTTGTCGGAGGAGTGGCTTTAAGTTTTAACACATTGAAGATCAGAAGGGAGGATCCATACGTATGAGCAATAAGACAGTAAAGACGGAGGAAGCAGCTGCAGCAACGGCCAAAGCCAAAACGACGGCGGCAGCAGCGGAGGGCGTGGCTTATTTAGGCCCGGACCTTAAGAACGTAGCGATCAACGGAACCGTCTACACAGGCGGCCTGCCGGATGCCTTGAAGAAAAAGATCGAGGAGGTACCGGCGCTTAAAGGGCTGCTGATCCCCATTTCCGGCCTTGCGGCCGCAGGCGTGGCAATTTCTACCCAGGGGACCGCGCTCAACAATTTATATAACGCCGTTTCCGCAAAACTTAGCGAGAAACAGGCATAAGAGAGGAGGAAAGCCAAAATGGCAGCATATAACCATGGAGTAAGAGTCCTGGAGAATCCGACCAGCTTAACGGTACCGCGCAACGGCACCGCAGGCCTGCAGGTTATTGTAGGAGTAGCGCCGGTCAACCTTGCGGAGGATCCTTACAACGCTACAAACACACCAAAGATCGCGTACAGCTTCGCGGAGGCAAGCGCGGCCGTTGGGTATTGCGATAATTTCAAAGACTATAACATCTGCGAATCCGTTGATGCTTCTTTCAGAGTTTTGAATATTGCGCCCATTGTAATTATTAATGTTTTGGACCCCACAACGCACAAGAAGGCCCTTGAGGAGAAAAAGTATGAGGTAGTAGAGGGCCAGGCAACTATAGACACCTTCGGCGTCCTTGCGGACAAATTGGTGGTAAAGACAGGGGAGCGGGAGCTTGCAGCCGACGCCGATTACGTCGTTACTTTTGACGACGACGGGATGGCCCTTATTACGCTGGTCGACGCGACCGGCATTACAGAGCTTACCGTAAGCGGGACCGTTATAGATCCTTCGGCGATTACCTACGCGGACATCATCGGCGGCTATAACGTAAGCACCGGCATAGAAAAAGGCCTGGAAGTTATACGCCAGGTATTCCCGAAGTTGCAGCTTACCCCCGGCCTTATTGTTTCCCCTGGCTGGAGTAAGCAGCCAAACGTAGCGGCGGCGATTGCGGCCAAGTGTACCGGGATCAATGGAGTTTTCAGCTGCGAGGCAGTAGTAGACCTTGACACCACAGAGGAGAGCGGCGCCCGGAAATATACGGACGTATTGAGCGTAAAGCAGGCTTCCGGGCTTGTAAGTAAGCATTTGGACGTTGAATGGCCCTGCGTAAGAATTGGCGATAAGATTTACCACGCAAGCGCCATCAAGGCCGCGCTGATTGCCTATACGGACGCAGGAAACGACGACGTGCCGAGCCTTAGCCCTTCCAACAAAGTGGTCGGCATTTCCGGCCTTTGCCTTGAGGACGGGACCGAGATCGTATTAGACGAGCAGCAGGCCAATGTAGTGAACAGCTACGGCGTATGCACGTTTAACAATTTTTCCGGATGGGCCACCTGGGGAAACAATACAGCCATTTACCCGACTTCCAGCGACCCGAAGGACAGATGGATCAACTGCCGCCGCTTCTTTAGTTGGTGGGGAAATTCCTTTATTTTGACCTACCACGAGAGAGTGGACGACAACAATAATCCGCGCTTGATTGAGGCCATAGTAGACGACGAAAACGTCAAAGGAAATTCCCTTGCAGCCCAGGGCAAGTGCGCCGGAGCCTATATCGAATGGCGGGAAGCGGAGAACACCATAAACGACATTATGGGCGGGAAAATGCAGTTTTTGCACCATTTAGCGCCCTGGACACCGGCGGAGGATATTCTGGATGTATTGGAGTTTGATCCGGAGCTTTTGGAAGCAGCATTTACGGGAGGTGAATAAGGATGTTAGCTACAAAAATTAACGCTTACAACGTATACAATACAGGCACGAAGCTCGTCGGGCTTTCCGACGAGGTCACCCTGCCGGACTTCGAGGCATTAACCGAGACCCTCAGCGGGCCGGGCTTCCTGGGGGAGATTGACGAGCCGCTTTTAGGCCACTTCGGAGCGTCCGAGATGGAAATACCGTTTAGAACGCTTAACGAAGAAATGTTCGGCCTTCTTGCGCAAGGATCCGCCGTAAACCTTACCCTGCGGATGAGCACCCAGGCAATCCAGGAATCCACGATGGCAACCGATTTTATGCCGAGCCGCGTGGTAGTAAAGGGCAAAAGTAAGGGCTTTACGGGAGGCAAGGCAAAGCAGGGCGAAGGTACCGGAAGCGCCGTTAAGGTTGAGATCATTTATATTCTGATTGAGGTAAACGGCAAAAAGAAGTTTGAGCTTGATAAGCTTAACTTTGTTTATAAAGTAAACAATGTAGACCTTTTAGCAAAGATTAGAAAGCAGGTGTAAAGCATGGAAAAGAGAGATTTTGAAGCAGTAAGCAGAGAGCAGGAGCCGAAGGAGCAGATCCCCGTTACCACGGCGGCAGAACCGGCCTCGGAGCAGGAGGAGGAAAACAAGTATTTAATCAAGTTCCGCAAGCCGTTTATTTGGGAGGATAACACCTACACGGAGATCGACATGAGCGGCCTTGAGGACTTGAGCGCCAAGGATATGATCCAGGCACAGCGGACCATGGAGAGATCCGGAAGCATTAACGTATTACCGGAGATGTCCCTGGAATACGCTTGTATTTTTGCAAGCAAGGCCACCAAGATGCCGGTCGAGTTCTTCCAGGCGCTGCCGCCGAAAGAGGCGATCAAGGTAAAAAATAAAGTAACAAATTTTTTCTACGGCGAGGATTAAAACCAACAGACGGCGTCCATCTTCGCAAATTAACTATAAGGCTTTCAATTCTTTTAAGGACAGGCCTCGACACCATCGAGGACCTGTCTATTTTTGACCTAACAGAAGTAGCAAAGGAGGTGGCGGAGGCGTATGGCAAGTAGCAGCAAAGAGATGGAGCTTGCTATAAAGATAGCAGGCAAAGTCGAGGCTTCATTTACAAACGCATTAGGCAAAGCCGGAAGCGGCGTAAAGCAGCTTACAAAAACCATATCAGCCGCCACAGCCGCCGCAGCCGCAGCCGTCGGAGCCATAGCCGTCGCGGCCGTAAACGTAGGCAAAGAATTTGAAACCGCCATGAGCCAAGTGCAGGCCACGATGCTCATAGACACCACCACAGAGGAGGGAGCGGCAGCCTTCGCAACACTTGAGGACGCCGCCAGGGAGTGCGGCCGTACAACGGCTTTCTCGGCTACGGAGGCGGCCGAAGCCTTAAACTATTTAGCCCTTGCAGGTTACGACGCGGACCAGGCAGCCACGGCGCTGCCCACAGTTCTGAAGCTTGCAGGGGCCGGAGCTATGGACCTGGCACGAGCCAGCGACATGGTAACAGACAGCATGAGCGCCCTGGGGCTCGAAGCAACGGAGGCCAACTTAAACACCTTCGCGGACCAGCTGGCGCAAACGGCCAGCAAGGCGAACACCAGCGTCTCGCAGTTAGGCGAAGCCATACTTACCGTAGGAGGCACAGCCAAGGGCCTGGCAGGAGGCACGACGGAGCTTAACACGGCCCTGGGCATTTTGGCAGATAACAGCCTTAAGGGAGCCGAGGGCGGCACACATCTCCGGAATATGATTTTAAGCCTGCAGAGCCCGACGGGGGACGCTTCCAAGGCCTTGAGCCAATTAGGCGTCGACGTATACGACGCCCAGGGAAACATGCGCGGCCTTAACGATATTTTTAAGGACTTGCAGAGCGGCATGGAAGGCATGACCAACGCGCAGAAAGACAGCATTATTTCTACGCTTTTCAATAAGACCGACCTTACAGCAGCAAACGCTATGCTTTCAAATTGCACCGACCGGTGGGATGAATTAAGTGCAGCCATTGAGAACAGCGCCGGAGCTTGCGAGGATATGTACTCTATACAGCTTGACAATTTGGACGGCGATATAAAAATATTGCAGTCCGGACTTTCAGACCTGGGAATCAGCATTTACCAGGATTTGAACGGGCCGCTCCGTTCCATGACGCAGCTGGCCACCGGCATGGTCGAGGAGCTTTCCGCAGCGTACAGCGAGGGCGGCATGGAGGGCATGGTCGGAGCTATTGGCGGATGCCTATCCGAAGCAGTAAATGTTATAGCGGGTTACGCCCCGCAGGTTGTTTCTATGGGAGTTGACCTTATAGGCAGCTTCGTCCAGGGAATAGCCAGCAACGCAGGAGCGCTGGCCGACACGGCGGCGCAGGTATTGACCGTTTTTATTAACGGTCTTTTTTCATTGGTTCCGCAGGTTTTACTTGCAGGAATTGACATAGTTACACAGCTGGCGGCCAGTATTTCCTCGCAGCTTCCTACTTTGATTACAAACGGGACGCAGGCGATCACGAATTTTGTGAACGGAATTATACAGCGGCTACCCACAATTATCTCGACGGCCCTTACGTTGGTTCAAACTTTGGTGAACAGCATAAGCGCGAACGCCCCGCAGCTGATCGCGGCGGCAGTTCAGCTTATAACGAGCCTTCTTACGGGCATAGCTCAGATGCTACCCAGCCTCGTACAAATGGGGCTACAGCTTATTTTGAATTTGGCGCAAGGCCTGCTTAGTAATTTACCGCTTATTTTGCAGTCAGCGGTCCAGATTATAATGAGCCTGGTTACGGGTATAACGCAGATGCTACCCATGATCATACAGTCCGGGATCCAGCTTATTATTAGCTTAATTCAGGGCATTATAGCGAATTTGGGAAATATAGCACAAGCGGCGATACAGATTATTATTACATTGGCGACCGGCCTTATACAGGCAATACCGCAGCTCGTAGCGGCAATACCGCAGCTGGTCGGGGCCATAATTGACACGATTTTAAGCACCAACTGGCTCGATGTAGGCATCCAGATCATAAAAGGCTTGATTGATGGAATCTTGAGCACCGGAAAGAGCTTATGGAACGCTATTAAGAGCTTGTTTACGGGCGGAGAGGTTGACATCCCGGACACTTCCAGCCAGAGCGCGGCCGTCGTTGACAGTTACGCATCCGGAATACAGAACAACGCCGGGACGGTTACGGCAGCAGCCAGCGCCATGTCGGCCAACGCCTTTAGTAACTTAGACACCACCGGCGCGACAACAGCCGGAACCACAGTGGCCACAGCCTACACCACCGGCATGACGGACTCCCTAAGCGGCTTTACGCTTGATACTTCCGCTATGGGCATGGACACCGCAGCCCTTACCACGAACATGACAGCAGCAGGAACGGCCGGAGGGCAAGCTTTAACGAGCAGCCTAAACCAAAGCGTGGCAGGCGCGACGATAGACACATCCGGAATCGCCGTAAATACGGCAGGCCTTACAGGAACACTGACGACCGCAGGAGCGAGCGGGGCGACAGCGATAAGCACCGGCATGACAAACAACGCCGGAGCAGTTACAACAGCGGCAAGCAGCCTGGCCACCGGCGTCAATGGAGCATTAGACACCGGATGGAGCACAGCACAGAGCAAAGCAGACAGCGCGCTGAGCAGCCTGGTAAACACAGTCCAGACAAAAGCCCAGGCGGCGGCCCAAGCAGTTAAATCAGCCTTCGAGAATATGACCATAACGATCCCGAAACCGAGGATCCCGGTTATAAGCGTTTCGACAAATTCTGTTTCATACGGAGACGGCGGAAGCGTAAGTGTTCCACAGTTTTCAGTAAATTGGAACGCACTCGGCGGCATCTTCGGATCCCCGACAGTATTAAACACCGCCAGCAACGGGCTCCAGGGCGTAGGGGAAGCAGGGGCGGAAGCCGTCCTGCCACTTGATACCTTATGGAGCAAAATGAAAACCATGCTTACCGACGCCATAAGGGAAAGCAGCGGGGGAAGCATTATAGAATCCCTTTTGCAGCGGATCCAGGGCATAGGTACCGGCGGAGGCGGTGGAGGAACCGGAGGGCCAGAGCTTGCAGGAGCAGGCGGCCCAAACATAAGCTACTCGCCTACTTACAACCTTTACGGGAGCGCCACGAAGGAGGACGCAGTGGAGGCGGAGCGGATGAGCCAGGCAGAATTTAACAAGATGATGAAACAGTGGCAGCGGGAAAACGATAGAACAAAGTTTTAACAGGAGGCAAAGCATGGCGAGGAAAGACACCTACACCACGAAGCAGGGCGACACCTGGGACAATATAGCGCTGGAGGTATACGGCGAAGAAAGACACGCCGATTTTCTGATGCAAAGTAATTACGCCTTCTTAGATATTCTTGTTTTTTCAGCGGGTACCGTCCTTAATACTCCGGTTTTACCGGAGGAACGGGACGGCGATCTGCCGCCATGGCGAACCGACAGAACCGACAGCGAGCGGGATCCATACGACGAATAAGGGAGGGCGACGGCCATGGGGAAGAACACGCCCAGGAAGGCAAAAGTAAATATAACATATACGCCAAAAGGAAGGGCGGCCACACGGACCGCCGACAAAATGGCGGAGTACGAGGAGGGCTTTTCTTACGTTGACGCAGCCACGGGACAGTCCGACACGTTAAGCCTTAAGGTTTGCAATAAGGACCTGAGATGGGCAAACAAGTGGCTACCAAAAAAAGGCGATAAAATGGTCGCCAAGATAAAGCTATACAGCTGGGACGCAGCAGGGAAAGACCTTTCTTTTTCTTGCGGCAAATTTTGTTGTGATGATCTTTCTTTCAGCGGGCCGACGCTTATATGCACCGTCGGCGGCGTTTCTGTTCCAGAGGGCCAGGCCTTCCGGGCGACGCAGCGCACCTATACCTGGGAGAAGGTCACTATACAAGAAATAGCCCGGAAGATTACAAAGCGCTACGGTTTAAGCCTTCATTACGACGCGGGCAAAATAACCATAGCCAGCATGGAGCAGAATAAGCAGACGGACTGCGAATTTCTTAATAAGCTATGCGAGGATTACGGGCTATACATAAAGGTCTATTTTGGGAAAGTTATTATTTACGATATAGACAGCTATGAATCGAAAAAAGCCGTTGCTACCTACAGTATTAACGATTTTCAAGACTGGAGCTATAATACAACGCTTACAGGCACATATACAGGAGCAACGATCAAATATACCAAGGGCGACGACGACGAGGAGCTGACGCTTACGGTCGGATCCGGAAACAGGATGCTAAACCTTACCGAGAAGGTAGACAGCCTGCCGGACGCGCGGATCAAGGCATGCGCCAGGGTAAACAAAGAAAACCGCCAGGCCGTAACCATGAGCGCGACTATAAAGGCAAATTTGAAAATCGTAGCCGGAGTCTGTATCAACATTAAGGGAGCTTATAACCTAAACGGGAAATATTTTGTTGATAAAGTAACCCATAACATAGAGGCGGAAGGAGCCTATACCATGGCCCTGGAGCTTCACAAGGTACAGACCAAAATTAAAAATATTACTAATTCTTCGTCCATTAAGCCAACGAAGGCCGCAGCCACCAGCAAGGCACCAGCAGCCGACACCGGCGCCCTGGCCGTTGGGGATAAAGTTATAGTAAACGGCCCCGCCTATTACGCAGGCAACGGCGGCCGGAGTAATAGCTGCAGCGGAATGACTATGTACATTACGGAGATTTTAGGAAGCAACTATAAATACCAGTACGGAGTGGCCAAGCGGAAAGGCGGCACCCGATACGGCTGGTGCGCAAAGAGCAGCTTAACAAAGGCGTAAAAGGAAGGAGGCGAGAAGGTAATGGCAGAATTGAGGATCGGGAAAGTTTCAAGTATTGATTACGATAACGGTATGATCCGGGTGCTTTATACAGACCGAGACGGAGCCGTCACAAAGTCCCTGCCCATGTTGACCTTTAACGACGAATACAAGATGCCGCAGGTCGGCGACTACGTTCTGGTCGGACACTTGAGCAACGGCATGGAGGCCGGTTACGTTATGGGTACCTTTTGGAACACGGCCAACGATCCAGGCAGGAGCGGGAAGGACGTATATAGAAAAGAGTTTGCACACAAGAAAGGCGAGGCTTATATAGACTACGACGGGGAGGAGAAAAAGCTGGAGCTTCACGGCGACAACGTATCCTTTAGCGGCTCCGACATTGACGCAGTAGGAGACACCGTCGGCATAGAGGCAGCGGGGGCCGCTACCTTTAAGGGCAATACCATGACATTTTCCTGCAGCGCCGGGACGATCACCCTTGCGGAGATTATACAGAAATTAGGATAAGGGAGGCGGAGAAGAATGGCTATAGGGAATTTTGGATCGCTTATCACCTTTGAGACGAGCGACAGAAGAATATTAAATCCGCAGAATTTCAAGCGCGAAGTATCCGGGCGCTGGGCTACCCATTCCAGAATCGGAAAGAAACCGCTCCGCCAGTTCCTGGGGCCGGATATTGAAAAGGTTACATTTACCATTAAGCTGGACGCAAGACACGGCGTGAAGCCGCGCAAGACCTTAGATGCGATAGAGAAATACGTCCGGAACGGGACACCGGCGAATCTTGTAATAGGCGGGAAAAAAGTAGGCAGCAGCAGGATGACCATAAACAGCATAAGCGAGACCTGGGACGAAGTATGGAACGGCGGCGAGTTAGTACGGGCATCCGCAGACCTAACCATTGAGGAATACCCGACATAAGAAGGAGGAGCACATGAAGTCAATAGTAAAATTTGTAGGCTTCGACTACTTGAGTGCCGGAATCGTAGCCGAGATAAAGCGGAATGTTACAGCCCTGATTGAGACGCCAGAAGGAACATGCCCCGGAGATCGTTCTTACGGCATACCCCAGGACTTTATAGGGCTTCCGATCAACGTAGCCAAGAACCAGGCAGCGCTGGCCGTAATTGATAAGCTGGAGCTATACGAGCCAAGGGCGGAGCTTAGGGAGGTCACGATAGAAGGGGATCCGGCAAACGGTACTATTATAAATTATTTCTTGATCGGGCCAAACGAGGAATACAAGGAGGACCAGGAGGAGGAGTTAGGAGGCGATTTTCATGACTGATATGCTTGAGAGCATAGACAATTTACCGGATATAAGCTTTATAGACAATTTGACATTAACGGACGTACAGGCGCTTTTACTTAACGCCTTTTACGACAACTACAAACAGATCACCGGGAAGCGTATTACCCTAGCCAGGGCGGACCCGTACCGCGTTATGATGCTTTCAGCGGCACAAATTATTTACCAGGGCCTGCAGCAGGTAGACAAGGCGGGCAAGATGAATTTTCTTAAGTACGCTTATGGGGATTACCTTAAAAACCTTGCAGCCCTTAAGAAGGTTACGGCAAAAGAGCCGGAGAAGGCACAAGTACAGGTGCGCTGGAAGCTTGCAGGACCCAGGGAGGCGGCCACGCCTATCCCGGCCGGAAGCAGGATAACGGCAGACTACGCCGTCTATTTTGAAACGGCAGACTACGCGGAGATCCCCGCCGGAGATACAGAGATAACTTTAATGATGTATTGCACCGAGGCCGGGGAGCAGGGCAACGGATATATGGCCGGGGAGCTTTCCGTACTGGTTGACCCGGTCGCCTTCATTGAGAGCGTCGCCAACATTGAAACGACGGCCAAGGGTACCGGGGACGAATCCGATCAGAGCATAGCAGAGCGGACATACCTGGCGCCTTCCAGCTTTTCCACGGCCGGACCGGACGACGCCTATATATATCATGCCAAGAGCTACAGCCAGGAGATCGGCGACGTTTTACCGACTTCGCCGACTCCAGGCGTAGTGGATATACGCTTTATATTAAAAGACGGTTCCATCCCAAACGAGACCATGATCGCAGGAATGGCGGAGCACCTGCAGCAGAGAAGCAAGAGGCCGCTTACGGACCTGGTACAGGTTGCGGCTCCGGACGTTGTAAGCTACAGCGTAGATTTTACTTACTTCATAAACACCAGCGACATGAACAGCGCGACGCAGATCCAGGCTCAGGTGCAGCAGGCCGTCAGCGATTACCAACTATGGCAGAGCACCGGAATCGGCCGGGACGTAAACCCCGACGAGCTGATGGCCTACCTTAAGAAAGCAGGAATCAAGAGAGCGGAGATCCGCCAGCCGGTTTTTAAGGTATTGGCAGATACGGAGGTGGCTAAGGTTACAAGTACAAATATAGTATACGGAGGGCTTGAGGTTGATTAAATTTATTGATGGACAGATAACAGACATCCTCGCCCACAACTTGACAGAGGATCCGGCCGCCCAGGCGTTCAGCTTCGCAGTCCGGGAAGGTACCCGGCTTTTACATAAATACACGCAGCTATGCTATATCTATTGCAGCATAGAGACGGCCCCGGACTTCGTAGTTGACCTTTTGGCGAAGGAGCTTAGGACGCAGTATTACAGCGACGCCCTGGAGCTTGACGTAAAGCGCGGGCTTGTACGTAATACCTTAATTTGGTATATGACTGCAGGGACACCGGCGGCCGTTGAGGAATTAGTCGCTATAGTTTTTGGTGAGGGCGAGGTCGCGGAGTGGTTCGAGTATGGCGGGGAGCCGTACTGGTTCAAGATTAAGACCAACGCGCTCATGACGGAGGATATGCTTTCTTTCTTTTCGGACATGATCCGGAGAGTAAAGAACACCCGAAGCCATATACAGGCGATAGAAATCCACCGGACCATTGAGCAGACGATCTATGCGGGGGCTTGCATTGATCCGCATTACAGACCGGCCCCCATTATTGACGGTTACGAGGTGGCCCGCCGGATAGACCATGCCATCCACGCAGCGGCGGCAGCTTTCCCGGAATACAGGCCTGCTGCCATCATTGACGGCTACGAGGAAACCAGGAAATCCGGAAACATAGTTTACTCAGGCACCGCAGAGGCCCGCCAGACGCACCAGGCGGCCGTCAGAGAGGCGTTAAGCTTCGAGGCCGAGGAAATACACACCGAGCCCCTTAAGACCGGCACAGCGGCCACAGGGACGACGAAACCGGCCGCCATTATCGACGGCTACACCCAGGAAGGCGAGAGCATAGCAGCAGTGGCCAGACAGGCCGGGACGGCTGCAGCGGCGGCCACAAAACCGGCTGCCATCATTGACGGCTACACCAGGGAAGGAGGAGCCGTCAAGGGGGCTATTTTCGCCATATCGGCGTTAAATAGTAGATACACGAAATCCATTATAGAAGAAGGAGGAAAAGACGATGCCACAACCATTTAACAACGCGGTCATGACCAACGCGGGGGCGCGGCTTCTTACCAGGGCGCAGGCCGGAGAGATTAAGATCGAGCTTACTCGGATAGTAACCGGAAACGGAAACTACACCGCCGCAGAAAAGACGCTGGCAGCCTTACAGGAGAGGACGGCGCTTAAATCGCAGAAAAACAGCTATCCCTTATCGGATATTGATATTTTCAGCGATTACAGCGTAAAGGTCACGGCGCTCATTACTAACCAGGATCCAGTCACCAGGGAAACACTTGTTACACAGGGTTATTACATTAACGAGATGGGCCTGTACGGAAAGCCTGCAGGAGCGGAGGACAGCGCCGAGGTGCTTTACAGCATTACGGTCACAGCAGGAGAAAACGGCGACTTTATGCCGCCTTACAATGGGTACAACCCGGCGCAGATCATACAAGACTACTTCGCCACGGTTGACAATTCCGCCCAGGTGACCATCAACAGCACAGGCGCGGCCCTTTTGGTAGAGGACGCCAACAAACTCCGGGACGATACTACAAAGCAGAAGTACCGGATCGGAATTGACAACGGACTAATTTATGTACAGGAGGTAGACGAGTAATGACAGCAGGAGAAAAGATTTATATCGCAGACAAGGAAAC
>JAETPP010000181.1 GCA_021771115.1 Bacillota bacterium | reverse complement strand
CGGCGTTGCACGCCTCAGGATGACAGTGGGAAGAAGAGGTCAATATTACTTGCGGTCGGGCCGCACGCTTACAAATACCGCCTGCTATCTTCACGAGTGGCTGCGGCGCCTCGCCGCTAAATTCCAATTTACCGCACTAACTACCCTTACCCACTGCCATATACTTTATTTATGGAGGAATAGCCATTTCTTATCTTTGACGAAGTATGGTTTTGCAGAGGCCGCAGCAGCGCTGCACTTTTTCCTTTTTCTCCTCATAAAATGTGCCTTGCTTCATAAAAAATCCCATTGCGGACCGGCGGCTTCTGTGATAGAATTGTGTTGCTTTCAAAATGTTTCCAAAGGAGGAGCAGTTGTGAACGAAGCTGTGCTGCGCCCTATGGTGCCGGAGGATTACGGCGCCTTTGCTGCATTTTACCGTGACCTGCATCAAATTCACGCTGAGGCCATGCCTGATATTTTTCGTCCGGAAGCCGGACTGCCGCCTGAGAATGTGTTTTGCCGGGATCTGGAAAAAGAAGATCGATGCATGTTTCTGGCGGAAGTAGACGGAGAACCTGCCGGGATGTGCGTTCTGCTATGGAAAGATCTGCCGGATGATCCGCTGTACCCCCTGCTCCCCCGAAAAAGCGGACATATTGACGACCTGTACGTTTCTCCCAAATTCCGCCGGAGGGGCATTGCCACCCTGCTTTATCGGGAGGCGGAACGGCTTGGGAAAGAACGGGGCGTTTCCCATCTCACCCTGATGGTATGGTCCTTTAATGAGGAAGCAATCGGGCTGTATCAAAAGCTGGGATTTTGCCCCACCATGATCAATATGGAAAAAAAGCTGGGAACAACTCCCGAATAGAGGCGTAAGCTCCTTCCGCAAAATCATCCCGGAAATGAACTTATCCTCAGGGAGATTCGGCGCGTTCGGCTGTTCTGTCCCGCGCGAAAGCAAAAACAAACAGCCCTTCTCAAATGGAAGAAATGCTCTGACAGCTCTCTATAAAAAATCATATTACAGAAAGGACCGTTCGTTATGAAGCTTGGAATCATTCAGCAGCCTAAGGCGGAAAGCCTGCACTACGCAAAGTCCCTGGGGCTGGACTTTGTGGAATTTGACTGCAACCCCACCGCCTTTTGGGGCAGCCCCATGGCAGAGGTGGCAAAGGAAAAGGAGGCGATCCTCGCTGCCAGCAAGGAAACCGGTGTGGAAGTGGGCGCCGTAGGGCGCTGGGCCAGCCGGATTTTGGACAAGGATGGGAATGTGATCCCCGAGGAATGGGAGGAAGTAAAGGCCGCCATTGATTTCGGCGCTTATCTGGGGGCAAAATATTATCTATGCAGCGTGGCCTATGTAAAAGAGCTTTCCTATTACAAGAACATTACGGCCGCCATTAAGGTGCTGAACCAGATCGTGGCCTATGCCAAAGAGAGAAAGATGGAATGCGCCATTGTCAACTGCTGCATGGGCGACAACTACATTCGCACTCCGGAGCAGTGGCGGCTGGTGCTGGACGAGGTGCCGGGGCTTGGCATCAAATATGATCCCTCCCACAGCTTCGTTCACGGCGGACAGAACGGCGCTTACCTGGAGGAGGGCCTGGCCTGGGGCGACCGCTTCAAATACTGCCATATCAAGGGCGTGATCCAGCGAGGCGATTCCAGGGAGGTAAACCATTGGGCCATGCACGGTCTGATGGAGGCCTATCCGGAAGCCAAGGCCGCTATTGAAGCGCACCTTCATGAGGAAAAGGACGACTGGTATGACAATCCCCCCGCCGGGATCGATGCCATCAACTGGAGGGCGTTTTTCGCGATCCTCTACAAATACGGATATGACGGTTACCTGTCCATTGAGCCCCACTCCGCCACCTGGCAGGGTGAAAAGGGCGAAAAGGGCATTCGCTACACCATAAAATACATGCGGGAATTGATGATTTTAGATTGATCGAGCTATGGGAAAGCCTCCGGAAAAGTTTCTTCGGAGGCTTTCTTATTTTACTCACTAACTCACCCTGAAGAACGCAATGACAAAGGATCCCGGTTTTGATATTGCCACTGCCGCTTTTCCATTTTCCTCCAGCTGAGAAAGCCATAGATATCGTTAACCAAAAACATAAAAAAGCAAACGACTACGGAAATATAGGAGCTATTTGCCAAAGAAGCCAGTGTCCACAAGAGGATCAAAACGATATCGTTGGCGGCATAGGCCAACGCATACCAGGCACTGCGCCGGAAGGTCAGATAAACCGCCAGAAAGCTGGTGGCAACAGACAACGTGCTTGGCAGCAGATTCGCTGTGTGAAGCGCCTGCAGGATACCATAGAACAGCAGCGTTACACCTGCGGTCAAAGCGGCCATGAAGCAGAACTCTTTTCCGTGCAGTTTATTTACCGCTACCTGCGCCCGATTTCCCCCATAGGGGTGCCTCAGCCAGGAAACCAGCGCAAACAGGGCCATGGGGGCTGTCATTCCCAGATAGGTGATCATCTCTCCATAATAGGAAAACGAAAAGGAGATCGCGCCGTAAAGCAGGCTGAACACGATCATGAGAAGCTGACCGAAGGGGTTTCCCTTTGCGTTGAATATCAAGGAAACCGCCCCCAGCAAGGACGCGCACAGCACCAGGTAATTTTCCCGGTCAAAAATCAGGAACGAAACCAGGATCAGCACTGATGAAACAGACCATAAAGCGATCTCTCCCCTGGAAAAATAAGAAGCTGTCTTTTTTCTCTTTTGAAGCATAGAAAATTCTCCCTTCAAAAAAAGCATCCGCCTGCACATCTTCTAAGACCTAATGATGTGCCGCGAATGCTTTTGCATTTCCTACCCGGTGGCAGTAAACGATCTTTATTCTATTTTACTCAACATCTCTCCGCAAGCATCATAGCATAGAATAGAGAGTTTCCAACGGCAGCCGGTTTAGATGCCCAAATAGGGGTCGGGATCGACCCGCACGCCGTCATAATATACTTCGTAATGAAGGTGATTTCCGGTGGAAAAGCCGGTGGAGCCCACATAGCCGATAATTTGCCCCTGCTCCACATATTCTCCTGCGGAAACAGCCAGGGAGCTGCAATGGGCGTACCGGGTGGCAAAGGTGCCATTGTGCCAGATCAGCACGTTATTCCCCCAGGAATAGTGGTAATCAGCGGAAAGAACCTGCCCCGCCTGGGTGGCTACAATAGGCTCGCCGTAATCCGCCCAGATATCCAGACCCATATGGGGGCCGTCGTCAAAATCATAAATATCTCCGAAATGGCCGATCACATGGTCATATCCTACGCCGGGCAGAGGCCAGCAAGGAGAAAAGCCATCGTGCATACCGGGGTTATCGGGATCGACCAGCATACCGCCGTTCCCATTGGAAGCTGCTTCCTCGTTTTTCTCCCGGATCATTTCCTGGATCTGCTCTTCCAAAGCGGCGTCCTCTTCCTCATTGGCGCTGATGGCGTTTTTTGCCTGGGCCTGATCGGCTTCCAGACGGGAAAGAAGCTCTTCATTCTCCGTGTACAAAACCTTCAGCTCTCCCTGGGCGGATTCCAGCTCCTTCTTTACCCTGGTTTCCTCCGCCCGCATTTCCTGAAGCTTTTCCCGGTCGTCCTTGGTTTTTTCCAAATACTCCTCGATTTTTGTGAGAAGCTGCTGATCGTGCCTTGTCACGCAGGACAAAAGCTCCGCCTTCATGGTAAAATCCGTAAAGCTGCTGGAATTCAGCAAAATTTCCAGGGTGCTGATAGTGCCGGATTTATAAAGCGTGTTGATTCGCCGGGCGAACAGGTCGATGGTGGCCTGGTGCTCCGCTCGGGAAGCATCCAGCTTTTTCTCCAGAATACCGATCTCCCGGTCCATCACCTGAATGGATTCCCGGGCGGTGTCGATCTTCTGCTCCAGAACCCCTATTTTTTCTTCCAGAGTTTTCTGGTATTCCAGCGCCTTGGCCTCATCGTCCTTCAGCGTTTCCAGCTTTGCCTCCAGCGCCTCG
>JAETPP010000180.1 GCA_021771115.1 Bacillota bacterium | reverse complement strand
GAATTCCAAAATGATTTTGGCGATCGACCGTGCCGGGGTAGTCGGCGAAGACGGAAAAACCCATCAGGGCTTGTTCGACGCCGCTTATTTGCAGACGATCCCCAACACCACTGTGTATTCTCCCTCCTTTTTCGAGGAGCTTCGCTTGCAGCTTTGCCGGTTGTCCCGGCAGGAGAAAGGCCTCTGTGCCATTCGATATCCGAGGGGCAGAGAGCTCTATAAGCCGGGCTGGTTTCAGGACACCGCCGAAGCGTTTCAGGTGTACGGAGAGCCGGAGGCCGCGCCGGTCTGTTTTGTCACCTATGGACGTATCTTTTCCTTTGCGGCGGAAGCCATGGAGCGCCTGAGTGCTTCTCATATTCCGGTAAAGCTGATCAAGCTGAACCGGATCATTCCGGTCGATCCCGCTTCGGTGGAAGAAGCTCTCCCATGCCGCCAGGTGTTCTTTTTTGAAGAAGGCGTTTGCCGTGGAGGGATCGGTGAGCATTTTTCCTTTTTGCTGAACCAAAGCGGCTTTCGGGGAGAATACTTCCTTCAGGCCATTGAAAACCCTTATCTTGAACATGCGCCCATGTTCCGCTCCTTGGAAAAATTAGGATTCAGCGCAAAGGGGATGGAGCAAACCGTGCGAAAACACTGCTGTGTGGGGGAAGGGGCTGTTTTTTCTGAAAAAGAGGCTTGATATTTTAGTTGTGGAGCAGGGCTTGGCAGAGAGCAGGGAAAAAGCCAAAGCGGTGATCATGTCCGGCCTGATCTATGCGGATCACCAAAAGGCGGATAAGCCGGGGGATCTTTTTTCGGAGGAGGTCTCCTTGGAGCTGCGCGGAACAGGCCTGAAATATGTAAGCCGAGGCGGCTTAAAGCTGGAAAAGGCAATTTCTGAGTTTTCCCTGGAGCTTTCCAGCTTTGTCTGTATGGATATCGGCGCTTCCACCGGAGGCTTTACAGATTGCATGCTGCAAAACGGCGCGGTGAAGGTATACGCCGTGGATGTGGGGTACGGACAGTTGGCATGGCGGCTTCGCACAGACAGCCGGGTAGTCAATTTGGAGCGCACCAACGCCCGGTATCTGACCGAGAATGAGATCCCGGAAAAAATAGATTTTTGTTCTGTGGACGTATCCTTTATTTCGCTTACCTTGATCCTTCCGGCATTGCGGCCGCTGTTGTCGGAAACGGGGCGTGCCGTATGCCTGATCAAGCCTCAGTTTGAAGCTGGGCGGGAGAAGGTGGGAAAAAAGGGTGTGGTGCGAGATCGTGAGGTGCACCGGGAGGTCATTGAAAAGGTCCGGGATTTTGCTTTGGAAAACGGCTTTTCCGTGCGGGGACTCACTTTTTCTCCGGTAAAAGGGCCGGAGGGCAATATTGAATATCTGATCTACCTGCAGCGGGCGGAAGCTCCTCTGCTGGAAGAAGCCGTGCCGTCAGCCGCGGAAGTAGTAGAGAATTCTCACCAAGCATTGGATCGGTAAAGTATCTAAAGGGGATAAGGCCAGTGAAAATTGCGGTAGTGCCGAATTTGACAAAAAAAGAAGCGATGGCCTGTACGGAAGAGACCGTTGCAATCCTGAGAACTCATGGCTGTGAGGTCATACTGAAGGATGACCTTTTTGACGCCAACGGCGTTTATCGGGAATCCACGGAAGATTCCCTGCGTTCCTGCGATATGTTTATCGCCATCGGCGGAGATGGCACCATTATTCATACGGCAAAGCTGGCGGCGGGCTTCGATAAGCCGATCCTTGGGATCAATGCCGGAACTCTGGGCTTTACCGCCGGAGTGGAAAGAAACGAGCTTTCCCTGCTCCTTGATCTGCTGCGGGGAGAATATCGAGAGGAAAAACGCCTGATGCTGGAGGTACAGCTGAGCTCCCAGGGTGCGGTTGTTTCCCACAAAGCGCTAAACGACGCGGTGGTATCGGGGGAGCTTTCCTCCATTATCAATTACCAAATGGCACTGGGAGAAAACAAGGGGTATCATTACCGGGCGGATGGCTTTATTGTCGCCACGCCCACCGGCTCTACCGCATATTCTCTTTCCGCCGGCGGTCCGGTGATCCAGCCGGATATGGATTGTCTCGTTTATACGCCTGTCTGCCCTCATTCGCTTTTTAACCGAAGCGTGGTCTTCGGCGGAGATACCCGCCTGACTGTTTCGATCCCGGAAAACGTGCATCAGCTTTTCCTCACCGTAGACGGAGAAACGCCGTTGACGCTGCACCCAGGAGATCAGCTGGTCTTTTCCCGCTCGGAACGCACGGCCCGGTTTCTGAAGCTGGATCAAAAGGATTTTTACGATATCTTGAATCAAAAAATTATCGAGACCCGATAGCAGGTTTTTCCACGGTAAAAAATCACTGTTGAAAGGATGAAGCGCCCCATGAAAACCAGAAGACACGCCAAAATACTGGAGCTTATCAAGGAGCACGATATCGACACGCAGGATGAACTTCTCAACTATCTCAGGGAAAGTGGATTTGACGTCACACAGGCCACCGTTTCCCGGGATATCAAGGAGCTGCGCCTGGTGAAAACGCTTTCCCGTACAGGGAATTACAAGTATTCCACCGGCAGCGATACCGGCAGCGATATGTCTTCCAAGTTTTATTCGCTGTTTTCAGATTCTGTGATCTCTGTGGAGGCGGCGCAGAACCTGATCGTCATAAAGTGTATGAACGGTATGGCCCAGGCTGTCTGTGCGGCAATGGACGCGGCGTATCCGCAGCGTTTCGTAGGGACCCTGGCCGGGGATGATACCATTTTTATCGTGTGCCGGGATGAGGCTGTTGCCCTGGAAACACAGGAAGAATTCCGAAAACTGATACACAGGTGATCAAAGATGCTCGTACAACTCTTTATCAATAATATCGCAGTCATTGAGCGGGCTTCCATTGATTTGGAGGCAGGCTTTACTGTGCTTACCGGCGAAACCGGCGCGGGAAAATCCATTATTATCGATGCGATCCACGCGGTGCTGGGGGAACGCACCTCTAAAGAGCTGGTGCGCACCGGTACGGAAACAGCGTCCGTTTCCGCGCTGTTTACCGCTTTGGATGGGGAAACGCTTAAGGTGCTGGACGGTTTTTCCGTTCCCAGGGAAGAGGACGGTTCTCTGTTGGTCCAGCGGGAGATCCGTTTGGAGGGGCGCTCTCTCTGCAAGTTAAACGGCATGCCCGCCACCGTATCCATGCTTCGGGAATTGGGCCCAAGGCTAATCAGCATCCACGGGCAGCACGAAAGCTATGAGCTTTTGTCCCCGGAGGTCCACATGACTTATCTGGACAGCTTTGGGGGCCTGGAGGGGCTTCTTCAGGAATATCAGGAAAGCTACAAAGCCTTGCGCCATATCCAGCAGAGGCTTGAAGCCTTCCACACGGACGAAGGGGAAAAGGCCAGAAGGCTGGATCTGCTGCGCTACCAGATCGAGGAGCTGGAGGCCGCGGAAATACAGCCGGGCGAACGGGAGGAGCTCACCCAGCAGCGGGACATGATCCATAACAGCGAAAAAATTGCCTCCGCGCTGGAACGGGTCAAAGGGCTGCTGATCGGAGATGAAAATAACGACGGCCTGTTATCCGGCCTTTCACAGGCTGCTGCTGAGCTGGAAAAAGCCTCTCAGTATTTACCGGATGCGGAGGAGCCCGCGCAAAAGCTGCGGGATGCCGGTTATCTTTTGGAAGATGTGGACTCTTCTCTGCAAAACATGGGAATAGATTTTGATCCGTCCCAGCTGGAAGCGATAGAGGACCGGCTGGACCTTCTATACCGTCTGAGCTTGAAATATGGGGACACGGAAGAAAAAATGCTGGAGTTTTTGGAAAACTGTAAAAAAGAAATCCATGAAATCGAGTTTTCCGATGAGGCCAGAGAAGCGCTGGAAGCAGAGTACGAAGCGGAAAAGAAAAAAGCAATTGCTTTGGCGAAGGAGCTGTCAGAAAAAAGAAAGCGGGCTTCCGGCACATTTGTAGAAATGGTAAAAAAGGAGCTTTCATT
>JAETPP010000179.1 GCA_021771115.1 Bacillota bacterium | reverse complement strand
AGCCGACAGGCGAGACGGGGGACCATGCTTTGCATGGTGGAAGGGTTCCAGCTCGGTTGCGATTTGCATAAAACCTGCGTTTACCAACTTGCTGCACGGAACCCCTCAGTCAGCCTTCGGCTGACAGCTCCCCTTTCAGGGGTGAGCGCGTGCCGGAAAGTTATAACTTTCCTGGTACGCTGGTGCGAACCGACCGAGCCGACAGGCGAGAAGCCAAGAGTAACTGCTAAACTATAATTTGCCGCCTACATTGCCTTGCGACAGCAAGGCCGCCTTAATTGCTCATTGCTAATTTCTCATTTCTCATTTCTTATTCTGCTTCTCCACGTTAGTTTTACAAATATTTGAGTCACCATTTCCGCCGGTCAGGATCGTCTGATTCTGACCGGCGTTTTTCCGGAGCTGTGGGCTTTGCGGCTTTCCTGTCAGATAATGAATAAATCATAGACAGGTTTATGCGAAAAATTGCACAAAAGAGATTTTGATGTTTGTGATTTTTTGTTTTGTTTCCCGTCACAACCTGAATATTGCGAAAGAAAGCAAAGTGCGGTTACAATAAAAGCACCGAAAAACCTCAGGCACAGTTCATTGCTTCTGTACAACATTTCAAAAAGTGCCTGCGGGAAAACAAGGAGGAGACCTGAATGAAAAAGAGTAAGCTAAGCTCACGAATCCTTTCCGTTCTGCTGTGCGCTGTGATGATCCTTGGGATCTTCGGCGGCTGCGCTTCCGGAGAGGGAGACGCCTCCGGCAGCAAGGTGGAAAGCACCCCGAAAGCCTCCGGGGTTTCCAGTACCGGCGGCGAGGAAAAAGGTCCGCTTTACATTGAAGGCAGCGAGGGAGTGACCTTGACCTACTGGATCCCCATGACGGATCGGGCCACCCAGGAGTTTTCCACTTACGCGGAGCACCCCTATTTCCAGTGGCTGAAGGAACAGACCGGTGTGAATATCGAATTTATCCACCCCACCTATGAGCAGCAGGATCAGCAGCTCAATTTGATGATCGCCTCCGGCGAGTATTACGATATGCTGATGGAGCCCTGGTACCCCGGCGGTCCCCAGGCCGGTATCGACGAGGGCTGCTTTGTGGATCTGTACCCTTATCTGGATGAATACATGCCCGATTACAAGGCGGCGCTGGAATGTAACGACGGCTCCTTTGCCGCCTGGGAGTGGGGACCGGAGCGGGAGCTGTATCAGCCCCAGCCGCAGCCCGCCTTCAAAACAAACTGCACCACCGCCAGCGGCGCTCTTTATACCGTATCGCAGATTTGGACAGATGCGTATTATCCGGAGGCGGGCCCCGTGATCCGGAAGGACTGGCTGGACGAGGCCGGGCTGGAGGTCCCCGAGACCCTGGAAGAGCTGGAGGTCGTGTTGGAGGCCTTCAAGCAGCGGGGCGAGGATGTGATCCCCATGAACCTGGGAACCGATCAAGCGGAGGGCATAAATTCGGTGGATTGCGGCATCATCAGCGCCTTTGGCCTGGCGAACTATTTCCAAATCAACAAGGAGAGAACTGAGGTCCTGCCCCATTTCTATACCCAGGATGCCTTTAAGGATTACCTGACCCTCATGCATGACTGGTACGCGAAGGGCTATATCGACCCGGATTTTATGAATCGTGACAGCGAATCTCTGTCTTCGCTGTTCCTGAGCGACAGGCTGGGAATCTTCTTCGGCAACTATACCACGCCCGATCGGTGGAAGGACAGCTATACGGGCGACCAGGACTTTGATGTTGTGGCCATGCCGCTGCCCAGAAAAACCAAGGATCAGCATTTGGAATGGGTGTATTCTTATTTCAGCCAGCCCACCATGAATACCTCTATCACCACCTCCTGCGAGCATCCTGAAATTGCGGCGGCCTGGCTGAACGTGGGCTTCACCAAGGAAGGCATTCTGCGCCGCACCTATGGGATCGAGGGGGATACCTACGAGCTGCGGGACGGCGTGCCCTATTACACCGATAAGGTGTACAACATGGACAGCGCGGAATACGATTCCTTCGTAAACTGCTTCCTGTATCCCAGCGGCACAGGCTACTGCAGCGTGCGTGCCGATATGATCAGAGGAGAAGCCGGCAGCACGGAAAAGCTTTCCACCTGGGCGGAAACAGAGATCGTCTGGGGCCAGAACGCCTCTCCCGATACCAACTGGGGCTATGTGGTGTTCAGCGACGACGGCTGGGGGCAGTTTGATACCGCCTATAACGATGCCGCAACCTACGGCACTCCCATGGTCCTGAAATTTATCATCGGCGAGGAAAGCCTGGATAAATTTGATGAATTCCGGGAAAAGTGCAAGGCTTTGGGCCTTGACAGGGCCCAGACCATTGCCCAGGAGGCGCTGGACACCATGAACGGAAAGTAAGCGGCCGGAAGGCTGTACGCTTCCATCTAAGATAAAAGTGATCGGGGCTTCCGAAAACTGTCATTTCCCTTTCCCTTCCAGCCGGAAAACAGGTTTTGGAGGCCCTGCTTTTATCAATAAATATCCGCCTTGAGCTTCTTACAAAAAGAAAGCAGTAGAGGAGAGAAATCAGTATGCTGCACCGATTCAAACGAGACCTCAGGCGCAATGGAAAGGCTTATCTCATGGCCCTGCCCGCCATTGTCCTGATTTTTATCTTTTGTTACATTCCCATGTACGGCATTTTGATCGCCTTTCAAAATTACCGGCCTCAGCTGGGTGTATTCGGCAGCGAGTGGGTAGGCTTACAGAACTTTGTGGAGTTTTTCAGCTCTCCCCATGCCAATTATGTCATTAAGAATACCGTGGTGATCAGCCTTTATAGCCTGGCGGTGGGGTTTCCCTTTCCCATTATCCTGGCGCTGCTCCTGAATGAAGTAAAGAATAAGGCGTTCAAGCGCACGGTGCAAACCATTACCTATATGCCCTACTTTGTTTCCACCGTGGTGGTCTGTGGCATCATCAAATCTTTTTTGGGCAGCGACGGCATGGTCAATGAGATCGGAAAATTTTTCGGCCTGGCTTCCCAGAATTTTTTGAGCAACCCCAAACTGTTTCCCAGCATTATCGTGTTTTCCGATCTGTGGCAAGGCCTTGGCTGGAACTCCATCATTTACCTGGCGGCTCTTTCCGGCATCGACCAGGAGCTGTACGACGCCGCCGCGGTAGACGGCTGCGGGCGGCTGAGGCAGATCTGGCACGTCACCCTGCCGGGGATCGTTCCCACCATCACCATTTTGCTGATTTTGAGCATCGGCGGGCTTTTGGCGGCGAACGCCGATAAGATCCTGCTGCTCTACAGCCCCCTGACCTATGAAACCGGCGATGTGATCGGTACGTTTATTTACCGGCAGGGCCTCAAGGGCGGGCGGTTCAGCTATTCCCAGGCGGTGGGGCTGTTCCAAACGGTGATCAATTTCTTCCTGCTGGTCTTTGCCAACTGGTTCAGCAACAGGACCACGGAAACAAGCCTTTGGTAAGGGGGGGAGAGCACATGAAAAAATCGAGAAAACGGCGTTCCGGCGGGGATATTGCCCTGGATGCCTTCAACTATGTGATGCTGACGCTGCTGGCGTTCATCTGCCTGTTCCCTTTGTATCAGGTGGCCGTGGTCTCCGTCAGCGACCCGCTGGTGGTCATGAAGAAAAACGGCATGCTGTTCTGGCCGGAGGGCTTTAACGTGGAGGCCTATAAGATCGTTTTTTCCAACAAGAACATTGCCTCCGGTTTTCTGAACACCCTGTTCTATATTATAGTCGGCACAGTGTTGGTCCTCTTTACGACCATTACCGCAGCCTACCCTCTTTCCAAAAAGAACGCCATGCTCAAACGGCCTATCATGATCTACCTGACCATCACCATGTATTTTGGGGGCGGCATTATCCCGATCTACCTGCTCATCAACAAGATGGGCATGATGAACACCCCCTGGGCTATTTTGCTGCCGGGCGCTGTCAGCGTGTGGGATATCATCATCATGCGCACCCAGTTCAACAATATCCCGGATGGTTTAACGGAGGCTGCCACCATAGACGGCG
>JAETPP010000178.1 GCA_021771115.1 Bacillota bacterium | reverse complement strand
GGTCACGATTTCTCCCTCAGCTGTGAGATGGGTGACACATTCCACCACGTCCTTCATTTCGCCGCCATAAGCCCCGGCATTCATATAGGCCGCTCCTCCGGCTGAGCCGGGGATCCCCCAGGCAAATTCCAGCCCGGAAAGGCCGTGGTCTCTGGCAGCGGCGCAGACCGAGGCAAGAGGCGCGGCGGCGCCGGCACAAAGCGTTCTGCCATCCGGCAGCAGCCTGATCTTACTGAACTCTCCGGCCAGGGCGATCACCACGCCCCGGATACCCCCATCGGAAACCAGCAGATTCGAGCCGTTCCCCAGCAGCAGCCGGGGCAGCTTTTCTTCTCTTAAAATTTGCAGAAGCTCGGTAAGCTGTTTTTGGCCGGTCACGGTCAAAAAACGATCTGCCGGGCCGCCGATGCGAAAGGTGGTGTGGCGGCTCATGGGCTCTTCCCGCAGACAGGCACAGCCCAGCTTCTGTATGGCGCTGTCAAACCGCGTGTAGTCAGGTTGCAAAAAATCCCTCCGTTTTGTGACCGGGGGTTTCCGGCCAAGATCCCGGTATTATTCTTTGCCGGGTAGGTTCTGTGAGTAAAAATATGCATGTACTCCCGAAGATACGCATGCAGCCGTTCCTTAGGATGCGTTCAGAGCCAATTCTTCCAGGGAATCGATTTCTTCCGGCGTGTGGGTGTGCAGACGGCAATTAGAAAATCTCGTTCTACATTCAAATGTCCAGGTCCTTCTTGATATCCGCGCCCTGCAAATCGGTCACATCCATGCCCAGGCTGGAAAGGAGCTCCTGGGCGGCGTTATAGCCCATTTTCTTCTGGCGGTTGTTCATGGCGGCCACCTCAATGATGATGGCCAGGTTTCGCCCGGGCTTTACCGGGATCGTGATCACCGGCACCCGGATCCCCAAAATCTCCGTAAATTCGCTGTCGATCCCCATACGGTCGTAAACCTTGGTGGCGTCCCACAGCTCCAGGTTGATGCACATGTCGATCTTCTCTGTCAGCTTTACGGCGCCCATACCGAAGATCCGCCGGGCGTTGATGATGCCGATGCCCCGCAGCTCAATAAAGTGCCGTATGTTTTCCGGAGCCTGCCCCACCAGGGCTTTCCGGGAGGTGCGGCGGATCTCCACCGCATCGTCGGCAATCAGCCGGTGACCCCGTTTAATCAACTCGATCGCGGTCTCACTTTTTCCAACGCCACTGTCGCCCACCAGCAAAATACCCTCGCCGTACACCTCTACCAAAACACCGTGCCGGGTAATTCTGGGCGCCAGCTCAACATTCAAAAGGGAAACCAGGTCCGCCACCACATTGGAGGTGGAATCCCTAGAAATAAGCAAGGGGATCTCGTGTGTTTTTGCCGCCTCCAGCATGCAGTTCGGCAGCTCGATCCCTCTGGCCACGATCACAACCGGCGGACGCAGGGCAAAAAAGTTTTCGATCGACCGCTTTTGTTTCTCTTCTCCCAGAGATTCCAAAAGGGACATCTCCGAACGCCCCAAAACAGCAATGCGGTGTGGGTCAAAATAATCGCAGAAGCCGTTGAGCTCCAAGCCGGGACGGTTTACATCCTTCGACCGGATCAGGATCTCCTCCGCGCTTTTCGGGAGATACGTCTCCTGAAGGGCCAGCTCTTTAATAATTTTCGCAAGGGGGATCGTGTATTCTTCCGTCATGTAAAACGACCTTCCTCTCCGTTATGTGGTATTTGCCGTGCTTTTGTCTTTATTATAAGCGAAATAGCTAAAAAAATAAAGAGGAAACCGCAAACTCGCTTTCCTCTTCTTCTTTTTCCGCTCCCGCCCCTTTGTCGTAAATAGGCGGAGCTTTCCAAAATAAAGTTTGCAAAAAATAACTCTTGCATTTTCCCGCAAGGTGTGTTATAGTAAATAAGCTATCTCGAAAGAGCCGGCAAAAAATCACATATCGCGGGGTGGAGCAGTTCGGTAGCTCGTCGGGCTCATAACCCGAAGGTCGTAGGTTCAAATCCTGCCCCCGCAACCAAAAAGTTCCAGCAAACCCCTTGTGGGTTGGCTGGAATTTTTCATTTTCGGGCAGGTTTGAATCTGCGGCCTTCCCATGTTTGAGACCGCCCGGGCTCATAACGGAAGGGCGAGCACACGCCGGTGGCGCGTTGACGCAAGCCGTTCTCAGCTGTCGCTTCGGTCGGTGAGAACGCCAGGCGAGAGCTCTCTCGTTCAACACGCTCAACAGACGCATCTTACGGCTACTAAGCATTTTACAGCCTCCCATAGTTTGGAAAAAGAAAATATTAGGAAAAAGTTTTACCCGTTGCCGAATTTTTCAGGAGTTTGCAGAGAGGGCTGGATTATTGCCAGGCTTACTGCTATAATATCACTGAAAAAGGGGGCGCCATAGAGCTTCACCTTTTAAGAATTCGGTAACAGGAGGATATGCTGGTAATGGAAAAATTGAAAATCGGCATCATTGGCACCGGGGGAATTTCCAATTCCCATGTACGCGCCTATAAGCAGATGGAGGATGTAGAAATTGTCGCCGGGGCAGACATCGTTTCCGGAAAGGCCAGAGAGGCTTTGGACCGTTGGGAGCTCCCAAACGCTCAGGCATTCGAAAGCGCCGAAGAAATGCTGAACTCAGTGAAGCTTGATGCGGTAAGCGTATGCACTTATAACTCCACCCATGCAGAATGTGCCATGCAGGCGCTGGAAGCGGGCTGCCATGTGCTTCTGGAAAAGCCAATGACGGTTACGTTGGAGGATGCCCAAAGGCTTAGAAAAGTGGAAAAGGTCTCCGGAAAAATCCTTACCATTGGCTTTCAGCCCCGCTATGACAGCCGCATGAAAAAAATCAAAGAGATCGTGCAAAGCGGCCAGCTGGGCAAGATCTATTATGTTCAAACAGGCGGGGGCCGCCGCCGCGGCATTCCCGGAGGTACCTTCATTGAAAAGCGGTATGCGGGCGTGGGCGCTTTGGCCGATATTGGCTGTTATTCCCTGGACATGGTTCTCAACGCCTTGGGGTACCCCAAGCCCTTGACGGTTTCCGCCGTGGCTTACGATTTCTTTGGAAAAAACCCGAAATATACTCCGGCAGAGGATGCCGCCAGATTTTCGGTAGACGATTTTTGCGGCGCTTTTATCCGGCTGGAAGGTGGGATCACCCTGGATTTCCGCATGTCCTGGGCTATGCATATGGACACTACAGGCAATACGATTTTTCTTGGCACCGACGCCGGCTTGAAGGTCGAGCCGGCCAACCCGGAATCTTTGTGGGGCGGCGCCTGGGATGGCAGCTGCGGCAAGGTCACCCTGTTCCACGATGCTTTCGGAGAACCCACCAGCACTCCTATTCCCCTTCAAGACGCCAATGAAGACCGTTTCTACTTAAAGTGCCGTTCCTTTGTGGATGCAGTGGAGCAAGGCCTTCCCGCACCTATCCCTACCAGCCAGATCATTTATAACCAGGCTATCATCGATGGCATTATCCGTTCCTGCGCCTGCGGCCATGAAGTAGAGATCCAGGTGGAGGAAATCTAAAAACACCTTTCCCCGGAAGAACGCATGCCGGTTTTTGAAAAGGAAAACACGAAGGCCTTCTAAAAAGCCTTCGTGTTTTTCTTTTCATTGAGTTCAGTAAACGACCTTGACCGGCAGGCCGGTTTTCATAGATTCATTACAGGCCAGGGTAAAAGCCACGCTCTTGTAAGCGTCAGCGTAGGGGGAACGAATTTTTGAGGGATCTCCGGTAAGCACCGCATCGATAAAGGTACGGTCGCAGACCAGGCCAAAATCCACCTGGCTGTCTACGGTGATGCCCACCTCGTTGTCATTTTTCCGCTGAGTTCCGTCCCCGGCGATGGTTCCCGCCACTTGGGCGGCCTTATCCTGCTCGTCAATGCCATACAGAGTGGTCTTTGTGCAAAGGTAGTAATCCATGCGAGCGCTGCGGGAGCCGAAAGTCATTTTGGAATCCCAGGAAGCGCCATCCAAGGAATAGCAGCCCGTCATCATAGTGCAGGTTATGCCGTTTT
>JAETPP010000177.1 GCA_021771115.1 Bacillota bacterium | reverse complement strand
GTGCCGAAAATATCCCGGATGATCTGCTCCTGCCAGTCGATCAGTTCAAAGGGCTTCCCCGCCCATGTCCCCTTGGTGTGGCAGAGGCTCTCGATGAACATCACGGCAAAATCAGCGGCATCCTTGCTGTACTTTGAATCCTTCGCCTTGAATCTGGTCGGTTTATACTTTTTCAATTTCCGCATTGCCATCGGCATCACCTCCAGAAGATGGCATCAAAAACGGCCCGCCAGCGGCAAGCCTCAATCTATCAGTACAAGATACAGAGCCTTCCGGCTCCGCTCTTGGAATATTCTGCTTTTCCTATTCTGTGACCTGCCCCATGCACCAGGCAATGGCGTGGCCGTTATCGGGGAAGGTCTGTCCTGCACGGCTGATGTGGTTCAGCCTGCATTCGATATCGCCAAGCCCCGTTTCCTCCGGCGTTTCCACAAACTCGTAAATGTCGGCCGTGAAGCCGCCCCTGTAATGGGCATCGGTTACCAGGACATGGCTTCCAAATTTCAATACGCTGCCGTAGGTGGTGCTGACCTTCATCTGTAATTTTTCCATCGTGGTAAAGTCTTTCATGGCGTTTCCCCCTTATGCGAATTCAATGGTCAGCATCCCTGCGCTGCCAAGGTAGAAGCTCTGCTGTTCCAGTGGGTCTGCAAAAAATCCTTCTTTTGCCTCCTCCACCATGCGGTCGAGGCGTTCCTTTCCGATTTCCTCAACCAAAGCTTTCTTTGTGGTCTTTTTGCCGTCCAAGTAAAATTTTGTCCTCATTCCTGTGTACCTCCGTTTTCTTTTTTTGTTTTCCCTTTCGGTAGTACACATATTCGCTCTTTCTGCCGATAATAGCAAGTCAATCTGGAGCATAAACTACACAAATATCTGCAGGGGGATTTGTGTATATCTGCCACGGGCAAAAGAGCCTTCCGGCTCAGTTGTCCTGCGGGAAACCCGCCCGGATGCTATTGGAACGGAAGCTCCACCGGCTCTTCCATCTCCCTTTTCCACTCTGCGTATTCCTCATCGGTGGCTGCCGCCGCCCCGGTGCAGACCGGGCATTCCTGCCCCATCTCCCTGTCCGACGGCGCCTCCACCCCAGGCTCATACTGGTTCGGCTCTTCCCACTGCCTCCGGGCTTTTTCGTTTGCCTGACGGACTGCCGTTTCCTCATCGGGAGCCTGTTCCATGTCGTTCCACCATTCCGGCTCACAGGGGCCGTTTTCCGCATCCCCGTCCGTCCCCGGAACCACCAGCCAGACTTTATACCATTTCATCCCTGCCATAAAACTCCTCCTTCGCCCCGCATTTTCCTGCGGATGTATTTTTCTGTGCTTTCCCGCTTTTTGTTAAGGCCCCGGCCTGCCGGATTTTCCCGTCCGGCAGGCCGCCCCATGCCTTACGCTTTTTCCGCCGCCATCCGGATTGCCGGGATGACCGCCCGCTCCTGCGTCTGGAAGTCCGTGTAGTTCGCCTTTACCTCGGTCAGCCCCGCTATCTGGAAGCCGTATTTTGCGAATTCCGCAAGCGTCGGGATCAGGCTGGAAAAGGTGCTGCTGATGGTGAATTCGCTGATGCCGTTCTCCTTCAGCGTCTTTGTGATCTCCTCAATGTCGCTGTCCCAGATGGTCTCGCCAAAATCGATCCTGTCGTTGCCCGCCGTGATGCTGTTGCGGTATGCCCAGAACAGTGTCGGGTTGATGCCCCATTCCTTAAGGCTCCCTGCCTTCTCCGCGATGGCTCTTTCAAAAAGTTCGATCTTCTTCATGGTGTGTACCTCCGTTTTGTTTTTTTTGTTTTCCCTTTCGGTAGTACACATATTCGCTCTAAAAGCGTATATTATCAAGTCAATTACGGGCATAAAGTACACAAACATCCGCGGCGGGAGTTGTGTACTTTATGGCGGGGTCCCGGACGGCCCCGCTATCCTTCTCTCAGGACATCCACCAGCCATTCAGCTTCCTTGTGGCATTCCCCGGTGGCCGTCTCCAAACCGCTGCTTTCCTCGTCAATGTAGTGCAGGCCCTTCCCGACCTTCACGAACCGCACTTCCCTATATCCTTCCATGTCCGTGCGGTAGACGCAGGCGCGTCTCGTTTCCCCATCGTAGCTTTTGCCGTCCCAGCCGTTGAAGGTGAATTCGATGCGTTCCTTCGTCTTGGTGAAATGCGCTTCAAAATCAGCCCTCGTGATCGCTGTGTTATGCTCCCTCAGTGTAAATGCGTTCCTCAGTGCGTAAATGTTCTTTCCCATGGTGTGTACCTCCGTTTTGTTTTTTGTTTTTCCTTTCGGTAGTACACATATTCGCTCTGAAAGCGCATATTATCAAGTCAATTACGGGCATAAAGTACACAAACATCCGCAGCGGGAATTGTGTACTTTATGGCGGCGTGTCACTGCCCGCCAAGCTCCTTCCGGATCATATGTTTTGAGTGCTGCCGCTCCGATTTTTTGAACGGCCGCTTGTAGCGCCTCCGCCTCTGCCCGCGTCTTTTCCCGGACGCGGGCATCGCGATCCCGGTGTGCATCTCATCCCCGTACTGGTGGTCCTCGATCCACCGGAGGTTCCTGCCGTATGCCCTCATCTTTTCCCGCCCCCTTCCGCGCATCTATGGATGGCGGCAAGGATGGAATCCTGCTCCGCAGCGCCCACTCCGATGCTCTCCAGCGCCTCCCTGGTGCCGCAGTCCGGGCAGAGCAGCGTCTCATTGTCCGCCCGCGAGACTGCCGGCCTCCCGCGGTAAGCCTGCCCGCACCTTGGGCATACCCTCTTTTTCCCGTCCGTGTGTTTCATTCCGCATCCGCCTCCTTTCCCAGCGCCGCCTCCCTGCTGCGGAACATCCGCCCCTCGGATGCGTGGCACCGGCTCCCCTTCTTGTTCTGCAGGCAGAAATACTTCCCGTCGAATCCCCGCACGGTATAGGTTCCGGTGCAGCCTTTCTCCCGGTTGGTCACCATGAAACAGGCATCCCCAATCTTCCACCCGCCCGGAAGTTCCCGCGCCTCCCCCGCCGCGCTGTCGGCATACGCCCGTTCCAGGAACGCCTCGTTAAAGCCGAAGCTGCGGTAGCCCTGCCTGCAGGTCTCCATGTAAAACTCCGTTGGAATCCCAAGCGGGCGGTCCTCATGCATGATGTAGACGAACACCTTACGCCTGCGGACCTTCCCGGTCCGGATGCCCTTGAGGGGAAGCTCCATCTCCTTTTTGTAGTAGAAGGCGGGGAAGCCCTCGTAGCGGTCCAGCGCCGCCTCGTTCTCCGCGCTCACCTCCCAGACCGCCACGGGGACGCATGCGCCCTCCTGCGGCTCGATGGTGAGGTAGGAGCCGGTCTTACTGCCTTTGAACAGGAGCCGGTAGCCTTCCACCACCGAGGTGCCGATGATCCTCGCCCCAGGGCAGCGCATCCGCATCTGGGGGATGTTTAAGTTCGAGCCGTATGCGATGTAATATCTTTTTTCCATAATGTTCTCCTTCCTTTCCGAAGGGCCTACCCTTCTACTGCCTTAAGGCCGCTTTCTGCGGCTTGGGTAAGGCGGCAGGAGGCTGGGTCCTGCGGTTTATCTCCCGTTGCGGAAGGATGCGTCCCCGCTTAAGCGGCGGGTCAGGACCTCCCTTGCGGTCTTGAATTCGTCCCCGATGAAGCCGAGCCGGAGGAGCCAGGTCCTCATGGCGTATTTGGGGTTCTCGTGCTGCTGCGGCTTCGGGCTTGCGCTCTTTACTTCCTTCGCCATCTGGCTGAGCAGGAGGCAGAACTGAATGTACCCTTTAAGCTGCCCGGCGTGGAGGCCGTTGCGCTTCCCGTCTGCCGGAGCGTCGAACTGGAAGAGCCGGAACTCGACCGTGGCCTTCGTGAAGGTGGCGTGGTAGTTGAGCATATGGTACCGGCTGTCGTTGTAGTGGGCGCTGCGGTTGTACCCGGCGCCGTGGCTTGCGTACCAGATGTCCGCGAGCTGTGCCATCGTCTGCGGCTTCTTTTTGTTGAGCTGCTCCAAAAACCTTGGGTCTACCGTGCGGCAGTAGCGGCTCATCCGCCTGCCGTCCAGATTCAGGGCTTCCGCGATCAGGCTCTCATGGCCCGCCATGATGTTGGCGAGGTTTCTAAGGCTCTGCGGCGTGTGCCCTTTTGCCCC
>JAETPP010000176.1 GCA_021771115.1 Bacillota bacterium | reverse complement strand
GCGGGAACGTTGTAGCGATCCCGTGGCTAAACCAATCATCCAGAAAGCCGCTTCCCTGCAGGACAAATGAAAGAGGATGCCTCTCCATGGGTTTACCGCCAAGTTCGATAAAACGGGTATATAGCAGCGCGTCTGTTTTCAGGCGTTCCGGATAATAATTTTCAAAATCCGCGAATCTGTAAAACGCAGTGGCTTCCTTGTTTTGCGCAGCCATCCTGTACGCAAGCGCAAACGCTTCCTCCTTCGGCAGACGCATGATGTTTTGCAGCGGCGCACAGCTGCGGTGGCAGTAATTCACAATGCGCAAATCATCAACCGTCATGAGCATTTTCTCCCTAAATCCCCAATAAAAGCTTTGCGATATTGAAATAAATGACCAGGGCCACAGCGTCTACAATGGTGGTGATAAAGGGGCTTGCCATCACGGCGGGGTCAAAGCCCAGGCGCTTGGCTAAAATGGGCAGGGTGCTGCCTACCAAATTCGCCACCAGCATAACGGCAAGCAGGGTGAGGCACACCACGGCGGCCACCAGCAGAGTGACCCGGTCAAACACCAGCAGCTTGACAAAATTGACCGCCGCCAGGGTAGCGCCGCACAGCAAGGCAACGCTTGCTTCCTTCAAAATAATACGGGGTACATCGGCATAGCGGATCTCCCCCAGGGAAAGCCCACGGATTATGGTGATGGAGGATTGGCTGCCGGAATTGCCGCCGGTATCCATCAGCATGGGAATAAAATTCGTCAGAATCACAGTGGCTGCCAGGGCGCTTTCATAAGAGGCGATGATCGCGCTGGTAAAGGTGGCGGAAATCGTCAGAATGAGAAGCCACGGAACGCGCTGCTTCCAGGTGGCGAAGACGCCTGTTTTGATATACGGCTTTTCCGAAGGTGTGATGGCCGCCATCTTTTCAATATCCTCAGTGGCCTCCTCCTGGATAACGTCGATGGCGTCGTCCACTGTGACAATACCCACCAGGCGCTCCTCGGTATCCACCACAGGGATCGCCAGAAAGTCGTATTTGCTCAGCTCCCGGGCCACTTCCTCCTGGTCTGTATGAGTGGTAACAAATTTTATATTGGTCTCCATGATATTGCGGATCGTTTCCGTTTTTGGGGAAAGCAGCAGATCCTTTACCGTGACGATACCCTCCAGCTTCCGGCGGCTGTCCGTCACATAACAGGTGTAGATCGTTTCCTTTTCCACGCCGGTGGCCCGAATCCGCTCGAAGGCCTGCTCCACCGTCATATTGCGCTTGAGATCCACGTATTCCATGGTCATGATGCTGCCGGCGCTGTCCTTCGGGTAATTGAGCACCTGATTGATCATTTTTCGGGTATCAGAATCCACATGACGCAGGATCTTTTTCACCACATTGGCGGGCATTTCCTCGATCATGTCCACCGTGTCATCCAGAAACAGCTGCTCCATCACTTCGTCCAGCTCTTTATCGCTGAAGCCCCGGATCAGGATCTCCTGGGTTTCGCCCTCCATATAGGCAAAGGCATCCGCCGCCAGCTCCTTGGGCAGCAGGCGAAACAGAAGCGGCATTTTCGCTTCCGGCATTTCTTCCAGCAGAGCCGCAGCGTCTGCGGGAATCATATCCTTTATGAGAGCCGCGACCTCTGAGTATTTTCTGTTCTCTAAAAGTTCCAGGATCTTATCGTGCATTGTGCCTACCTCCTTTTCTCTGTTTTGGGGAGACAGCACAAAACCGGGTTACCTGCAAAGCACCGCAGACAGCTGCTGCGGGATCACTTGCAGGCTATGAAAAACAGGGCGCAAGGAGCCGCGCCTTTTGAGGCAATACGGCATATAAGGGGACTTCCGCTGCGCTTTTTTCTCCCGGCTTTATGCCGCCGCTACTTCGTGGGACGCTCACCTTGCTCCCTCCTTTATGTTCTTCTCTACGGGCTTTTGCAGGCCCGCTACTTACAAATGTACCTTTTTTGGAAGGCTTTGTCAAGAAGAAACGGACCCGGAAAGAAGGAAAATCTTTCCGGGTCCTGTTATACTGCTTCCTGCAATGGAAAAAGCTTACCTCTGCTCTCCCAAAAAGAAGAGCGCTACGGTGCCGGGGCCGGAATGGGCGCCGATCACCGGGCCGATGAAATTGATTTTGATATCCGTGACGCCCATTTTTTGCCTGACCTGTTCCGCCACATATTCGGCATCCTCCAGGCAATCGCCATGGCTGATAAAAACGGTCTGCTCCTTGGGGGCAATGGCGGTTTCCTCCATCTTTTTCACCAGCGCGTCTAAAGACTGTCTCCTGCCCCGCACCTTGGACACCGCGATCAGGTGGCCCTCATCATCCACGTGCAGAACCGGCTTGATCCCCAGCATGGTGCCTACCAGAGCAGTGGCGGCGGAAACACGGCCTCCCCGCTTCAGGTGGTTTAAGTCGTCCACGGTAAACCAGTGGCAGAGGTGAAGCACATTTTCCCGAAGCCAGGAAAGCACCTCGTCCATATCCTTTCCCGCCTTTTGCAGCATGGCGGCATGGTACACCAAAAGGCCCTCTCCCATGGAAGCGCAGAGGGTATCGAACACCTCCACACGGCGGTCCGGGTATTTTTCCTGAAGCTCCTGCTTCGCGATCATGGCGCTTTGGCAGGTGCCGGAAAGGCCGGAGGAAAAGGCAAGGTATAAAACATCCTTCCCCGCTTCCAGCACAGGGGTAAACTGCTGTAAAAACTCCTCTGTGTTGATTTGGGCGGTGGTGGAGGTCGCTCCGTTCCGCAGCTTTTCATAAAAGGTGTGCTCGTCCATTTCTCCCCCGCCGGGAATATTGTGCAGGGTCTTGCCCTCCATAATATAACACAGCGGGATCACATGCACGCCCAGGTCCCCAATCATTTCCAGGGAAATATCTGTGGTAGAATCGGTGATGATCTGATACTCTGCCATAAAGAGCCCTCCTGATTTTCGCCTTAGCTTACCGTTTTGTAAAAGGCTTTTTCTTATCATACAATAGAACGGGGAAAAAGTATAGCCTTTTTTCCGCTCTTTTACAATTCGGCCTTTTTGTGCCTGCTGTCCAGGTAGCTTTGCAGGATCACCGTGGCGGCAACGGCATCTACCACCGCTTTCCGCTTCCTTCCCCGGACATTGGTTTCATTGAGATAGCCATGGGCGGTCACCGTGGTGCCCCGCTCATCCCAAAGCGCTACGGGAAGCTTCGCCGCTTTCTCTAAGAGAGCTGCTGTTTCTCTGGCGTTTTGGGCGCTTTCGCCCTCGCTGCCGTCCATATTTCTCGGCAAGCCCACCACCAGAAGCTCCGCTTTTGCGTTTTGTGCGGCCAGAGCGACTTTTTCCACCAGCCGTTCTCTGTTATGCTCTTCCACTACCGTAAGAGGGGAAGCCAGGATCTCTCCCCTGTCGCATACGGCAAGGCCTGTTCTGGCCTTGCCCAGGTCCACCCCGAGAATGATCATATTGAGTTCCTCTCTTCCCTGTTACACGGCTTCCGTATGGAATTCGTATTTCGTCGGCGGGCGGCGCAACTCCGGAGGGAGATGAGAAATATCGTTTACCAGCTTCCAGGAAAGAACGCCGTCCTCCGCCGCTTCCAGAATGCTGACTCCCGTATTGCCAAACACGGTGCCGTCCCGCATTCCCTCGATGCGCCCGGTGCGGATCCGGGCGTCCAGATTGCGGATCACGCCGCCGTGGGTAGCCAGCAGCACGGTTTTTCCGGGGTTCGCGGCAATGATCTCATCCAGGGTGGCATTGACCCGGAAATAGGCCTGCTTCATGGTTTCTCCGCCGGGAAATTCGCAGAGATCGGGTGACTGGTCCCAATTTCTTGCCACCTCGGGAAATCTTTTTCCGATTTCCGAAAGCTCTAAATTTTCCATTTCTCCTACATCCAGCTCCAACAGTCCCTCGGATTTCTGAATGGGCAGATCATGGAACCGGTTGACCGCCTCCGCAGTGCGAAAGGCCCGGATCAGAGGGCTTGCGTAAATAGCATCCAGATGCACATTGCGAAACCGCAGGGAAAGAAGCTCCAGCTGCTTTTCCCCGTCGGGGCTGACAGGCGCATCAAACCGCCCCTGGAAGCGGTGCTGGATATTACCCATAGACTGGCAGTGCCGCACGATATACAGGGTGGTTACCATGGGCGCACCCCTCCTGTCAATTCG
>JAETPP010000175.1 GCA_021771115.1 Bacillota bacterium | reverse complement strand
GGAGGAAAGCGGCTGTTCCATAATCGGGCATTACGGAACATATCCCGGCAAGGTTCAGCAACCAGGCCAGCAAACGAAACATTTTTCTGCGATCATAAAAAAACAGAGATCCGCACTCATGTATACGGTACTATTTTACCTAACTACAGGAAAAATTTCAACCTTTTTTTGAAAATTCAAAGACAAGCCATCTCATTTTTGCAAAAAAAGACCAATCCACAGCAAGCGATACCCATTTCTCTGAAAAAACCGACTGTCAAAGTCGATCCAAGAAAAGAACTTTTACCGGCAATATCATTTTCTTTCTCTTTGCAGATTTGGCAAGGCGCTATCAAACAAAAAATGAGGGTACCGCAAAGCGGCACCCTCAAAGCAAGTGTAATGTTAGTTCAAGAAAGTCTTTTCAGACTCTTTGTCAAACAAATGCATCTTGTTCAGATCAAATGCGATAGCGGCCTTATCACCGGACTTGGCGGTAGAGGTGGGCTCTACACGAGCGGTAACGGCATTGCCTTCGCAATTCAGATACAGATAGGTCTCAGCGCCCATCAATTCGGTTACTTCCACATCGCAGGTAACATGTGCGCCGCCAACCTTCTCGATGAACTCGGGCTCGTCATGAACATCCTCAGGACGAATGCCGAACACAACTTCCTTGCCGACATAATCGGCGATCGCAGTGCCCTCCGCCTTCTTCGCGGGAACCTTGATGGTGCAGCTGCCGAAGGTCAGCGTATAGTCGGAGCCATCCTTGCCCAGCTTGGCGTCGATGAAGTTCATCTGAGGAGAACCCATGAAGCCGGCAACAAACTCATTGATGGGATACTCATACAGGTTCTGGGGAGTATCTACCTGCTGAATGAAGCCATCCTTCATAACCACGATGCGGTCGCCCATGGTCATAGCCTCGGTCTGGTCGTGGGTAACGTAGATAAAGGTGGTGCCCAGTCTCTTATGGAGCTTGGCGATCTCGGTTCTCATCTGCGCACGGAGCTTAGCGTCCAAGTTGGAAAGAGGCTCGTCAAGCAGGAACACCTTGGGATCACGGACGATAGCGCGGCCCAGAGCCACACGCTGTCTCTGACCACCGGACAAAGCCTTGGGCTTACGATCCAGCAGATGGGAAATGTCAAGAATACGGGCGGCTTCTTCCACGCGGCGCTTGATTTCATCCTTGGGAGTCTTGCGCAGCTTCAGGCCGAATGCCATATTATCGTACACAGTCATGTGGGGATACAAAGCATAGTTCTGGAACACCATCGCGATGTCTCTGTCCTTGGGAGCGATCTCATTGGAAAGAGCGTCGCCGATGTAAAGCTCACCCTTGCTGATCTCTTCCAGGCCGGCGATCATACGCAGTGTGGTAGATTTGCCGCAGCCGGAAGGACCAACAAGGATAATGAACTCCTTATCCTGGATCTCCAGGTTGAAATCGGTAACAGCCGTCACTCCGCCCGCGTAAATCTTATACACGTTTTTCAGGGTTACACTTGCCATTCAGAAATTCCTCCTGTTATTTGGATCTGCACCAAACTGCTATGCGCAAACCCTTTTTTAGATTGCTATAAGTATAACAGACAAATCCGGCGAAAGATATTCGTTATTTACCCAAAAATTGCCCTTTGAGTTTATGGGTTTTTTATAAAATCCAAATTCAAAGGCCGATTTTCGTACAATTCGCCATCAAAAATTGACAGGATCTCCGCTTCCTCCAACAGCCTGACGCCCCCAGCCGGTAGTGCCTGATCCAGCCAAAGCCCCCCTATCTTGAGTCTTTTCAAGGAAAGCACCTGGTTCCCCACCGCCTGGAACATACGCTTGACCTGATGGAATTTTCCTTCCCGGATCTCCACCATGGCGGCCTCTCCCCACGTTCTCTTCTCCGTCCACAGCCGGGCCGGAGCAAAGCTTTGCCCGCCCTGGCTGACGCCGGAGCGAAAGGCAAGGATATCCGCTTCTGTGACAGGACGAAGCGTCTGTGCCTCATAGAGCTTATAAACATGGCTTTTGGGGGCGAGCATTCGATGGGCAAGCTCTCCGTCGTCGGTAATGAGAAGCAGGCCGGTGGTGTCTTTATCCAGCCTGCCTGCCGGAAACAGGCCGCGTCGGTACAGCTCCGGCGGCAAAAGGTCCAGCACGGTCTTTTCCCGGCGGTCCTCCGTGGCGGAAAGCACCCCCGCAGGCTTATTCATCATCAGATAGAGATATTTCCTGTATTGGACTATTTGGCCGTTTACCGCTATCTGATCGGCTTCAGGGTCTATTTTCCGCGCGGCATCCGCCGCGGCAAGGCCATTTACGGTTACCGCGCCGGAGCGCACCAGAAGAGTTACCTCTTTTCTGCTGCCCAGATTTTGGGAAGCTAAAAATTTGTCCAATCGCTCCGGCATGGCCTTTTCCTCTCTTTCCAGCACAACCGCTGTATTTCAGTATAGCAGATAAACGGGAGGAAAGATAGTCTGCGGCCTTAAAAATTTTCTTGACTTTACAAAAAAAGGAACACGGTGCGTTCCGTGTTCCTTTGAGCGTGTCGAAAAATCTTTTCGCCACGCTCAAACTTCTTGAGGAAACCTTTGATTTCCTCAAGAAGTTCTGATTGAAACGCGAGAGAGGGACCCTGATGGTCCCCTCTCACACTCTTCCCCCTTCCGTTTCTTTTGGTTAGAGGGTTTATCGACAGTCTGAAAAGAACACGGTGCGTTCCATGTTCCTTTTTCAGAAAAAGCATAGCATTAATCGGTAGGATAGCCGTCGTCAGGCTGGGCTTCTCCCGCCGTGGATTCCGCCGGAGCTTCCGAGGAGGCCACAGCGGAAGAGACCTCCGCGTCTCCCGCCACCGCGGAAGAAGTTGGCTGGCTCTCCGCGGCGGCGGTGCTTTCCACAGCGGAGCTGGGCATGGAGCTGACAAATGACGCCGGCGAAGAGCTGACAGCATCGCTGCTTTCGGAGGCAGCCGACTTGCTCTCGGCGGTTTCCCCATACCGGGCGCTGTCCGCCGCGAAGCCGTGCATAAAGCCATCCACCTCGGCGCAGGCCACATCTCCGCCGATGATCAGCTTGCCGTACACCAGCAGCGTGGCGTACACCTCCGGCTCATTGGGATAATTGTTGATTTTATACCGGTACTGTGTGCAAACCTCTCCGGCATAGGGCTTCAGGTCAAAGCCCTGGGCCTTCTGCATCACATTATAGGTGGTGTAAACATCGTTAAACTGTGCCGGGATCATTACCTCACGGGTCTCGGCGGGAGTTTCCTCCACCTGCCAGCCGAAGCTCTGTAAAAAGGCGACCCGCTCTTCATTGGTCTCGCCGGGGAATTCCTTCTGCGCCGTTTCCTCTTTTCCGCCCCGCAGGAAAATGCAGGCTCCAACGACCACCACTACAAGAATGAGAAATGCCACGATTCGTTTTTTGTTTGCTTTCAGCGATAAAACCATCTTCCACCGTTCCTCTCTGTGTGACGACCGCTCCCGGTCGTCTTTCCTGCTTTATACTTATGAGGAACAAGCAGCGGATATGACAAGGATCAAAACTCCCGGAAAAGCAGCTTTGCATCCAGCAGCTCTATCTTTTCCGGAACCGGAGAAAACGAGCAGGCCGATACCAAAATGCCGGGGACCGGCTGAAGGCTTACCACCCGCAGATCTTTCTGAAACGGACAAAAGCTCCCCTGCCGCCAGACAAATTCCGCCTTCTGAAAGCCATAGTGAAAACCTTCTCCCAGAGCCTTCATCAGGCTTTCTTTTAAAGTCCACAGGGTCATAAGGTCTTTGTCTCTTTCCGACGATTTCTCCAAAAAGGCCAGCTCCGCAGAGGTGCAGATCCGCCGGGCCAGCCGAGGATCATAGGGACGGACGCGCTCCGCGTCCACACCGATCTCCCGGTCGCTGAGGGCACAGCAGACAAGCCCGGCGCAATGCGAAAGGCTGAACGAAAGGTCGCATTCAGAAAACTCCGGCTTTCCGTGAGGCCCGCGCACCACTTGCAGAGTGGAACGCTTTCTGCCGTATTCCCGCTCCATCACATGGTAAAGCAAACGCCAGGCGAGGTCATGATCAAAGAGCTTTTCTTCCTTTTTAGAACACTCAAAAGGCGGATAAGCCACGGCATACAGCAATTTAACACCTCAATTTCTCCGGCGGAAAATTTTTCGGCCACATGATCTTCAAAATATCTTT
>JAETPP010000174.1 GCA_021771115.1 Bacillota bacterium | reverse complement strand
TTTAACGCGGGCTCATTGGCCTTATACAAAAAATCGTTCCGATGAATGGCGTGAACAAAGTGAAGGGGAACGGGTTCATACGTTTCCAGGAAGGCAAGATCCTCCCGCAGGAAAAGCATCCCCTCCGCTTCCGCGAAAACGCCTTCTGCTGCAAGTGCCTCCGCCGCCTTGCGAAGCTCTTTTTCCGGCAGCTTATAAAAGGATTTCGCCATGGCGAGGGTAAAAGCCACCTCCCGATAGGCGAACCGCTTTAGAACCAGCTTCATGGCTTCCTCCCGGGAAAGGGAAAATTCTTCCGCCTCCGGAAACATTTCAGAAAAGCGCATCCATCCCCGATCCCATTCGCCGTCGTACTGGTCCTCATAAAGGAGAAAGGCCTCCTGCAGGCGGTGGAGGACCGGGGTGATCTCCTTGACCAAAAGCCCGGTTTCCGCCTTGATCTGCTGAATGGTCAGGGGTCCCTCCCCCTCAATCAGCGCCAAAAGCCGCTCCTGTAGCTCTGTGGGGCGGGAGAGGGGCTTTCTGTACAGCGCCCAAAACAGCTCCAGATCCTCCGGAACGATCCACCCCAAATTGCCGCCAGCGAACCGGCCCTTGATGAGCTGCCGGTTTAACTGCCTGCGGCGGTTAAACTCCAGGTCGTCAAAACCGGCCCGAAAGCTCAAGGTGGGCGGCTGGCCAAAGCCGTTCCAATACACATTCTGCCCGGGCTGGGTGTCCCGGTAAAGCGCCAGATATTCCTCTTCTGTGGCTTTTCGGGAAAAAAACTGCCGCTCCATCCGCAGAGAGTTGATTTTTTCAGGGCCTATCATTTGCAGCCGCTCCTTTTTTCAAATATAGTACCTTAAAGTATAATAGAAAAAACCGGACAGCATCATGTCCGGTTTTTAGCGGGCATGCCCTTTCTAACAACTAACTACTAGCTAACTGAACACCTTTTCCGTGTTTTTTACCCGCAGCAGCAGGGTCAGGAGCATGGCGGCGGCGGTGATGGCGGTGAGGATAAGGTATAGGGTGTGGATATTGGCATAGTCCAAAATCACGCCGCCCAGATTCTGCATGACGATCACACCTAGGTTGGTGATGGAATTTACCACGGAGATCCCGGTCACGGTAAGCTCGGGCGCTACCAGATTGCGCACGAGCTTCAGGATGAGCATCATGAAAAGAGTAGCGCCCACCGCTTTTAAGAGGATCATGGCGGTCACCACCACCCAGGCGGAGCCGGACAGGCCGTAGCACAAAAACTGTACCACATTGATGGCGCAGCAGGTCAGCAGCAAGGTCTTTCCGGAAAAGCGGTCCATAAATTTATTGGAAAACAGGATGATGGGAATTTCCACCAGTGTCCCCACAGAAAGCACCGTTCCCACAGCGCCGGTGGGAACGCCCATGGTGTCCAGCAGAAAGGCGGCGTAATTGAAGTTTACGCCGGAGCTGCTGTAAAAAAGGAAGGCGATCAGCAAAAACAGGAGAAACTGGGGATTTTTCAGAAAAGAGGAAAGAGGAGGCCGCTTCTTTTCCTCCCGGGGCTCCGGGGCCTCCGGCAGAATGGGGTCCTCCGCCCCCGCAAGGCCCAGCGCGGCCAGAAGCGTGGAGAGAAATACCAGAGAAAAGAGTACGATGGGCGGAAAATGCTGGATCGCCAGCCCTGCGGCCTGGGCGCCTGCAGCATAGCCTACCGTGCCCCAGATCCGCAGGATCCCATAGCGGAATTTGGTGGCGGCGGCAAGCCGTTCACAGGCGGGCTGAGCGGAATTCATGAAAGACATGAGCAGCCCCTCTAAGAAGAAAAGGGCCCACACCTGCCTGCACTGGGAAAAGACCAGAGACAAAAGCCCCATGGCGATCAGCAGCATACCGCTGATCAGCCGGGACCGCCCGGTGCGGTCGCAGAGATAGCCTGCCGCCGGAACCATAAAAACGGAAAAAATACTGGAGGCGGAAATGATAAAGGACATTTCTCCTCCGGTTTTTCCAATGGTAGTGAGGTATACCGATAAAACAGAGACAAAAGCAGCCATGGCGAAATAGGCGCAGAAATACACCAGCACATAGCTGAAATAGCTGCCCTGAAAGCGGCGGAACAACGCAGAGGAACGCAAAGGAAAAACCACCTTCCGTATGTTTTAGTAATTAGTAATTAGTAATTAGCAATTAGTAATTAGGAGAAAGAACTGGGAAATTATTGTTTAGCCGCACTATCGAGAGAGCGTTAAGGCTCCCCTTGCTTGCAAGGGGAGCTGTCAGCCGAAGGCTGACTGAGGGGATTGTAAACCAGCGATTCTATGCCGCTTTCTGCGTGTGACCGATCCCTTCCGTCATGCTATCGCATGCCACGCAGGCTGCGTAGCAGACTGTTTCCCCTCTGCAAGCAAGGAGAGGCTTAACGTTCTTTCCTACCTGCCGCTAAATTATTGTTTAGCACACACCCTTGGCTCCCCTGAAAGGGGAGCTGTCACGGTGAAGCCGTGACTGAGGGGTTTCGTGCGGCAAGTGGAAAAGCCACAGGCTTTATGCTGTTTTCAAGCGGGCTAGAACCCTTCCACCATGCAAAGCATGGTCCCCCTCCCCTTTCAGGGGAGGCAAGAGTTTCTGCCTTTCTGTTAGCCCGCTAAATTCCAATTTAGCGCACTGACTCCCCCGTCTCGCCTGTCGGCTCGGTTGCTGCATGCCGGAAAGTCATGACTTTCCTGGCATGCGTCCAGCAACGACCGAAGCAAAAGCGTAGACCGGTTCGCACCAGCGTGCCAGGAAAGTTATAAACTTTCCGGCACGCGCTCACCTGTCATCCTGAGGAGCATAAAAGGCGCTTTGCGCCTTCTTGACGAAGGATCTCGGTCTTAAAATCCACATGAAAAGCCAAAGGACGAGATCCTTCGGGCTCTGCCCTCAGGATGACAGATTGGGAGGCTCAGAATGACAGGATAAAAAGCCCTTCTCTAACAACTAACGACTAAAGACTAACAACTAAAGAACGAGACGACAGGCAGAGGGCCCCAAATAGCAGGGAAAAGCTCCTGCCTTAATTTCTAATTTCTAATTGCTAATTTTACTGAATCAGCGGCTGTTTCTTCCCTGCCGAAAAACCGGCGGAAGCGGCCGTTGACTTCGGCTTTTTTGGCGTGGGAAATAGGCACGGTAACGCCGGTATCCATGGTGACGGTGTACTGCCCGAAGGAGGATACGTGCATGATGTTGATGAGAAAAGAGGCGTGGGTGCGCACGAACCGGGGGTCGGCAAGAAGCTGCTCGGTGGCCTTGCCGAAGGAAAGGCGCATGGCGGTGGTGGAGAAGCGCTTGCCGGAATCGGTGTAGATCAGCAGGCGGTGGTCGGAATACTCTACGTAAATAATATGCTCTGCCGCCAGCACCTGAGTGCCTGAGGCGGTGCGGAAGGAAAACTGCAGGGGCTGGGGCTGGAAACGCTGGGCAAACCGCCGCAGCACAAGCTCCGCCATTCTGGAGACGTCCGGCGGCCACAGCAGATAGGACATCACATCGGCGTCGTAGGCCGCCATGGCCCAATCCGGCGCGGAGGCTATTACCATGATCTCCGTACCGGCGTTTCTGCGCAGCCTGCGGACAAAAGCCATGGCTTCCTCCGGATCGTCCCGAAGGTCTACCACGCACAGGTCCGGCGGGGAATCCAGGCGGTCATAGAGGCTGGTCTGAAGCAGGGAAAGGCTTTGAAACCGGCAGGCCCCCTGCATGGTGCGTTCCAGCTTTGCGGAAAGGTCCCTTCGAAGCTCCGCGAGAAAAAAAGAATCATTACTGTAAAGGGAAATATCCAGCATGCGGTTTCCTCCCTGCTGAAGATCTTTCACTTAATTATACCGGAAACCTCACTCGAAATCTAGTGGCAGAAAGAAAAATTTGTGCAATTTATTACTTTTAGTATTTCAATAGAAAGGAAAATTCGGGAAAAAGTGAAAAATGCTGTCAAAACAGTGTTGCCACTTGAAAAATTGGAAGAACATGATAAAATACAAGGTAGGAATACAGTGCGTTGTATTGCTGTGGATTTCTCCGGAGCGTGTAGTTTTGTCCCGGAGAGGAAAACGGCTTTTGCGCTTGCGGAAAGCTGTAAGAACCTGTATTCATAACCGGAAAGTGCCGGATGAGCGAGGATTTTGGAAGTTGTTCCAGGCAAATTTTCGCAGGAATACTGGCGTATTGCAAGAAAATTTAACGCAGAACGG
>JAETPP010000173.1 GCA_021771115.1 Bacillota bacterium | reverse complement strand
GTGAATGGAAAGGATACGGTTTTTGTATTTGCGGATGAAGGAAGGGGGATACATGCCGCCGTTTTGGGCCCAGCCGCAGTCCAGCTGAGAGAAGCATTTGGTGCTGTTGTCCAGCAGATGCTCCAGCAGGGTTTTGCCCTCGTCGAAGTAGAATTCCTGGCTGTGGTTGTGGTAGCCGATCTTGATGCCGTAGGGCTCTGCCATTTCGGCCATTTCATCCAGCAGATGGGCCACGTCCACGGCCTCCGCCTTGTTGCAGAAGGGCGTGCCTGCCCAAATGACCGCCTTGCCGCCCAGCGCCGCCATTTTCCTGACGATCTCCTCGGTGGGCTCCGCATGCACGGAGGTCACGGTAAGGCCGGTTTCCGCCAGCCATTTCTTGATGTCCTCCACATCGTTTTCCAGGTCCACAGGCAGAAGCTCCACACTTTCAAAGCCCAGATCCCGAATGATCCGGAATTTTTCCAGCAGCGTGGGGCCAAGGCCCAGGTAGCTGGCGATGCCGCCGAAGGAATAGGTGCCGATCCCGATTTTCATAAGTAGCGACCTCCTGTTTTTATTTGCCCGCTTGTTCCCCGCATGAAAAAGCGGCGCACTTTTCTGTCTTCTAAGATACCATATTTTCCCGAAGGTTTCAAGGGAAAAGGGCGGGCGTCAATTGTGAGGGAGGGGAAAGAAATGAGAAATTAGGAATGAGCAGTGAGGAATTTAGGGCAAGGGCTCCAACCTGTCATCCTGACTCCCCTTCTGTCATCCTGAACGAAGTGAAGGATCTCGCCCTTTGTCATTTTTTGCGGAATTCAAGGGCGAGATCCTTCGTCACTGCGTTCCTCAGGATGACAAACTGGTGGCTTGCTTCTTCTAACAACTAACTACTCATAACTAACAACTAGTTCGCTAAACAATAATTCAGCATATGTTTCACCCTTATCAGCAGCTATCTCTGACCAAAAGGCCTCCAAAGCAAAAAGAAAAGCAGCGCGGTAAAAAAACCGCGCTGCTTGGGGATCCTTTGTTTTACGAAGCCTTGGAGATATCCCGGCCGAAGTATTTTTCGGAGAGCTCACTGAGCTTTCCGTTCCCGCGCATTTCCTCCAGCGCCTCGTTGATGGCCTCCAGCAGGGTGGCGGTGTCGTCGCCCTTGCGCAGGGGAATGGCGGTTTCGTCCGCCTCCTCTGTCAGTACGGCGATCTTGAGGTCCGCGTCGGGGTGGGCCTTCATGTAATCGGCATAGGTCAGTTCGGAATTCAGGGTGGCGTCGATCCGGCCGCTCAAAAGCAGCTCAAAGGTCTGGTTCAGGTCGTCCACGCCGGTGACCTCCGCCCCGTGGGCCTCCGCCACCTTGGCATAGGTGCTGCTCAAGGTGTTGGCGGTTTTCTTGCCGTTTAAGTCGTCCAGGGTTTGGATCTCGCTGTTGCTTCCCTGCACCACCACGGCGGTATGGTCATAGGCATAGGGTGTGGAAAGGCTGTACTTTTCCCGGCGGTCATCGTCTACCGTCATGCCGTTTATCATCACATCGTACCGCCCGGATTCCAGCCCGGCCAGCAGGCCGTCCCACTCGCCTTCCACGAAATTGGCCTTTACGCCGATATAGTCGGCAATATACTGGCCGATCTCCACATCGTAGCCTACCAGATTGTCGCTTTCATCGTGATAGGTCCAGGGGGCCCAGGTGCCTTCCATGGCAATGGTGATCTCCCCTTTTTCCTTGATTTGAGAGAGCAGGTCACCTCCAGTCTTGCTGCTTTGAGCGCAGCCGGACAGCGCCGTAAGGCAAATGAGAAGTGCCGCGAAAAGCAGAGCCGCAAAACGCTTTTTCATAAAAACAGTCTCCTTTTATAAAAATTTATTCGGCGGGCGTGATGCCGCCCACCATTCTCAGAAAGGCCCGGGTCCGTTCTTCCCTGGGCGCTTCAAACAGCTTTTTAGAAGGGCCGGCCTCCACCACCACGCCGTCCTCCATAAAGACCACCTTGTTGGACACATTGCGGGCAAAGCCCATTTCGTGGGTGACCACCAGCATGGTCATGCCTTCCTTCGCCAGCTGCCGCATGACGGAAAGCACTTCCCCGGTAAGCTCCGGGTCCAGGGCGGAGGTGGGCTCGTCAAAATAGATGATCTCCGGGTCTGAGGCAAGGGCCCTGGCAATGGCCACCCGCTGCTGCTGGCCGCCGGAAAGCTGGCTCGGGTAATAGTCATACCGGTCGGAAAGCCCCACCTTATCCAGGCACCGTTTTCCGATCTCCTCCGCCTGGGCCTTGGGGACCTTTCGGGCCACGATCAGCCCCTCCGTCACATTTTGCAGGGCGGTTTTATTCAAAAACAGGTTGTAGCTTTGAAACACAAAGGCGGTTTTTTTCCGCAGCCTGGCGATCTCCTTTTTGGAAACATGGCCGAGGTGAAATTCCTCACCGTCAAAGGTCATCACGCCATCGTTTGCCGTTTCCAGGAAATTGACGCAGCGCAGCAGAGTGGTTTTTCCGGAGCCGCTGGGGCCTAAAATCGCCACCACATCGCCCTTTTCCACCTTCAGGTCTACCCCCTTGAGAACCTCCAGGCCCCCAAAGGATTTTCGAATCCCCTTGATCTCCAGCATAACGCGTCAATCCTCCTGCTTCATATGGGCGCTGAGCTTTTTCTCTCCCCAGGCCTGCAGCTTTGTGAGCACGGTGGAGAACAGCAGATAGATCAGTCCCACTTCCATATACAAGGCCAGCGGCTCATAGGTGCGGGACACAATGCGCTGGGTGACCATGAACATTTCGGTCACGGTGATGTTGGCGGCTAGGGACGTATCCTTTACCATGGCGATCACGGAATTTGCCAGCGATGGGAAGGCGGTGCGCATGGCCTGGGGCAGAATGATCCGCCGCATGGTTTGCAGATAGGACATGCCCGTGCAGTACCCGGCCTCCAGCTGCCCCTGGGGAACAGATTCCAGCGCCGCCCGGACGATCTCCGCGCAATAGGCCCCCTCGTTCAGGGAAAAGACAAGCACCGCCGCCGGAAAGGGATCGATCAAAAGGCCGATGCTGGGAAAGCCGTAAAATACTACGAAAAGCTGTACCAGAAGGGGGGTGCCCCGGAAGATCCAGATATAAAAGCGGGCAAACTGCTTCAGTCCCTTCACGTTGGCAAACTGCACCAGCGCCATGCAGACCGCGATCACCATGGCAATGGAAAAGGCAATTACGGTAAGAGGGATCGTTGTCACAAGCCCCGGCAACAGTATTTTCCAGAAGGAGTCGAGCAAGATCTCCCACAATCTTTGATCGAACATGCTGTCACTGCCTTTCCGGGAGAGGTGGGAACACAGGGCGGCTGCATGCAGCCGCCCGAGTCCTTAGTAAAACTCCCCGTTTTCGCCGCCTGTAGGAGCCGGCAGAAATTTCCAGTTTTGTTGTTCGAGTCTATGATACTCTGAGTTTATAAACTTGTCAAGAATTTTTATAAAGATTTTATAGATTTCACAATCCGGACAGGAAAATCCGGAAGTCCGGGATAAGGAAAACGGGGAGTTTGGGAGAAAAACGATCAAAAAGGGGAGAAATCAAGGCGCATGAATTTCCGGGAATAGGGAAAGATAACTTCATAAAATCCTGTCTGGAAAGGAGAATCTTTTTTGAAAACAGTTTCCAAACAACAGTATGACCAGCGGGTAAAACAGGCGTCCCCCAACTCCCCGGTGGGAAAGGACTGCCTTTTGGCGTTTCTGTTCGGCGGGCTGATCTGCACCATGGGGCAGGGCCTGTTCCAGCTTTATCAGGGCTGGGGCCTGGAAACAAAGGACGCCCGCATGGCGGTTTCCATCAGCCTGATCTTTATCTCCGCCGCCCTTACCGCTTTGGGCTGGTACGATAATATCGCCAAGCACGCCGGCGCCGGTACGCTGGTGCCCATCACCGGCTTTGCGAACTCCATGGTGTCTCCCGCCATGGAATTTAAAAGCGAAGGCTTCATCACCGGCCTGGGGGCCAAAATGTTCATCGTCTCCGGCCCGGTGCTGGTGTTCGGCATCACGGCAAGGATTGTGTACGGGCTGATTTTGTTTGTGTTTCAGCTGTGAGAGATCCAGCTGCCTGAGTACATCCCCAGGTACCATGTACCTGGGGATGAGCGTGTCGAAAAATACTTTTTCGCCCCGCTCAAACATGTTGGGGAAATCTACGATTTCCCCAACATGTTGCGATTTGAACGCGAGAGAGGGGTCTCACCTTCGGTTCGGTCAG
>JAETPP010000172.1 GCA_021771115.1 Bacillota bacterium | reverse complement strand
TTCCTTTCCTTTTTAAAACTCTAAAATATTGTCAATGGCTTTTGCCACAGCTTTGTAAAACTCACGGTAGGTCATGCCAGGGTCAATGGCATCTTCCTTGAAGACCTCGGCGGTCAAATAGCCGTCGAACCCGGTCGCTTTCAGCGCGGGGATCACCGCCTTCCAGTTTACATCCCCTTCCAGCAGGTCCACAAATTTTCCGCCCTGGTTAATGCCGCCCGCCCGCTTAAAGTCTTTGATATGGACATTGTGGATCCGGTTTCCCAAAGTCTCGATCCAGAATTCCGACCAGGAAAAAGCGATCACATTTCCCACATCGTAATAGGCTCCCAGCATGGGGCAGTCCAGCTCGTCGATAAACCGAGCCATTTCCACCGGTGAGGTGAAAAAGCCGTTCCACACGTTTTCTACGCCTACATAAACCCCGGAGGCTCCCATAATATCTTTCAGCGAAGCCAGGGTTTCCTGGGAAGTTTTATAATCTTCCGAAAGGGAAATTTTGGGGCTCTGTCCCCCGGGCACCGTAAGAATACCGCCGCATCCCAAGGCCTTGGCGCATTCTAACTGCTTTTTCAACAGGGTTTTGGCGAATTCCCTATCTTCCTCATGGGGAGAACCCATTTTTCCTCCATATAACGAGGTGGAAATACTCACAACGGGCAGCTCATACTTCCGGGAAATGGCCTGAATCTCCGCCAGCTCCTCCTGGGTGGTAGACAGCGAGAGCGCATGGGCACAGACGCCCTTCTCGTCCACGTTCAACTCAACTCCATCGAAACCGGCTTCCTTGAGTTCCTGAAACATCTGCTCAAAGCCCGTAGAGCTTTCCACTGCCCAGGCATTAATGGCTTTTTTCATAATATCTCGCTCCTCTATTGATTTTGTGGTGAGTTTTAGTATATACTCATACCAGAAAAAATCCTATACAGCAATCGCTTTATTCTATGGACAAAACGCCTAAATCAGGAGCTGCCTATGCCTTCCGAACAATCCTATTATCTCTCCCTGGAAGTGGAGGGAAATAACGTGTGCCGCACCGACCAGGATCTGGTTCTCAACTGTGCGGGAGTCTGTGTGCTGCCTCGTCCCTTCGAGACCCATGTACAGCTGGGGCGGGAAGATTATTACCTGCAATACTTGGTTCAGGGAAAAATGCGGGTTTGGCTGGAAGAGGGGGAGCAAATCATGGAGCCGGGGCAGGCGGTGCTCTATTACCCTCATACCGGTTACCGATACGCCATGCACGGCCGGGAGGAAATTCAATATTATTGGCTTCATTTTACAGGGAGTGGGGCCGATAAACTGGTAAAAGACTGCCGTTTACCCAACCGGCGTCTGCTCAGTTTCGGGAGTAACGCTCTCATTGTCTCCCAGTTCGAGGGACTTTTTCACGACTTTATTCTGCGGGATCACTGCTTTGCCCTTTCGGCTGCTTCCCGGCTTCTTTCCGTTTGCGTGGAAATCAGCCGCCGGCTGGAGGCAGCCGAGGGGAACCGGGCTGCCGGCGTTGGCCGTGTTTACCGGGCGATTTCCCACATCCACCAGAACTATGAAAAAAAGCTCACCATTCCCTTTTTGGCGGAGCTGGAGCATATCAGCCCCAGCCGTTTCCGATTGTTGTTCCGGGGCGCTACAGGGCTTTCCCCTATGGATTATATTACCGTGCTGCGGCTGAACCACGCCCGGCAGCTCATGCTGCAAACCGATAACTCCCTGGGGGAGATCGCCCGGGCAGTGGGCTACCCGGATCAGCTTTACTTTAGCCGGGTCTTTAAAAAGCGCACCGGCCTCACGCCCTCGGATTACCGGCAGGGTTTACTGGCCTCCGCTCCCCAAGAACAAGAAAAGAAACAAAAAATATGAAGAACCGTAACGATCTTGCCGGAAAAACAGTTTTAGCCACCGGCGTGAGCCGCTCTCAACAGCCTTGGATGATGTGCCTCACGAAAGAACATTCCCCGCCGAATCGATAGGTGAAAATGGCAAATGAGAACGTTGCAGGACAACCGCTGCCGGCGCTCACTCACCTCCGCAGCCATAAAAACAGCCGGTAACACGATGGGTTACCGGCTGCTTTTACTTCTCAGCTGATTTTTCTTCAGCTGAAAAACCGCTTTCGTTGTAAGTTTGTCCTCTGTTTCTTTACTTTTCTTCCTCTTCTGCCAAAAGCTGGGGTATGATCTTTGCCTTTGCCATGGCGGCGGCGCCCAGTACGCCGGGGTCCGCGCAGGTGCTTTTCCGCAGGCGGACGCCTCCTATGGAGATCCTTTCCACCTTTTCACAGATCGAATCGAACAGCTTGTCTCCCAGCAGATCGAAGAGCTCTCCGCCCAGAGAAATATTGTCGCAGTCGTAGCACATCATCATATTGTTGACGCACAGAGCGCCGCAGATGGCCACATATTCGGTGGCGATGGCCCGATTTTTCTCCAGGATCGAGCCATCGGGCTGCAGGCCGAATTTTTCCTTGATGGCGCCTAAATTGATTTTGCTTTCCAGCCATCCGGCATCGCCCGCCTCGGCCACGTAATCGTCCAAAAAGGTCATATAGCCCACTTCGCCGCACATGAAATGCTTTCCCCTGCGCAGCTTGCCGTTTAAGATGATGCCGCTGCCGATGCCGGTGCCGAAGGAAAGATACAGAAGGTCGTTTTCCTCTGTGAGCTCCAGATCCAGAAATTCGCCCATAACATCCATGTTCAGGTCATTGTCCACTGAAACGGACTTGTGATAGTAATTTTCTATCTTGCGGAGAATGGGGCTGATCTCCATCTCACCGGGGATCCCGATCAGGGGCGCGCGGAGGATCTTTTCCTGCTCCACATCGTAAATGCCGGGCAGGCCCAGCCCGATCCCCAACACGTCAGAAAGAGTGATCTCGCTTTCCACCAGGAGCTCATTGATCACCTGAAACAGGGTTTCCTCCATGGTCCGCTTAAAGTCGGCGTGAACCTGAATTTTTTTCAGGGCCACCAGCTCGTTTTTCAGGTTGCTGATCCCCACCTTGAGGAAATCGCCCTCATGGATCGCCCCGATAAAATAGTAGCGGTTTTTATTCAGGCGAAGCATCTGGGGCTTTCTCCCCAGCACCGCCTCCCCTTTCCCCAATTCGGTCACCAGCTCTTTCTCCACCAAAAACTGGATGATCTTCATCACGGTGGGGGCGCTGATCCCCGTAATGTGAGAAAGCTCCGCCTTGGAGGTTTCCTCCATTTTGCACAGCAGCTCATAAACGCTTCGCCGGTTCATATCTTTTAGATGGGACGAGACATATGGTTTCATGGCACTTCTTCCCCATAGCATTTATTTTTTAATACTATTAAAAGTATAAAGGGATAGACAAGCACTGTCAAGCAAATCCACAAGAAAAGGGATAAACTTTCTAAAATAAAATGCTTGCCCTCTTGACTTTTACCACAAAAAGTCTTATTATTTAATCAAGTTAATAAATTTCAGGAGATGTGCTTATGGAATGTAAGATTTTTGAAAATGACGCTGCCCTGTCCGCCGCCGCCGCAGACGCTGTATGCGAGCTGCTGGAAAAGAAGCCGGAGGCTCTGCTCTGCGTTGCGGCCGGCCATTCCTCCCTGGGGCTCTTCCGGGAGCTGGTACGTCGGTTTCAGGAAAACAAGGTGGATTTCTCCCGCGCCGGCTTTGCCGCCATGGACGAGTGGGCGGGGATGAACGAAACCACCCCTGGCAGCTGCGGAGACTTTTTGGAAAAGAATTTCCTCTCCCAGGTAAATTTCCCCCGGGAACGGGTTCGGCTGGTCAACGGAAAGGCTGGGGACCTGCAGGCGGAATGCGCCGCGATCAAGGAAAACATCGAAGCCTCCGGCGGCTTTGACCTGATCGTGCTGGGCGTGGGCATGAACGGCCACCTGGCCTTAAACGAGCCGGGCGTGGATTTTTCCCTTTCTGTTCACACCACTGTTTTAGACAGTGTTACACAGCAGGTGGGTACAAAATACTTTGAAAACGCCCCCGAGCTCACCGGCGGCGTGACCATCGGCATTGCCGACATCGCCGCCGCGAAAAGGGCTATCCTGGTGGTAAACGGCGAAAAGAAGAGCAAGATCGTAAAAGAGATCCTGGACAGCCCCGTGACGAACCGGCTGCCCGCCACCGCCCTGAAGGATATGCCCCACGCCGCCTTCTGGTGCGACAAGGAAGCCGCTTCGCTGCTGGATACTGGATGCTAGATGCTGGATGCTGGATTCTAGACAGTGGTGGCGC
>JAETPP010000171.1 GCA_021771115.1 Bacillota bacterium | reverse complement strand
ACCACCTGCTCCAGAAGAGGCAGGATCTCCTGAATGTTACTGATCTTCTTATCGGTGATGAGAATGTAGGGATCGTCCAGATCTGCCACCATTTTATCGGTATCGGTGGCCATATAGGGGGTCACATAGCCGCGGTCAAACATCATGCCTTCTACCACTTCGCTGTAGGTTTCGGCGGTCTTGGACTCTTCCACGGTGATCACGCCGTCGGAGGTGACCTTTTCCATGGCCTCGGCGATCAAGGTACCGATCTCATCGCTGGAGGAGGAAACAGCCGCTACACGGGCGATATCTTTAGTGCCGGAAACCTTGTGAGAATTCTTCTCAATGGCCTCTACCGCCACCTCGGTGGCCTTCTGCACGCCCTTGCGCAGCACCATGGGGTTGGCGCCCGCGGTGACATTCTTCATGCCCTCGCGCACCAGAGCCTGGGCAAGCAACGTAGCGGTGGTGGTGCCGTCACCGGCGATATCGTTGGTTTTGGTGGCCACTTCCTTGACCAGCTGAGCGCCCATGTTCTCATAGGGATCTTCCAGCTCTACTTCCTTGGCGATGGTAACGCCATCATTGGTAATAAGGGGAGCGCCGAACTTCTTATCCAGCACCACATTGCGGCCCTTGGGCCCCAGGGTGATCTTTACCGTATCGGCAAGCTGATTCACGCCGCTCAAAAGCGCCTTGCGTGCATCCTCGCCGTAAATGATCTGCTTTGCCATAGTTTATCGATCCTTTCCAAAATAGTAATTAGAGTTTTGAAAGCTGCAAGCTTACTCAACAACAGCCAGGATATCGGACTGCTTTACGATGGTGTACTCTTCCCCATCGATCTTCACTTCCGTGCCGCTGTATTTGGCAGAGATCACACGGTCGCCTTCCTTCAGATACATTTTGATCTCCTTGCCGTCCACTTCTCCGCCGGGGCCTACCGCGATCACTCTGGCGATCTGGGGCTTTTCCTGAGACTTTGCCGCCAGCACGATGCCGCTTTTCGTGGTCTCCTCCGCTTCCTCAGCCTTGATCAGAACTCTGTCCAACAGTGGTTTAATGGTCATAAACGCACACCCTTGGCCCCTTTGATTTTCCGTTTTCAGGGCCGTTCCTTTCTCCCCGGTGAAAATCTCAAGCGTTTTCGCTCTCTCCGGGGAAGAGGGCTAAAACCGCGCGAAACCGCGCGAAAAAGAGGATCTGCTTCTTTGCGCCGGAGCAGGCGTTTCGTACCGGCTCCAAGGCTCTCTCAAAGGGAGATTTAGCACTCTTCTCCCCTGAGTGCTAAACTTATTTTAGCTACATGGTCAGGAAAAGTCAATAGGCTTTTTAGAAAAATTTGACTTTTAACAAATCCTTCATATTTGGGAGTTTAGATGCTGGATGCTGGATACTGGATGCCGGACGGTGGTGATGCCGCGCAGCGGCGCAAAAAAAGGAAGGGCAGGGACAGAATGATAAATTATTGTTTAGCGGCGAGCCGCCGCAGGCACTCGTGAAGCTTCTTGGTACAGGAGGAAACTTTCCGACCCGACCGGGAGTAGCTGTCAAATTATTGTTTAGCACACTAACTATCCCCACACACTGTCATCCTGAACAAAAGCAAAGCTTGCTTTGCTTTCAGTGAAGGATCTCGGTTAGCAGTAACCGGCGCATGAAGGGCTTTTTAATCACCGGCTGGGATATGGCCGAGATTCTTCGCCACCTTCGGTGACTCAGAATGACAATGAGAGAATGAGGCCGGTTTTACTTCCGGTCGGGCCGTACGTTTGCAAATGCCGCCACTATCTTCACGAGTGGCCGCGGTGCCTCGCCGCCGGTCGGGCCGCACAGGGTAAAATACCTGTCGCTGCCTTCACGAGTTGGTGCAGCGGTACGCTGCTAAACTCCAATTTAGCACACCATCCACATCCACCCACTGTCGTTGCTGAACAAGAGCAATGCTCGCGTTGCTCTCTGTGAAGAATCTTGATTAGCAGAGACCGGCGTATAAAAAGGGCCTTGTACCCGCCAGTATGCTTTTGCCGAGATTCTTCGCCTCCTGTGGAGGCGAAGAATGACAGAAAGGGGGCGGTTCAGGGTGACAGGAAAAACGCCTCCGTGCGCTTATTCACCAACACCCGCTGAAAAGCGGGTGCTTTCCAGCGGGTGTTGGTATCCTTTTAAGTATCTCTTTTCACAAATGTTTTTTCCGGCGGCCTCAGGCTGATATTAGATATTCTGATATTCCTCAATGATCTGCCGGGCAAGCTTTGCGTCTACCCGAATGAAGCCCTCGGGATCCACAAAATCCAGGGTGCGCAGAACCTCCTGAGACTGCTTATACACATCCAGCTTGGTGGAGTGATACACCGGCTCTGTTTTCCGGGGCAGGAAAATGGCAAATTCCATTTCGCCGTCCTTTTCGTTGATCCGGCTGAAATAGGCATGCACCCGGCTGACCTTGTAGGTGTTTTTTATGATACCGCAGAGAGCGTTTTTTACCAGCTCTACGGCCACATCGTCGTACCCGGCGTCAAAGGTCAGGATCTTTTCCTTCAATTCCGCCAGGTTCTTCACGCTGCGCTTGACGTAATCCTTCACCGCCTCCGTGGGCTCTACCGCGCCGTTTGTACCCATGGGAGCGGTGCTGATCACATAGCCCGCCACGGGATCGGTGTAAATAAAGGGGTAGGCCATGGCCGCGAAGTAGTTGCAGCGCTTACAGCGCCAGTCAAACAGGGTCTCCTCCAGGATCTTCTGCTTGAATTCCGGGTTTTCCCTGACATTGATGCTGGAAAACAGCTGGTATTTCTGAGATTCCCCACATTGAGGACAGATGATATCCTTTATAATTTCCGTAGACATTCCCGCATTCCCTCCAAAGCCCGGCTCGATCAGCCTTCAAAAGGCAGGCCAGCGTTTTCGTCCGGCTGTGCGGGCGCAGGAGCTGCTTCCGCCGCCTCCGCCGGGTCGTGATCGAAGCGCTCCACATCTTCCAGGGTGACCTCCTCGGCCTCTCCATTCGCGATAGATACGGCTGTAGGGCCGTCTGCGCCGCTGATTATGCCGATGGAAGCCGCCTTACTGTCCGCCTGATAAAACTGCTCCAGCTGATCCAGCGCCTTTTCCAAGCGGCCTTCTATGGCCTCCAGCTCTGCACAGTGCGCCTCTGTTACCGGGTTGTTCTGATCCCGCAGATTGTTGTAATAATAGCGGCCCAAGGCCAGATATTCCTTTTCCGCCGCCGTTTCCTCACAGCGGATCACCGTGCGGATCCGGTTGAGATACGCGGCTTTGCGGTTTTTCTCCCCCAGAAAACCAGCGGCGTCCCCTACTGCTTTTCCGATACTTTCAAAAAATTTCATACTGACAGCTCCTTTTTGCGGATATGTATTTTTCACCACCTGCGGCAGGCTTTCGTGAATTTTTTCGGCACAAGGTACAGCTCTTCAGCCGGCCGCCGCAGTCTTGTCTTTTCCGGCACTGGAATCCAGAAATTATTATACCGCATTCCGGGGAAAAATAACACCCCCTATTTTATGAATTTTCTTATTTCTTCCGGCGCTTTTTGGCCTCTCCCGTTTTTTGCCTGTACAAAGCCGGGCAAAGCCTGTATAATTACCTTGGTAATTTATTCCTATGACAGGTGTGAAGGAGATCGGCATGGAGCATTTTGAGTTAAAGCGCCGCCTGGAAAAAATCCGGATGTTCGTACTGGATATGGACGGCACCATTTATTTAGGAAACCGGCTTTTCCCTTTTACCAAGGATTTTTTGGCATGCGTAAAAAGAGCCGGGAAAGAGTTTTGTTTTTTTACGAACAACAGCTCAAAAAACCGGGAAGCCTATCTTCAGAAGCTAAATGGCATGGGAATTTCCGTCCCTCCGGAAAAAATGCTGACCGCAAACGATGTGATCCTGAGATGGCTCAGGGAAAACCGGCCCGGAGAAAGCTGCTATGTGATGGGAACGCCCCTTTTGCGGGAGGAGTTTCTCCAAGCCGGCGTTTCTTGGAACGATACCGACCCGGATTATGTGGTTTTGGGCTTTGACACCACCCTCACCTATGAAAAGCTTTCCATAGCCTGCTCTCTGATTCGGCGGGGAAAGCCCGTATACGGCGTAAACCCGGATCTCAACTGCCCTGTGGAGGATGGCTTTATTCCCGACTGCGGCTCCATTGCCGCCCTGGTCAAGGCATCCACCGGCGTGGAATGCGAGTTCTTCGGCAAACCTTCCCGGCATACGCTTTCTTACCTTCTACAGCGCACCGGCTGCCGCCCGGAGGAGCTGGCGGTCATTGGGGACAGGCTTTATACGGAT
>JAETPP010000170.1 GCA_021771115.1 Bacillota bacterium | reverse complement strand
AGAAGGGGAAACGTTGCTCAGAGAGCAACGTTCGGTGGCGGCCGTAAGGCCGTCGGAGGGGTTCTTGCTTGCCGCACGGAACCCTCCAGTCACGGCTTCGCCGTGACAGCCCCCCTGAAAGGGGGGGCCAAGAGTGGGCACTAAACAATAATTTACTATCTTCTATTGCCTTGCGACAGCAGGCCCCAGCATCCGGAAACTAATATCCAGTATCTAAATACCCGAAAGGAGCGATGTTTTATGAAATACCGTAGGCTGACATTTCAAGGAAAAGTACAGGAGGAATTTCATGATAGATTTAAGAGAATTCGGGCTTTGCCCGGAGAAATACCCCGGGGAAACGGGGGGAATTGCCAGAGTGACCGCCGTTCATAAGGAGCGGTATGAGCTGATCTGTGAGCAGGGGAAATGCTATGGCAGGCTGAAATCCAGCGTTTACTTTACCGCGGGGGAAGAAGAATTTCCCACCGTGGGGGACTTTGTGAAGATCAGCTTTAACCCTGTGGGGGACAGCGTGATCCTGCACACCTTGCCCCGCCAAACCTTCTTTTCCCGGCGGGACCCCACACCGGGGTATCCGCTGGAACAGGCTGTGGCGGCCAATTTTGACACCGTGTTCGTGGTGCAGTCTCTCAATGAGAATTTCAATATCGGCAGACTGGAGCGGTATCTTACCCAAGCGTGGCAGAGCGGCGCCCAGCCGGTGGTGGTGCTGACAAAGGCCGATCTTCCCGGCGACCACGCCCCGAAGCTGACAGAGGCCAGAGCCGCCGCGCCGGGGGTGGAGGTAGTTGCCGTCAGCGCCAAAACAGGGGAGGGCCTGGACGCGCTGCGTCCCTATTTGCTTCCGGGAAAAACACTGGTGTTTTTAGGCTCCTCCGGAGTGGGAAAATCCAGCCTTCTAAACAGGCTTGCCGGAGAGGAGCTGATGGAGACGGGGGAGATCCGGAAAGAGGATGGCCGGGGCCGCCACACCACTACCCACCGGCAGCTTTTCCGCCTGCCCGGCGGCGCGCTGGTGATCGATACCCCGGGCATGCGCCAGCTGGGAATGTGGGATGTGACCGGCGGATTGGGAGAAGCCTTTCCCGATGTGGAGCAGTTTTTGGGAAAGTGTAAATTTTCCGACTGCCGCCATGAATCGGAGCCGGGCTGCGCCATTCGCCGGGCCATTGCCGAGGGCGTCCTTTCTCCGGAGCGTTGGGAAAGCTACCGGAAAATTCACGGCGAGGCAATGTTCTCCGGAACAAAGGAGGATCTTCGCCGCAAAAAGCAGCTGCGGAATAAACAGCTGGCAAAAAATATGCGTCAGAAACGAAAGGCCGGGCTGTAAGGGGAAGGGCAGTCGTTGGCTGTGAGAAATTAGTTGTCAGATACAAAAGGCCCGCTGCGGAAAACCGCAGCGGGCCTGAGCGTGTCGAAAAAGATTTTTTCGACACGCTCAAACTTATTGGAGAAATCTTTGATTTCTCCAATAAGTTCTGATTGAAACGCGAGAGAGGGGTCTCGCCTGTCGGCTCGGTCAGCACTGAACGGTCTCCACCGGAGACCAGCGCCCCTGATGGTTCCCTCTCACACTCTTCCTCCTTCCGTGTTTTACAGTTAGAGCGTTTATCGACAGTCTGAGGCCCGCTGCGGAAAACCGCAGCGGGCCTTTGCTGTATACCGGAGCCTGGAGCTCTGCTTTTATTTTCTTCCAAATACCAGCATATTGCTCATGGGGCGTCCCGCAGGAATGACCGCGTTGCCCTGAAGGTACAGGGCGCAGGAGGCGCCGCCGTCCAGGTTCATGGCGGTCTGGCAGCCCAGGGCCGCCATGGCGCTGCCAAGCTGGCCTAAGGTACAGGAGGCGTGGGCAATGACCACGGTGCCGTCCTTCTTTACGCCGATGGCCATTCTGGCGGCTGAGGTGCCGGTCACGTGGGTATCGGTAAAGCCCTCCTGCTTGTAGGTAGAAGCATTGCCGTAGGCCTTGCCATTTTTCACCACGGTGGGGCCGCAGCTCAGGGCGGTGACGATATCCTGGGTGGAAGAGCCTTGGTATTTCACGGAGATCTCCAGCTTGTCTCCCACCTGGCAGCTGCTCACCAGCGTATCCCACTGAGAACGCATTTTGCGCTCATAGAGCACAAATCCGGTTTGGGGAATGGGCACATCCGAAGCGTTGTGATAAACCTTTGTGACCGTGCCGCTTTCATCTGCCACTGCGGCGTTCAGCACCTGGCCCGGGATCTTGCTGCCGAAGGCCCTTGTGGCGATCATTTTTGTTCCGTCGTTTTGCGGAACGGAAAGGTTCAGGCCGATCTGATCCGCGCCCGGAGCCTCAATGACCGCACCGTCTCTGGTGTGGGTGACGCCCTGCAGCGTTTTGAAGAACTCAATGGAGGCCTTGCCGCTCCCATCGATGACAAAGGCGGGCTTATAGGGGGCGTTGGTATTGTCCAGGCGGAGAAGCTTGCCGTTGCTGATCAGGGTGGAATAGGTGGTCAAATAATCGCTTTTACTGGAATCATAGCACTGATAAAAGGCGCCGTTTACCGCGATATAGGAACCGGTACGCTTGGCGATGGCCGCGGCGCTTTCGGTGCTGTACAGCTTGTTGTTTGCAAGAACAGCCTGGGCGGAATAGCCGTTCTGGGGATTGAATTCCACGCCGCTGACGCTGACCCCTCCCGCGGTCTTGCTGAATTTTACAGGGGCTTTAAAGGGATCTACCGGGTCGATATCGGTGGGATCCTTTTCCGGGATCACGATGGATTTATCAACCGTGCGCTTCAAAAGAACGCTTTGGGCGTTTTTGAACACCTGGGCCACCTCGGCGCGTGTCGCGGTGCTTTGGGGCTTCAGGTAATTTGCGCCGCCCTCTGTGCTGCCGTTGATGATTTTGTGGTCAGTGGCCCATTTCAGGCCGGTCTTCGCATAAGATGAGACCGCGCTCTTATCGGGAAAGCTGTGGAAGGTAGCGTTGGAATAGGATACGGTGTTGCCCGTTTTTGCCGCGTAATCATAGAAGATCTTCGCCATCTGCTGGCGGGTCACCGGAGTGTCCGGGGCAAATTTTTGGTTGCCGACGCCGCTAATTAGGCCCATCTGATAGGCCCACTCGATGGGAGCGGCGTAATAGAGAGCGGTATTGACATCGGTAAAGCTGGTTTTCCCCACCCACTGGCTTTTTTCATAATTCTCCGTGGCGTTGGCAAGCACCGTGACGAACATGCCCCGGGTCATGGGCTGCATGGGGGAAAAGGTGGTGGCGCCGGTGCCGTTAAACAGCCCGTTTTCATAGGCATAGGTCACGGCCCCATGGTACCAGGCCTTCACGGGTACATCTGTAAAGGGAAGCTCCGCGGCGGAAGCGGTCAGCGGAACCATAACGGTTATGAGCAAAGCCAGCAAAAGGCTGATCGCTTTTTTTCCTGATTTTTTCATAACAAATTACCTCCTCGAATTTTAAATCCCTAGCTTTCTTTTTTCCGGGAAACTCGAGGGGCTGTTTGAAAATAGAGAAAATGCCGGATTTTTTGTTCAGGAGTAGGTGATTCCAAGACAAAAACCGCAGAAAGCCTTTTCGGTTTTCGAGAATTTTTGGCGCGGGAAGCGCCTGCTTCTGGGCAAGAAGACGGTGTTTTTGATTTTTCGAACAGCCCCTAATTATTATATAGCACCGGCTGGCGTTTTTCAAGGCCTTCCGATCTAACCGGCTTCTGAGAAAAGAAAGCGCCGCATAAAATAGAGAACCAAAAAGAATAGGGGAGGGCGAAGTGTGAAAAGAATGCAGAAATGGTGCAGAGCCCTGGTTCTGTTTTGCATCGGCGGCGTGCTGTACGTTTTGATCGAGGAGATCGCCAGGGGAAGGTCCCACTGGAGCATGCTGCTTCTGGGCGGCATGTGCTTTTTGCTGATCGGCGCAATCAACGAAAGATTCTGCCGCAGCATGGGGCTTTTCTGGCAAATGCTGCTGGGCGGCGGGATCATTACCGTGCTGGAGCTTATAACAGGGCTTTTTGTCAATGTGTGGATGGGCTGGAACGTGTGGGACTACTCCAACATGCCCCTGAACCTGTGGGGGCAGATCTGCCTGCCCTATTCCCTGTTGTGGGCAGTGATCTCCCTTGCGGCAGTCTTTTTAGACGACTGGCTGCGCTGGAAGCTGTTCGAGGAACCGCACAGAAAGTATAAGTTTTTTTGAAAGGATGCGGAGGGACAAGTAGGTCGATAAATTGGAATTTGGCGGGCTGACGGATTGCACAAACCCTTGCCTCCCCTGAAAGGGGTGAGCACGCCTCTGTGAGGCGTTGCCGAGAACCGGTCTACGCTTTCGCTTCGGTCGGTGCTGGGCGTGCCCCACCGGGGCACAGCAC
>JAETPP010000004.1 GCA_021771115.1 Bacillota bacterium | reverse complement strand
GCGGTGACAAACCGCAAGGTGATCGGCACCCGGAAATGCTATCCTGAAGGCCCGGCAAAAATTCCCGCTCTCGTTGACTGCACCTTTACCTCCGGCATGGTGGTGCGGGCGGACGGAAAGGCCGATCTTTACGGCGGGCTCAGCGATGTGGGCGAGGGACGCATCGTGATCGATTATCCCTTTGACGCAAAAGTAAAATAAACCCGATACCTGCCCATGCCGAGGGAGTACGCCCGGATGGGCAGGTTCTTTTTTGGGTGACCGCACGAAAAGAAAGTGAGGAGAAAGCCGATGCCCCGATTCTTCAAAAAGCTGATGTCCTACTCCGCGTATCGAAGAACGCTGATTACCTATGCCGTCAGCGTTGTGGTCCTTACGGCTTTGATCCTGTTCAGCACTTTTTTCGTATTCTCTTATTATTTTCAGAAAAGCTCTCTCAAAAGCTCAGAGCTGATTCTGGATCAGCTGTTGGAAAACTCCCACGCCATTCAGAACGACGTGGAGCACATTTTCACGCTGGTATACAGTGAATCGGATACGCTGGATTTCATCTCCTCCAACACGGAAAATAAGCTCACAAATTATCATCTCTATCAAACCCTGGCCGATTTGAAGGCGACCTACACCTATATCCGGGATATCTCCGTGATCAATCTGGACAATCAGGTGTGCGTCCAAAGCCACGGCGTCAATGTGGCCGGCTCCCGCAATTACGATTTTCTCCTCATGATGATGAATTCCGGAAAACCGGCGGCCCCAAGGCAGATCAGCCTGTTTCTGAAGCGGCAGAATTACGATGTGGTTTCCTTCTGGAAATATATTCCCACAACCAACAGCGCCGTGATCGTGGATGTAAACGCGGATCGCTTCAATTATGTGATCAGCCCCTCTGAGGCGGCCCGCAGCGTATTTGTTGTAGACGGCGAGGGACAGGGGATCTCCACCAACACCTCGGAAATTTTCAAGGACGAGAAAACCTATTCCGAATATTTTACCGAGATCATTCGGGAGCATTCCGATGGAAAAGAAAATTTTGTGTACAGCGACGCCCGCCATCATCTGATGCTGTTTTTCTCCAAGTCTCCCAGCATGGACTGGTGGTATATCGACGCGCAGAACGCTTCCTCCTTCTCCCAGGCGTATCAATATATAGTTACGATTTTTATTGTGATAGCAGTCCTGTTTTTATCGCTCTGCATCATTGTTTCCATCGTTTTCAACAAGCGGGCGCAGGCGCCTCTGGTCGCTCTGGTAAACAAATACAGAAGCCCAAAGGATCTTCAGGATAAGCCGGGGGCGGATGAACTGGAAAAAATCGACAGCGCCCTGCAAAAAATCGAGCATGAGCGCTATCTCAACAACAAGTATATCGTTTCACAGTTTTTGAAAAACATCCTGCTGGGAGAGGAAATGCCCTTTTCCGTTTCCAAGGAAAAGCTGCGGGAAATGGGAGAATCTTTTTTAGCGGAGTTTTATACCGTGCTGCTCCTTAAACTGGAAAGCCGGGTAGAGATCCCGGAAAAGCGCTTTGCGGAGGAATACAATATTTTACGGTTTATGGTGTGCAATATCGCCGATGAGATCTTCGGCACCCATTACCGCTGTAAAACCGTGGATCTGGGCGGGCAGAGCGTGGCGGTGCTTCTGATGACGGAGGAGGCTTTGAGAGAAGAGCATATCCTCTGCTATAACCGGCTTCAGGAATTCAGCCGGGGAAATCTGGACCTGGACCTTTACGGCTCACTGGGCAATACGGTAGCCTCTCAGAAGGAGATCTATCTTTCCTATAAAACCGCGGTGCAGTATATGGAAATGGGCCACCTGGTAAAGCGAAACAGCCTGATCGATTCCGCCAGCGCGGTGAATGTAAACTACCGGGAGAAAAATGAGAAGCTGGTAGCCTCTGTGGAAAGCTATACGGAGCTGCATTACGCAAACCCCGATCTTTCTTTGAAAAGCATTGCGCAGACCTTCAATTTGTCTCCCACCTATTTGGGAAAGATCTTCAAATCCATCAAAAAATGCTCCTATTCCGTCTTTTTAACCAACTACCGGCTGGAGCGCTCCAAAACGCTGCTGCTGGAAACCGGGAAGCCCATCAGCGAGATCGCCCTGGAGGTGGGCTTTGCCAATTCCTCCTATTACGCCACTGTGTTTAAGGGGACTTATGGGATGTCTCCCTCCGTTTACCGCAATAATTTGAAATGAGCTCAAAAAACGGGAAAGGCCTTGGTATCTCTGCATTTCAAAGATTTTTCCGCAAATTTGTGATAGCTTTTTCGCGCCGCCTGGCTAAAATAGAAGACACTCGCTTTGAAAGGATATGAGCCGCCATGGATTATTTGAAAAAAGAAGGGTTTCAGCCGGATTTCCGAAACATTGTCAAAACAGCGCAAAACCAATGGGTCGATCGGATCCCCCTCTATGAGCACGGGATCGGCGACGGCATCATGGAGGCCATTGCGGGGGTGCGGCCCCAGGAAAAGATGTGGCAGGGCTCTCCCCGGGAACGGGAGGAAGGCTGCCGGGAATTTTGGGAGTTCTGGCGGGGCATGGGCTACGACACCGCGTCCATGGAATTTCAGATCACCGGAATTCTGATCGGCGGCGGCGCTTTGGGCGCCCACAAGGAAGGCTGCATCAAAACCCGGGAGGATTTTGAAAAATATCCCTGGGAAGAGCTGCCAGGCCGCTTCTTCGAGACCTACCTTCCCCTGATGGAGCTGTTCGAAAAGACAAGGCCCGAGGGCATGAAGGCCATCGGCGGCGTGGGAAACGGCATTTTTGAATGCGTGCAGGATCTTGTAGGATATATGGATCTGTGCTATATCAAGGCCGACGATGAGGAGCTCTATGCGGATCTTTTCCAAAAAATGGGAGAGATCCATTTCCGGATCTGGGATACCTTTATGGAAAAGTACGCGGACGCCTTTTGCCTTCTGCGTTTTGGCGACGACCTGGGCTTTAATTCCTCCACGCTGATCTCTCACGAGGATATTCGCAATCTGGTGCTGCCGGGCTACAAAAAGATCGTGGACCGGGTGCACCGGGCCGGAAAGCCTTTCCTGCTCCATTCCTGCGGCAACCTGTTTGAGATTTTTGACGAGCTCATCACCGCCACCGGGATCGACGCGAAGCACTCCAACGAGGATCAGATTGGCCACTTCTCCCTGTGGGTGGAGCGCTATGGAGACAGGATCGCCAATTTCGGCGGCATCGATACCGATGTGGTCTGCCGGGCTTCGAAAGCCGAGATCAAAGACTATGTGCTGGACTGCCTGGAAAAGGTAAAGGGACGCGGCGGCATCGCCTTCGGCTCCGGCAATTCCATTCCGGACTACGTTTCCGTGGATGGCTACATGACCATGGTAGACACCGTGCGGACCTGGCGCGGGGAATAAAACCGTAAAAGGAGAAAAACATGAAAGCAGAAATGACTCCCCGGGAAAGAATGAAGTGCGCTCTCACAGGGGGAACTCCCGACAGGGTCCCCGCCGCGCCGGATATTTCCACCATGATCCCCTGCAAGCTGAGCGGGCACACCTTCACCGATGTTTTACTGCGGAACAAGCCGCCTCTTTGGCAGGCCTATTTACAGGCTGTCCGCCACTTCGGCATAGACGGGTGGTTCACCTATGGCGAGCTGGAATTCAAAATGAAAAAGCAGTATACGGAAACCACCCGGGAATACCGGGACGAGCAGGGCCGGCTCCATGTACAGCACCGCTTTGACACCCCGGCGGGTACGCTGACCCGGACAAGCCGGTATTTTGACGACGATTGCTATGTTCCCACGGAAAAGCTGATCAAAAATTTCAAAGAGGATTTTCCGAAATTCAAGTATCTTTTTCCGGAGATCACCGGCTATGACGATTCCCTGCTGCGCAGGCAGGAAAAGGAGCTGGGTGAGCTGGGGATCATGGCGGTGGGGATCTACCCTCCCGGCATGCACATGTTTAACGATTTCTTTGAAGGCGGCCTGGAAAGCGTGGTCTACGCTTACTACGACGAGCCGGAGCTTTTTCAGGAGCTGAATGAGATGTACGCCGCCCACGTTCTGCGGCAGGCGGAAATGATCTTAGACGCAAAGCCGGATTCCATTTTGACCGGCGGCAGCGGCTCCATCACCATGCAGTCCCCGGAGCTGTGGGAGGAGCTGGCCCTGCCCACCCTACGCAAGATCGTCTCCATGGCCTCCCAGGCCGGGGTGATCTCCGGCGTTCACTCCTGCGGCAGGGAACGGCACCTGGTAAAGGTCATGGCGGAAACCTCAGATCTGAATTATGTAAACCCATTGGAGATCTCACCGGGAGGGGACTGCGACCTGGCGGAGCTCAAGGCTGCCCACGGCTCTCAGATCGCCTTCATGGGAAACCTGCAAACCTCCGCCGTGATGCTGATGGGAAGCGTCCGCGATGTCCGGCGGGAAAGCCTAAAGGCCATTCGAGATGCCGGAGCAGGCGGCGGCTTTGTGCTTTCCACAGGCGACCAGGTGCCGCGGGACACGCCGGAAGAAAACATTTTTGAAATGGTGCGCGTTGTACAGGAATTCGGCCAATATCCCCTGGATCTGGACAAGATCGAGGAAGAGCTGAAGCGCCTGGAAAATGAGCAATGAAGAAGGAAGGGCAAGAAACCAGTCTGATAAATTGGAATTTGGCAGCGTACCGCTGCACCAACTCGTGAAGACAGTGACAGGTATTTTACCCTGTGCGGCCCGACCGGAAGTAAAACCGGCCTCATCCTCTTATTGTCATTCTGAGTCACCGAAGGTGGCGAAGAATCTCGGCTATATCTCAGCCGGTGGCTACAAATTCCCTTATGCGCCGGTTACTGCTAACCGAGATCCTTCGTCGCTTTGCTCCTCAGGATGACAGTGGGCAGAGGTAATTGGTGCGCTAAACAATAGTTTGTCAGTCACTTCCGGTCGGGCGGAGAATTTCCCTTTCGTACCATGAAGTTTCACGAGTGCCTGCGGCGGCTCGCCGCTAAACAGTAATTTGTCGTTCTTTATTACCTTGCGGCAGCAAGGTCACCTTAATTACTAATTGCTAATTGCTCATTCTGCATTGTAAAAAACTACCAAAAAGCCGCTCACGGGCCATGAATTTTGACCCGTGAGCGGCTTTTTAAACGCGAAACCCTGCTTTTCTTCGGTTTTCAAAATACTAAATCCGTTTTGCGTATCAGCCTACTGCTTTATCACACTCAAGCTTCGAGGCGATATAACCCTGCACCTGGTCTCTGGGGATCTCCAGGGCCGCGGCAAGCTCGCCGAACAGCAGATCCTCCGCTCGCTTGAGAAAGCGCTCGTCCACCGTGCCGAATTTCCGTTTCTGCTCCTGAAAGGACTGCTTTTTCGCGTAGATCGACATGGTGAGCTCCACCAGCGACCCGCAGTCGTGATTGCGCAGGATCGCTTCGTAATGCTCTGTAAGCTCCCGGGAAACACGGCTGTGATACATTTCCACATGCACATTGGGAATACCGGCGATGAGCCGCTCGGCCTCCTCCCTGGAAATAATGGGGCGGATGAACACCTTATCGGAATCCACCGGTACCGAGATCACGCAATCCTCATATAAAGGGCGCAGAATATAATAGAGCCGTTTTTCCCCGGTGCTGGGAAAATCCTGCTCCCGAAGCTCCTCCACCCTGCACACGCCCGTGCTGCCGTACAGCACCAATTCTCCTACCTGATACATGATAACACCGACCTTTTTTCCTGCATGGGTCTCTTCTGCTAAAACTCTTCTTCTACTCTTAGTATAGCACAATTTTTTCGGAAATGTAAGAAAAAAAGCCGGACTTTTCAAAAGTTTTTTCAAACTCGTTCCCGCAAACAGCCCCTAGCCCTTTCGCATATGCCGGGGCTGAACCACTTTTTTCACATGCAGCAGCCTGGCCAGTGTTTCCCCTTTCGGCAGCATGACCACATCGTCATAGGTGACAGCCCGGCACAGCACCGCGCTGACGGCGTACACGACAATAGCCAGCAGAATAGCGGGCAGCACCGCCAGCCGGGGAGGGAGGAAAAAGCACATGCCCCAATAGGCCGCGTACGAAACGCCCCCCATGATGGCGGCGGAAAAGATCAGCGGCAGGGCGGTTTTCACAATGCTGTCCAAATTGGGCTGGCAACGGCGAATTGCAATGAAATTCAACACCATGATGAGGCAGTAGGACACCACCGTGCTGATGGCGGAGCCCATCACATTTACCTCCGGCATTCCCGTGAGTATATAGGAAAGGGTTATTTTTACCACGCCGCCGATAGCCATATTGATCACCGGCAGGGTAGGTCTGCCAAAGGACTGCAAAATGGCGTTTGTCACATACAGGGTGCTGTTAAAGGCGATGGCAACGCTGAGCATGGCAAGCAGCGGCGCAGTGCCTGCCGCCGCGCTGGGAGAGCCCGCTAAAAGCAGCCCGCAGATAGGCTCGGCAAACAGGCACATCCCCACCGAGGCGGGAATGGAGATCAAAAGCGTCACCCGCAGGGAGGCGGAGGAAATGCGGTCCGCCGTTTCGCAGTCTTTCGAGGCCACTGCCCCGGAAAGCACCGGCAGAAGGCTTGTGGAAATGGGGATCACAAACGCGCCGGGCAGGTCGTAAAACTTTCTGGCGTGGCCTAACAGCGCCTGCATATCCTTTGCCTGAAGCTCCGTAAAGCCGGCAGTGCGCTGCAGCTGGTTCATCAGCACTCCCCCGTCCACCAGATCCAACAGGCTCAAAAAACAGGAACCGATGGTGATGGGAACGGCAAATTTCAAAAGCGTAATCAAAAGCTCCTTCCGGCTGGCGGAGGTGGGGTCCTCTTCCCCCACCGCCCGGTCCTTCCGCTTCTGGTTCAGCTTATAGATGGTCAGATAGATCGTACCGAGAAGGGCGCTGACGGAAACGCCTGTAATGGCCCCTACAGCCGCCCATTCACTGGAATCGTACCGCTGCAGGATATATACCGCCAGCCCCACGCCCACCGCCACCTTTGTGATGGCCTCAATAGTTTGGGAAACAGCGGTGGGCACCATATTGGAGCGCCCCTGGAAATAGCCCCGCAGCGCGGACATGACGGAAATGAAAAACACCGTGGGAGAAAGGGCCATGATGGCGTAAACGGCGTCCGGGTTCCCATAGATCAGGGCGATCTGCCGGGAGCCGAAAAGCATGAGCAGGCAGCCCACAACGCCAACCCCGAAAAACAGCCAAAAGGCCACGGAAAACACCCGGTCCGCTTCCTTCTTCCTGCCCTGGGAATAGGCCGTGCCCACCATGCGGGAAACGGCAATGGGAAGCCCGGCGGTGGACAGCATTAAAAATACGGCAAACACATCATAAGCCGTATAAAAATAGGACATGCCCTCCGTATCAATCAGGTTCGCCAAAGGAATGGAAAACAGAAGGCCCAATATTTTTACAATCAGGGTGGAGGCGGTCAAAATCGCCGCCCCTTTCATAAAGCTCTGTTTTTTCTCCTGCGCCATACACTCTCCCAAAAACCGTAATAGGTAATACCAGGTAGTATAGCAATAAGTATACCCCAAAGGCGGAAAAAGGTCAACGCTGCCGCTCTCTTTTTCTGAAAACAGGCGGGGGCTGCCGCCCCTTTCCGCTGACAGCAATTTGCTCTATGTACAGTGGCTCTGCCTGTTCCGATGCTGGCAAAAATTTAGGGGCGGTTGATTTTTATATATTCTGTTGCAGCCGCTTCTCCATTTCCGGAACATAAGCCCGGAACGCGGAGGGCAGGGCGATCTCCCGGGAAAGCTCCTGTGCGCTTACCCAGGTAAAGCAGGGAACCGGTTCTGTGATCTCTCCTGCCCAGCCCACCATGCGCCATTCCACATGGGTAAAAATATGCTTTGCTTCCACGAGCTTCTGCAAATCTTTCACCTGGATCCCCCAAGCCTCCAGCGCTTCTCTTGCTTCCGGTTCTTTCTGTTTTCCCGGCACCCCCGGCAGCTCCCACATACCCGCCAAAAGCCCCTTCTCCGGGCGGCGGTTCAGGGCAAGCTTTCCCCGGCAGGTCAGTAAAAACAAGGTGCGCTCCTCTACCTTTCGGGATTTTTTCGGGGCCTTTACCGGCAGGCTTTCTTCCATTCCCTGCTCATGGGCCCGGCAGATCTCCCGAAGAGGGCATTCCCCGCATTTCGGCGCGCCGTTTGGCAGGCAGACCATAGCCCCCAGCTCCATCAGCGACTGGTTGAAATCTCCGGCCCGCTCTTTTGGAATGATGGCGGAAATTTCCGCCTCTACCCGCTTTTTCACCTTGGCGTCCAAAATATCGTCCCGGCGGGCAAGCAGCCGGGAAACCACCCGCAGCACGTTGCCGTCCACCGCGGGGACGGGGATCCCAAAGGCAATGGAGGCAATGGCTCCGGCGGTGTATTCCCCCACGCCGGAAAGAGAACGAAGCGCCTCAAAGGAGGGAGGGATCTCCCCGTGAAACTCCTCCATGACCTGCCGGGCGCCCTTTTGCAGATTCCGCACCCGGTTATAGTAGCCCAGGCCCTCCCACAGCTTCAAAAGCTGCTCCTCCGGAGCCGCCGCCAGGGCCGCCACCGTGGGAAGCTGCTCTAAAAACCGCTCATAATAAGGCTTTACCGCCTCTACCCTGGTCTGCTGCAGCATGATCTCCGATACCCACACCCGGTAAGGCGTGGGCTCCTCCCGCCAGGGCAGCACCCTGGCGCAGCCATCGTACCAGCTGAGTAAAAGAGCCGGTATTTTCTCCAATATGTTTCTTTCTTCCACAGCGCTATGAGCTTCCACTTGCTATCAGCTCCAAATTCAAGTTAGATAGGAGTTGTGGGAAGGTGGTTGTTTGAGAAAATCAAGGTCAAGTGCGCTTTGCACCAGTCTCTTCTGACCGAGATCCTTCACAAAGGTGCGAAGCACCTTTTGCTCAGAGATGACAGTGGGTGGGAATGGTCAGTGCGCTAAATTGGAATTTGGCGTGCTAGTTGTTAGTAGTTAGATATTAGTCGTTAGAGAAGAACAAGGTCTCCAACCTGTCATCCTGAGGGCAGCGCCCGAAGGATCTCGCCCTTTGCCCAGGGAATAAGGGCGAGATCCTTCGTCGCTACGCTCCTCAGGATGACAGACAGGGGCCGAGCTATTTTCTAACAACTAACTACTCACAACTAACAACTAGTTAGCTAAACAATAATTTACCGCCCTTGCCCTTTCTCTAACAACTCATAACTAACAACTCACAACTCACAACTACCATTGTACCCCGTTCGCTTTCCCTTGTCAAAGCGCTTTAGCGGTCCAGCCACTTTTTTAGCTCCTCGTACAGCTCCACCGCCTTGAATTTGATCTGGTATTTCTGGGGGTTTTTTACGATCTCCCGCTGGCCCTCCGGCAAAAAGGAAAGGGCTGTTTCCGGATTTTCCTCCGCGGCGGGCAGGCAGAGGGCGGGAAACACCACGCACCACCAGTTTTTTCCCTTTCCCTCTCCAATGGTCACCAGCAAGGTCCTGTATTTTCCCGCGGGCAGGCTGAAGGTCTCATACTCCCGGGTGGGGAAATACTCTTCCGTTACCTGCACGCAGGCGGTTTCCGAAAAGCCGTTCTGCCGCAGGGTCCGGTTCGCCGCTTCCCGCAGCGATTCCAGGTGGACGCACAGCACGCTGCTTGCCTCCTCCATGGTTTCCGCGCCCTGATACCACGCTTCCGCTTCCCTGAGCACGGCGTCCCGCACCTTCAGCTTCACCGCCTGGTCCCGCTCTGAATCGGAATTCGCGATCACATGCAGCCGCACCACATTTTGAGGCAACTCCTCGCTGGAGGCCGCAAAGGGAAGCATTGCCGCCACCATTGCCAATATAAAGCCGCAGGCCATGGCCCGCAAAAGCGTTCGTTTCTTTTCTTCTGTCCCGCAAAGCCTTTTCATATGTACCCCGTCCTTTCACAAAGAGTATGGGACGGCTTTCCGGGAAATATACAGTTGACAAAAGGAGTATAATACTAGATATTAGAAGCTGGATACTAGATACTGGATACTGAATCAGTGCGTTTTTCCGCTATTTTGATTTGAGGAAGGGATTTTTATGCTGGAGGTTTTACTGGATTCTGTTCTCGATACGCTGAAGGCTTTGCCTTTTCTGTTTGGGGCTTACCTGCTGCTGGAGTTTTTGGAGCACCGGGCAAGCGGCAAGCTGGTTTCCGCTTTGCGGGGTCCTTTTGGGCCTGTGGGCGGGGCGGTGCTGGGGTGCGTGCCCCAATGCGGATTTTCCGTGGCGGCGGCCAATTTCTATGCCGGGCGGCTGATCTCCCCCGGCACGCTGCTGGCTGTGTTTCTTGCCACCAGCGACGAGGCTGTCCCCATTCTGCTTTCCCGCCCTCAGGCCATGACCACTCTCCTGCGGCTTTTGGGGGTCAAGCTTGTGGCCGCCGTTCTTCTTGGCCTGCTGACGGACCTTGTGTGCAAGCGCTTTTTGAAGCTTTCCCAGGAGCCGCCCTTTCAAGAGCTTTGCGAGGAATGCGGCTGCGAGGAAAAGGGCGTTTTTCGGGCGGCCCTGCACCACACCGGAAAGGTGATCCTGCTGCTTTTCCTGGTGAATTTGATTCTCAGTTACGCCATTTATTTTGTGGGAGAGGAGACCCTTTCCCGGTTTCTGCTTTCCGGCAGTGTCGTTCAGCCCTTTCTTGCGGCCCTGCTGGGCTTTATCCCCAACTGCGCCGCCTCTGTGCTGTTGACGGAGCTGTACCTTGCGGGGTCCCTTTCCTTCGGCTCCGCCGTGGCCGGACTGTGTACCGGCGCGGGGCTGGGGCTGATCGTCCTTTTCCAGACGAACCGCCGCCTCAAGGAAAATCTCACGCTGGCGGGCGTGCTGTACGCGGCGGCTGTTTTCACAGGGCTTCTCTGCGACCTTCTGTTTTCCCACTGAGGTTGAGAAAAAGTTGATAGCTTTCGCCTATTCTATCCCATAGGAAACGGGGGGACCGCCATGGCTTATAAGCTTCTGGTAGTGGATGATGAACAGGATATCGCTTTTATGCTTCGGGATCTGTTCACCCTGAAGGGCTTTGACGTGCTCACCGCCTTAAGCGCGGAAGAAGCCCTGCGGCTGTGCGCCGGAGGGCCGGACCTGATCCTGCTGGATGTGAACATACCGGACCTGGACGGCTTTTCCCTTTGCCGGCAGATCCGGGATTTTGTGCCCTGCCCTATTCTCTTTCTGACCGCCAGGATCGAGGACGCCGACAAGGTGATGGGCTTTGCCGCCGGGGGAGACGATTACATTCTGAAGCCCTTTTCTTCCGAGGAGCTGCTGGCGCGGGTCACCGCTCACCTGCGCCGGGAAGAGCGGCGCCGGGAGGAAAGCCGCGTAAAATTCACCGGCGGAATGGTCATCGACTACAGCCAGCGGTGCCTGTTTCAAAACGGAGAGCCGGTGCGCCTGGCCAAAAAAGAATTTGATATCGTGGAGCTTTTGTCCATGCACCCCACCCAGGTTTTTGACCGGGAGCACATCTATGAATCGGTGTGGGGCTGGGACAGTGAAGGCGACAGCGCCGTGGTGGCGGAGCACATCCGCCGCATTCGGGCAAAGCTTACCGCCGCGGGCTGCGGCGACTGCGTGGAAACCATCTGGGGAGTGGGCTATAAGTGGAGGGCCTAAGGGCTCTCTTTTTATAAGGCTGGTGTTTTTGTGAAAAAGAAAGAGAAAGCAAAAAAGAAGCTGCGCTGGCGGGATAGGATCTCTCTGCGCGGCGCTTTGATCCTCACCACCCTCGTCTGCCTCATCTGCGGGATCGCCGCCTGCATGCTGGAGGTCTCTTGCCTGAACCGTCTGAATAACAGCATTTACGACACCTATGTCCACGTCTACCTGCCCGAGAGCAAGGAAGAATGTTATTATATGGAAAACGGGCTCTTCATCCGGCTGGAAAAGAATCTGCCCCAGTATTATGAGGACCCCGAAACAGGAGAGCTGTACCCCCTGGAGGAAACCAATCCCTCCCAGTTTATCCCCAATGACTACCTGCGCTTTTTCTGGCTGAACAGCGGCCTCATTCAGCTTTTAGCCTGCTTTCTCACCGCCGGGGTATTCTTTTTTCTGGACGCCGCCTGGTTTTACCGCTGGAAGCTGAAAAAGCCCTTATCCGTCTTAAACGACGCCGCGGAAAAAATCGGAAACAACGATCTGGATTTTCAGATCGAACAGACAAGCGCCGACGAGCTGGGCAGGCTCTGCGGCTCTTTTGAAACCATGCGCGGCTCTCTGGAGGAAAACAACAAAGCCATGTGGCGGGCGGTGGAGGAGCGCAGGCGGCTAAACGCCGCCTTTGCCCACGACCTGCGCACACCCCTTACGGTTTTGCAGGGCTACAGCGATTACTTGCTGGAGGGCCTGCCTGCGGGAAAGGTGGACCCGAAAAAGGCCGAAGCCACAGTCTCCACCATGAAGCAGAATCTCGTCCGTCTTCAGCAGTATGTGGAGAGCATGCATTCCGTTCAAAAGCTGGAGGAGCTTTCCAGTAAGCCTGCCGGGATCAGCTTTTCCGCCCTTTGCGCCCAGCTTCAGGAAACGGCGGAGATCCTGCGGGGAAAGGATGGCTTTTCCTTTACCGCCTCCGGAGAGGGTAGCCTTCTGCTGGATCAGGAGCTCTTTTTCCGGGTGTTTGAAAACCTGATGTCCAACGCCGGGCGCTACGCAAAAAGCACGGTGCTGCTTTCCCTGACAAAGCAGGGCGATACCCTTTCCCTCTGCGTGGCGGACGACGGCCCCGGCTTTCCCCCGGAAGCCCTGAAGCGGGCCACAGACCCCTACTACCGAGGAGAAAAAAGCGCGACAGCGGAAAGCACCCCCCACTTCGGCTTGGGCCTTACCATCTGCAAAACGCTGTGCGAAAAACACGGCGGCAGCCTTACCCTGCAAAACCGAAAGTCCGGCGGGGCCAGCGTTACCGCCGCTTTTCAAATAGAGAAAGCCGATTAGGCTTGAAAAAAGAGCAGACCAAACGGCCTGCTCTTTCTTATAATTTTTTTCTATTTCCTCAACAAAAATTTCCCCGGAAATTACAGTTGACAATTTCAAAAGCGGGTGCTATAATAGTCAAGCACTCAAAAAAGAGTGTTTGCGGATCAGCTTAGTTGCCCGCCTCGGGGGTTCCACCCGTGTAAAAATATGGAACACAAATGCAGGTGTGGCGGAATTGGCAGACGCGTATGGTTCAGGTCCATATGAGCGCAAGTTCATGCAGGTTCAAGTCCTGTCACCTGCACCAAAAGAAAGAGAGACGACCCTTGTGGTTGACTCTCTTTCTTCGTTTTAAGATAGGGCTTGAACCTGCATTTTAATGAGAGAAGTTTTCCGCAGGAAAACTTTCGGAAAGCTGATGAGCAAAGCGAAGAAGCTTTTGGCCTGCTCACCTGCACCACGTCGCGGCGAATCCTTGTGGTTCGCCGCATTTTTCTGCGCAAAATGAGGCTTCACCGTTCGGATTGCCGTCTCTCGCCTGTCGGCTCGGTCGGGTCAGAACGCTGTCCACCGGACAGCTTCCCCCTCGCCGAAAAAAAGTCACGCTTGCTGCGCCTGTTCGCTTGTAAACGGTGAGCGCATTCCGGTGGAACGCTGGTGCAAACTGACCGAGCCGACAGGCGAGACCTCACGACGGCTCCATTGCGCTACCAACTTTTTTCGGGTAAGGGCAAAGGACTTCTATTTTGTATTCGCAGTAACCGGCGGAAGTTTTGCCTGCAAAACTTCCAGAAAGTCCTTCTGCTTTGCAGAAGGACTTTTTTGTCACACTGCACCAAGATTAATGAGTCCTGCTTTTCGATAAAACAGACCTATCGCAATCCTCAAACACCTCTATGTCTTATCGTTCAGTGCTTGGTGAGAATGTACCTTATTTGTTCCAGAATTATCATTGCGCTTCCACTGAAAATGCCGTATAATAAAACCCAGACCAGAAGATCAGAGAAACGGGGGTGCAGCATCATGGAACAGAACGATAAAATTCAGCTTTTTGAGGATAAACGGATCCGCACTGCGTGGGATGAGAAAAAAGAAGAATGGTATTTTTCCATTGTCGATGTGGTGGCGGTGCTGACGGAGCAGGTCAGCTATGATGGAGCCAGAAACTACTGGAAGGTACTAAAAAACCGCCTTGCCAAAGAAGGAAGTCAGTTGGTTACAGAGTGTAACCAACTGAAAATGACATCCCCTAAAGACGGTAAACGCTATAATACCGACGTAGCCGACACCCAGCAGCTTCTCCGCATTATTCAATCCATCCCTTCACCGAAAGCCGAGCCCTTCAAACTCTGGCTGGCAGAAGTGGGCCGAGAGCGTATTGAGGAAACCATCGACCCCGAATTGACCATCGAACGGGCGTTGACGACCTATCTGCGGAAGGGCTACAGCCGCGAGTGGATCAACCAGCGGCTTCAAGCGATCCAGGTCCGCAAGGAGCTGACTGACGAATGGGATGCCCACGGCGTTCAGAAGGGCACTGAATATGCCACCCTCACCGATGAGATCTCCCGCGCATGGTCCGGCATGACGACTCGGCAATATAAGAACCTCAAGGGGCTGACCAAGGAAAACCTCCGTGACAATATGACCACGCTGGAGTTGGTTTTAAATATGCTGGCGGAGGCGACGACCACAGAGATTTCAAAACAGCGCGATCCTTCTTCCTTTGCCGAAAACCTGAATGTGGCGCGAGAAGGTGGAGCTGCCGCCGGTGAGGCGCGCCGTGCGGTGGAATCCAGAACAGGAGTTCCGGTCATTACCTCTCAAAATGCCGCCCAGCTCCATCAGGTCGTCACCGATATGATCGAAGGCGTGGTTACGGAACAAGATGACGCCGAGCCGGATGCAAAGGACTGACGCTGAGGCATTGGCATGGTATAAGTTTTCTAAAGCAGATGCAAATATGTGACACAAAACATGCCATAATTCGGCAGAGGGATCGAGTATCTATAGAAACACCTCGTTTAATTCTGAAAGGAAAAGCATCATGAAAATCGAATTTGAAAATATTTGCCTTCGGGATATGGCAGAGTCTGATATTGAAGACTATGTGCGTTGGTTTACCACCGAAACAGAATGGTCAAAAACTGATGCTCCGTGGGAGTCTATCGACTCGGACGAAGAAGCAGAGCGCGCCTCTTGGCGGAAATATTATGAGTCTGTGAAGGAACTTCCCGATGATGCCCGCCGTTGGAAGTTTGAGATCGAACGGAACGGCAGGCACATTGGCTGGGTAAGCTCCTATTCGATCGATGAGAATTACAAATGGATCGGTAGGACCGCGGAAGGCCAAACCGCTCATCGCGCTGTTGGCATTGATATTTGTGAAAGCGATGTTTGGGGAAACGGCATCGGCACAAATGCTCTCCGCGCTTTCATGAATTACAATTTTGAAAACGGAGAAGATGAGCTCTACACGCAAACCTGGTCTGGCAATGTCCGTATGATCCATTGTGCTGAAAAGCTCGGCTTTCAGGAATGCGGCCGCAGTATCGGCACGCGGGAAGTCAATGGAGAGAAATACGATGGATTGACCTTTCGATTAAAACGGCAGAAATGATCCGTAAAGGAAAGCTAAAACAGAGAGCTGACTTTTAGAGCCGCTCTCTTTCTTTATGCCTAAAACAAAACCTGAAGCTGCATTTCAAATTAAGAGAAGTTTTCCGGAGAAAAAGAATGCCGCTTGATTCACTTTTGCAGCTGTGCTATACTGCTGAACAACAAGGGAAATCAACGGGAGGTAGCGTATATGGTTTGGACCTTTGATTTCATTTTAACAGCCTGGCGGGATAAAACCTTTCGGGAGCAGCTGGAAAACGCCCTTGCCAGCCAGTCGGATCTCGTCCTCTACACGGAGATCCATCAATTATCCTTTCATGCCGCAGAGCAGGTCGTTCTTGTTACCTTAAACCCAGATTCTCCCTTTCTTTGTAAGGTTGTCCCCGCAAAAATCACCTACCGGGGCGTTAAAAAAATGCTTCAGGACGATTGGGAGAGCCTGGAACAGAAAGACATTACTTATGTTTAGGCGGTAAAGCCAGAGGCGTTTACCGCATTTTATTGACCGGCCAATATTTTCAGAAAGAAGGTTTACTCCGAATGACTCCCATTCCGAACATATTGCTGCAAAAAGCGCAGGAGCTGGAGCAGCGCACGCGGGAAGTGTATCCTGATCTGGCTCCTCTAGCCAGGCAATGCTTTCTCAATACTATGGAAACCACTGTGACACAGCTTTCCGACGGCAGCTATTTTGTGATCACCGGGGATATTCCCGCCATGTGGCTCAGAGACAGCGCCGCCCAGCTGAAGCCGTACCTCAAATACGCGGCGGAGGATGAGAGCCTGCGGGAGATTTTGCGAAGCGTCCTGGCAAAGCAGGTGTTTTATGTAAATCTAGATCCCTATACCAACGCCTTCAACAGCCGGGAGCAGGAAAAGGGCTACAGTGAAAATGACCGAAGCGATTTTTCCAGCGGCTGGATCTGGGAGAGAAAGTATGAGGTAGATTCCCTCTGCGCCCCGCTGTATTTTGCCCACGAGTATTTCAGCGTTACCGAAGACCGCTCTATCTTCACGCCGGAGCTTCGGGAAATGATTCGCACCATTCTTCACACCTTCCGCGTGGAGCAGCGCCACATGACGGATTCCCCCTACTGGTTTATCCGGGAAAACGCCTGGGCGCCCAGCGATACCCTGCCCATGAACGGCAAGGGCCGTCCGGTGAATTTCACGGGCATGACCTGGTCCGGCTTCCGGCCTTCCGACGATTCCTGCAAATTCGGTTTCCTGCTTCCCTCCAACATGATGGCCGTTGTGGCCCTTCGAAAAGCGGCGGAGCTGTGTACCGCAGGATATGAAGATGCCGCCCTCAGCGCCGGCTGCCTGAAGCTGGCCGCCGAAATCGAGGACGGTATCGAAGCCTACGGCGTGGTGGAGCATCCCAAATACGGAAAAATTTACGCCTATGAGACCGACGGCTTTGGAAACTACAACCTGATGGACGACGCCAACTCCCCCAGCCTGCTTTCCATCCCCTATCTGGGCTACCGAAGCGCCGCCGACCCGATCTATCAAAACACCCGGCGGTTTCTTCTTTCGGAGGATAACCCCTATTATGTCAGCGGCACGGCGGCAAGGGGGATCGGCAGCCCCCACACGCCTCCGGGGTACATCTGGCATATCGGGCTTACCATGCAGATCCTGACCAGCATCGACCCCGCGGAGAAGCGGGAATGCCTTGCCATGCTGGCCCGCACCCACGCCGGGACCAATTTCATGCACGAGGGCTTTGACGCCAACGATCCCTCGAAATTCACCCGCCCCTGGTTCGCCTGGGCGAATTCCCTGTTCGCGCAAATGCTGGAAAGAGAGGTAACAGCTGAATGAAAGATCAGATCCTTCTGCCGGAAACCGGCTACTACAAGGCAAATCTCCATTGCCACACCACCTTTTCCGATGGAAAGCTGACTCCGGAGGAAGTGAAACGGCTTTATCAGGAGCGGGGCTATTCCATCATCGCTTTTACCGAGCATGAGCAGTACAGCTGGCGCCGGGAGCTGGACGACGAAAATTTTCTGGCGCTGGCGGCCTACGAGGTTTCTTTAACAGAGGAAGAAACGCCGGAAAAGGACTGGCCCAGGCTTAAAACCTACCACCTGAACCTCTATGATACCGATCCCGCGAAAAACCGGGAACAAAAGGAAGCAAGCCCCCACCCCGGCACTCCCTACGAAGATCTGGAGGGGTTGAACCGGTACATTCAGGAAATGAACGAGCTGGGCTTCCTGGTGTGCTACAACCACCCCTACTGGTCCTTGCAGACCTGTGCGGATTACGAAGGGCTTCGGGGGCTGTTCGCCATGGAGATTTATAATCACAGCAGCGAGGTGGACGGGATGGACGGCTTCCACCCTCAGTCTTACGATGAAATGCTCCGGGCCGGTCAAAGATTGGCGGCGCTGGCAACAGACGACAATCACAATTATTATCCCCCTCACCACCCCATGTGCGACGCCCGCGGCGGCTATGTGCAGATCGCCGCCGAAAAGCTGGAATACCAAAGCGTGATCTCCGCCCTGCGGGCAGGCCGCTTCTACTGGTCCATGGGGCCGGAGCTCCGGGGCGTTTTCCTGAAGGACGGCGTGCTTTCCGTGAACACCTCCCCCGTGCAAAGGATCTTCGTGATCCAGGAGGGCCGGGACAGCTATAAGGCCATGGGTAACCCGGGAGAGTCCCTGACCCATGCGGAATTCCCCCTCACCGGAAAAGAAGGCTGGTTCCGCATCATGGTCCGCGACCACTCCGGCCTCTACGCCGGAACCAATGCTTATTTTGTGGATGAGCTTTAGATCCGCCCTAAAGCTATTTCTCAAAAAGAAAACATTGCTTCTTCTCAGGATCACAGACAGAGCGGAATTCGATAAATTATAGGTAACCTCTAAAAACCCATTATTCCGATGAAACCATACGGATAAATCGGTCTTCTACAGGCTTTACGAATAAGTTTTCTTGAGCTTTTAGAGATCCCCTATAGTTTGGCTCCCACCCTTGGCCCCCCTTTCAGGGGAGCCAAGGGTTTTCTGCTGTTAGGGCAGTAAGCTGAATATAGCTGCTACTCTTGGCCCCCCTGAAAGGGGGGCTGTCGCGGCGAAGCCGTGACTGGAGGGTTCTACGTTGCGGCTTTATGCTGCTTTCTGCGTGTGACTACAACCCGTCCACCATGCTAACGCATGGTCCCCGCAGGCTGCAAAGCAGGCTGTTTCCCCTCTTCAGGGGAGGCAAGGGTTTCTGCTGTTAGGGCAGTAAGCTGAATATAGCTGCTACTCTTGGCCCCCCTGAAAGGGGGGCTGTCGCGGCGAAGCCGTGACTGGAGGGTTCCATGTTGCGGCTTTATGCTGCTTCCTGCGTGTGACTATCCCTTCCGTCATGCTGGCGCATGCCACCTTCCCTTGCGGAGCAAGGGGAGGCTTAACGTTCTTTTTAGTTTACTGTTTCTTTTCTGGTTATTCCACAAAACAAAAGTGTCCTTAGGCTCCCCTTATTTATAAGGGGAGCTGTCACGGCGAAGCCGTGACTAAGGGGATTGAAAGCCAGCGATTCTATGCCGCTTCCTGCGGGTGACTACAACCCTACACCACGCTAACGCATGGTACTTTTACTTGGTTTTTTCCCTTTTGCGGATAAATTTTGAAACCGGCTTGCAAATGCTGGAAAAAGAATGTATACTTTTTTATAGAACAAATGGAAGCGGAAAGAACGCTTCGGTGGAAAAGGTTCGCTATTTTGAAGTTTAGGAGGAATTGTTCATGAAGGTTTTTTGCAGGCTCCTTTCTTGTTTGTTGATGGCCGCGCTTTTGCTGGGTACGCTGGCTTTGCCCGCTTCCGCGGCGGGGCTGCCTTTTACCGATGTGCCGGACGGCGCGTGGTATAAAAACGCTGTGACCTATGCTTACGAAAACGGGCTCTTTAACGGCACCGGGGCAACCACCTTTTCCCCCAACGCGCCTATGACCAGGGCCATGTTTGTGCAGGTGCTCTCCAATAAAACTTCAAACTTTGAGAAGCCCACCTGGACGGGGAAAAGCAGCTTTTCCGATGTAAACAAGAACCAGTGGTACGCTCTCGCCGTGGAGTGGGCTTACCGTGCGGAATTGATCTCCGGCGTGGGCGATGGAAAATTCGCCCCGGAAAAGAACGTGACGAGAGAGCAAATGGCCCTCATCATGTACAACTACGCCAAGAAAACCGGGAACGACACTTCTTTTGACAGCAGCATCCTTTCTCAGTTCCCCGATGCTTCCTCCGTTTCCAGCTGGGCGAAGGAGGCCATGCAGTGGGCGGTGACCCACAAGGTGGTGAACGGCAGTGACGGGAAACTGAAGCCCGGCAGCGCGGCAAAGCGCTGCGAAGTGGCCCAGGTGGCGGTAAACGCCGACCCCATTCTGGAAAATACCGAAGTAGAGGCCGACCCCGATTTTGACCCCACCTTTGTTGACCCCACCCCTGACGATCTGCCGGAGGGAGCGCTGACTTATCAGGAATTCGTGGATATGTTTCCAAACATGAAAATTAAAGCAGAACATAGTATCGCTATGTATGTAGATGGAGCTAGTTATGACAGGACTAAAATGGAAGCGATTCTTGCTACAGGGATAAGCACTTTACGTCTGTATGCCATCACCCATATTTCATCACTAATGGGGTACTATACAGGCACTACTGACGCCAACTGGGTAATTCTGGGATATTCTTTTGACAATACCGGTAATGGAAATGACTTGTGGTTGCATTATTATCCTAACGACCCGAAAAATGGTCAGCATGCCTTTTACATGGGAGATCTTCGTCCCTATATGCGGTAAAATTTTTCTTCTCTAATTGGAGATTTGCTCCTGTAATGATTTCACAGCATTTTTAAGCAGATTGATTTCGCCAGAAATCCCACCCAAATATGCGGTGAGAGTAAGTTCGTCTCCATTTGCATTTGTCAGATGCGTATAGATATGGGCGCCGTCTTTCATGTGAATATTGTTTGTAAACCAAATACCTTTTGATGCACCAAAACTCATCCCACCATCTTCTGCCTGGAGTGTTATCCCTTTCTCTGAGAGAATACCCAATAAAACGGTATTCTTATTTACTCCATCATCTCCCGAAGTTTGTCGCATTTCTCCAAGCTTGCTCCCATCATCCTGATACCATATCATTTTGGGAGATTCGATCATTGGCGCATAGATATTGGTTCCTGAAATAAACGTCCCGTTGGGCGCGCCGTTGTTTATGGTGATATCCCCCTGCATGGTAACATGACCGTTCTGGTCAATTTTGAAGGTAGTGGCTCCGGAGTTGTCTTTTATCGTAAGGCCCTTAAGGTTCAGATATTCCGGCTGGAATCTGTAGTGAGTTTCTCCTTTTAGGGTCTCAATCATGCTTGTTCCGTGCTCATCCAAATAATCTTCAGCCTGTATCACGCCTTTAAAGTACGCATCGCCAGTTTCTATGTTTACATAGAAGCTGGCGTTTTCTTTTTTGATCTCCACGCCGTTTTCTGTTTTGGTATAAACCGGCTCTTTTCCCATGGCAATGCCGATATCCGGGTTTAGGGAAAGCTGGTTTCCATTGGCGAAAATGTTGAACTCCGCGTTACACAGTTTCGCCCCGGTTTCGTCTACCTGAAAGGCAATGGGCTTTCCCTCTTCGTTCTTTGTCTGGATCCGCAGGTTTTCCCCTGCCAGCAAGGTGCCTACGATATTCGGGGCTACGATACCGAAGCAGGGGCCACGGGTCTCGTCCTCGAAACGCCCAATCGCCATTTTCACCGTTTTGAAGCCATCGTCCGTAAAGACAATGTTGTTGTTAATCAGCGCAAGCTGGTCGTCCTCATAGCCCTCTTCGTGGTTTTGGTCGTTTTTCCATTTCCGCAGCTTCAGGCCGCTTTCGTCCCAGGAAATGGCCTGGTTTTGGGAGGAAAGCACGGCGTTTTTGGAAACGTCCAAGGCGGACTGGATAAAGTTATGAACCTCCGTCTGGGCGCCGCTGTCCACGAAATTGCGGTAGGTGTATTTGCTGAAATCCACGCTTTTTCCCATGGAAACGCTTTGCTCCAATAAATCCACCAGCCGGAAGGCCGCGTCGGAGGCGGTAAATTATATTTTGCCACAGCGTTGAGACTCCTCTTACTTTGCAAGAGGAGGCAAAGAGCATTAAAAAGCCGGGAGCTTTTGCTCCCGGCTTTTTGGGTGTTAGAAACTATTTTACTGCATTTGCGCTTTCATCATTTCCTCCAGGGACTTTGTGAGCTCCAGCGTGCAGGACTGCAGGGCAAGGCCTGTTTGGGCCGGGAAGAAGCGCAGGTAGAAGTTTCCGGCGAAGGCGGGGACCTCCAGCTCCAGGGTTTTCCAATCCCGTTCGGCGCCGGTGAGGGTAAAGGTGCCCAGCAGGTTTCTGTCCTGGAAAACGGAAAGAGGCAGCTGGGAAACGTCGTTTTGGTCGGTGCTGCGCAGGGTCAGCTTTAAGGTGTAGAGGCCGCGCTCCTTGACCGAGATGGAGAACCTGGTGTTTTTCCCTTTTTCCAGGTCGATGAGAGAAACATCCAGCGTGACCTTTCCGGAAGCGTCCGCCTCCGCGTAATGGATCTGAGAAGCGGCGCCGTCGTCAAAGGAGGGGCTGTTTTCCAGCTCCCGATCCAGCTCGGTCTCCTCTCCCCGCAGATGGAGCAGCGCGGGGGAACGGAGCAGGAACCGGCAGATATTTTCGGCGCTCCGCAGGAATTCGCCTCTGGTGACGGTACCGGCGGCAAGGCCTTCGGCGGAATTATCGTGCATGGCGTTTTCCGCCGCGCCGCCGGTGACCATATACAGGTCGTTCTGGCTTCTGACCATAGCCGCCGTATTGGTGCGCTCGCCGGGCTTTCCCTCATCGTTGCCCTTAGCCCACCAGTCGGTCATCACCTGGCCGGTATAGCCCCACTGCTCCCGGAGGATGGTGGTGAGCAGATCGTAATTGCTGGCGGCCCACAGCCCGTTTATGGGGTTGTAGCTTGTCATAATGGAATATGCTGCGCCCTCCTTCACCGCCATTTCAAAGGCCTTGAGGTACAGCTCCCGCAGGGCCCGCTCGGAGATCACGGCCTCCACCTCGGTGCGCTTATATTCCTGGCTGTTGCAGGCAAAATGCTTGATGGTGCCGGTAACGCCGTATTTCTGCATGCCTGTAAGCTGGGCCGCCGCCATGGTTCCGGTGAGGAAGGGGTCTTCGGAAAAATATTCAAAATTTCTGCCGTTTAAGGGGTGGCGGTGGAGGTTGATGCCGGGGCCAAGCAAGGTATCCACCTTGTTTTTCCGCAGCTCCATGCCCTCGTATTCATACAGCTCCCTGACAAGCTCCGGGTCAAAGGTGCAGGCCTGGCAGGTGCCGTTGGGCATGGAAAAGGCCATGGTGCCGCAGTCCATGCGGATGCCGCTGGGGCCGTCCGCGCAGCAGCCGGTGGGGATGCCGAATTCCAGCAGGCGGTCTGTCACGCCGCCGAAGGCGCCGGCAGTGCCGGGGGTCACCTTGGGAGAGCACATGCCCTCGCCCCGGATCATGCAGCACAGATCCTCATCGGAAAGCTGGGCCACAAACTGAGAAAGGGAAACCTTTCCGTCCGCCACGTCCTTCAGCTTCCAGCCCTGATCTCCGGTGCAGGGCTGCTCCGGCGGCAGCTTTTCCTTCCGCCGCTCCATAGGGGAAACCGTGCGCAGCGGCACGGGCTCCCATGCCTTATCATATCCGGAGCCGCGCTTCTCTCCCGGGCGCAGGCGCTCAAAGGCCGTTACCGGGGCGCAGGCCTCCTCAAGCTGCTCCACCACCGTTTCCGGCAAGGCTACGCTGCCGATGGGCCGGGCGGAGCGCACATCGCCGCCGCCGTGGAACCGGTATTCCCCTTCCTCCAGCACCCAGCAGGATCTGTGGCCGGTAACGCCGCCGTCATCATAAGAAGCCAGGGAGGAAACCGCACATTCTAAAGAAAGCTCCTGGCTTTCTCCCGGCTCCAGCAAGGCGGTTTTCCCAAAGGCACACAGGGAGCGGGCCGCTTTTCCCAGCTTTCCCTGGGGGGCCTCGCAATAGATCTGCACCACTTCTCTGCCCGAAGCCTCTCCTGTATTTTTCACTACAGCGGAAAACCGCAGCGTATCGCCGGAGCGGCTGACCGGGCCAAACGCCGTTTCAAAGGTGGTGTAGGAGAGGCCGAAGCCAAAGGGGTACAGCACCTTTTCCGGGGCAAAGGTTTCAAAATAGCGGTAGCCCACATAAATATCCTCGGCGTATACATTTCTGGTTTCGCTGCCGTAATTTTCGGCGGCGGGATAATCGGCGATGTCCTTGGCGATGGTATCGGAAAGCCTGCCGCCGGGGGCCGCCTTGCCTGTGAGCACATCGGCTGTACCCAGACCGCCCTCCTGGCCACCCTGCCACACATACAGCACCGCGCCGGGCTGATATTCCTCCACCCAGCTCATATCCAGGATCCCCCCGGTATTCAGCACCACCGCCACACGGGAAAAGGCGCCGCACACCAGCTTCAGCACCTCCCGTTCCGCCTGGGCCAGCAGGTAACTGCCCTCAGCGGCGGAATTATCCTTATCCTCTCCAGCGGTGCGGCCCAAAATAATGAGGGCGGCGTCATTCCGCCCGGCGGCCTGCTCCACGAGAGACGGCTCCAAAGGCATTTCCTCCTGATACCAAGGCTCCGCCGCCCAGCCTACGCCCACATCGAAGGGATGGTCCTGCAGCCAGGCTTCGTAAACAGTCTTGACCTCTTGATCCAGCTCTACGCAGCCGCTTGCCTCCAAGGCTTCCGGGATCCCGGGAACGGGGCCGGTATTCACAAGCCCGCCGGAGCCTGTGCCGCTTTTATAGTAATTAAACTGGCTGCGGCCAAACACGGCGATCTTTTCTCCTTTAGAAAACGGCAGCGTCCTGTTTTCGTTGCGCAGCAAAACCGCGCCCTCCGCCACGGTCTCCCTGGCTTTCGCCGCATAGTCCTTTGGGTCAAATTTTCTGTGTTCCATATGCATAACTCCTTTCCGCAATTTACCGGCAGTTCTTTTTTATTATAGTATCATTTCCAAAATTTTACAAGCGGAAAAGAGGTTTTTTATGGAAATTGAAAGACGGCCTTTCAAGCCAGCTTTTGATATCCCACCCATTTCAGAGCCCGGTCAAAGGCAGACTTATAGCGCTTTGCGAACACCATGCGAAATTCCCCGGCATAGATGGCAAGCCGCCCGTTAAAGCCTGTTTTAAAGCGGTACACGCCGTAATTGGGATGCTCCGGGTCATACCAGCAGGGCACACCCTGAAAATCGTAGACAGAACAACCGGAGCCTACCGCCCAGCGGATCATTTCCCACTGCATCAGATAATTGGGCATCACCTCACGGTGTTCGGCGGTGGAAGCGCCGTAGACATAGCAGGTGCGCCCGCCGTACTGCACGCAGATCGCCCCGGAAAGGGGCTGTCCCTCGTATTCACAGAGATACAGGCGGCAGTTTTCTCCCAGGGCATCCATCATTCCGCTGAAATATTCCTGAGAACGCACCCGGAAGCCATCCCGCTTTCCCGTTTCCTCCATAAGCCTTTGGAAATCCCCCAGCCGCTCCTTGCCGCACACTACGCAGCGCACACCCTTGCGCTTTGCCAGCCCGATATTGTAGCGGCATTTGCTTTTGAAGGAGCGCAGCAGCTCCTCCTCGCTTCTGCCCTTCAGCTCCAGAATGTAGTTGTTTCTGCTTTGAATGGTTTTTTCGTCCGGCTGCCAGGGCTGAAAGGCAAAGCCCGCCGTGCGCAGGGCAAAGATCTTTTCGCTGTCCGTTTCCTCGATCAGCGGGTCTACCTTGAAGGAATAGGCATGGTATTTCCGGGCAAGCTGCCACACGCCCAGAAGCAGCTCCTGAAGCACCGCGGGCTGCTGGTAATCCCACACCGGCCCCCTGGGGGAATATAGAAACGCCTTTAAGGGGAAGGGGAATTTTTTCACCAGCACCAGCATGGTCCCGCAGATAGCGCCCCGGCTGTCCCGGGCGATCACCGCCTCGTGTCCCCAGCCGGGCTTTACCCCGCACCACCGGACAGACTGCATAAAGCTGCCGCCCATGCTCTCCACAAAGGTCTCATATTCTTTCACGGCATCCGCCTTTTGAAAATCCAGGAATTCCATTTTCTTTCCTCCCTTTCCCGTTTTATGGATTAGAGAAAAGAAGGTGGAAAAAAGTAACAGGGCATGATAGCCTGACAGCCAGGCCACAGCCGCCGGGCGGATCAAGCTGCTATCCGCCATGTCACCGTGTTTGGATCCTCTTTAGCAAAACACCGCATACCAGGCATGCCGCAAGAAAAATTCCACACAGAGGCCAAAGCGCTTGCAGAGAAAAAGCGCCATCGGTCATTAGCCGATATCCCCATGTCGCGGGGAAGAGTTTTCCGGCAATTACAAACGCTCGGGGGAGCATATCGCTGGGAAACATGATCCCAGACAGCATGACGGACGGAAGAAAAATCAAAATAGAAACCATAGAGGTATTTGCTGTATTTTTTACCGCCAATCCGATCATGCTGGCAACACTGAGCGACACGAAAATCAGAAAGAGCGTTCCTCCCCAGTAGATGCCGGGATGCTCCGGCGCTTTTGCATCAAAAGCAATCGGGGCAATCATCGAAAGGACAGCGCTCATGATACCCAAATGAACAAATGCGGAAACATTCGTTAAAACCAGTCCCAACGGCAGCGGCACACCATTTGCCTGATAAACATTTTTAATGTCGCTTCTGTATATTTCCACCAGGGAGGGCGGCAGCCCGATCAAAGCACCCATGGTAACCGCGAATACCGTCATGGACTGGATCAGTGTTTCTTTACTCTCCGGCATAACGGAGACAAAAATTCCTCCCATGATTGCGAAGAACAGAAGCGGAACAGCATAGCAGGTGATCAGCATGGTTCGGCTGCGCAGATCCAGCCTCCACTGCAATAAGGCCCCATACAAAAAACCGCCCATTTCTTATTTCCCCCTTGCTATTTTTACAAAATGCTGTTCCAGAGTACCCCGATTTACCTGGATATCCTGAATATCCACGTTTCTTTCCCGACAGCCTTGCACGATGGAGATCAAGCTTTCTTCTATATTGTCCGCTTCAAAATTCTCTGTCCCCCAATTCGTTTTTACGCAGATATTGTAGTACTTTCCCACTGCTTTTACGAGCTCTTCCACAGTTCCCGCAAATACAATTTGGCCGTCTTTGAGAATTGCAAGATCGTCGCACAGGCTTTCTACCTCAGCCATATCATGGCTGGCTAACAAAATGGTTTTTCCCTGCGCCTTCAGCGTGCGGATGTACTCGTGAAGAGAAATTCGCCCCTCCACATCAAGCCCTGCGGTCGGCTCATCAAGAAATACAATATCGGGACTGCCGATGAGCGCCAATGCCAAATGAAGCCGCCGCTTTTGCCCGGTCGACATCTCCTGATACCGCTTGTTTGCCACGGTATCCACGCCCAAAGCGGTCAGCATGGCTTTATCCGCAAGCACTTTGTTCCATTTTGCAAAGAGCCGGACGGCCTCCATTCCTTTGATGTGTGAGGGCAGAGACGCCGATTGCAGCTGGATGCCGATTTTCCCATTTACCCATATCGTGCCTTCGTCATATCTCCGTAACCCTTCCATACATTCCAGGGCCGTCGTTTTTCCCGCGCCGTTTACGCCAAGCAGGGCAAAAACACTTCCTTTTCGAACACAGAGATCGATACCATTCAGTACGACCTTTTTCCCGTAGCTTTTCCGCAGCCCCTTTACCTGTATTGCGTTTGTCATTTGGCGGCCTCCTGAAATGGGTCGATGCCCAAAGTTGAAAAATAAGCGTCTAATGCCGGTTCAATAAAAATATTCGCCTTCAACTGTTTCGGCTTCCATTCCTGATCAAATCCGTCATTTTGCCCCATTTGCATCAGTTTAGGAAGCATTGAGGCATCCCCGCCGGTGAATTCTATGATCATGTTCCAGTAGGCCTTTGCAAATTGTATCCCCTGCGGGCTTTCAGGGGGTACGCCATCCTCCCACAGCTGAATTGCTTTCTCCTGCAGCTGTAAAAACTTTTGTAAAAACGCCATGCCGCTCTCTTTGTCAAAACGGCTGCGGATATGATCCAGCATTTCGCTGTCAAAGTGCTTGATCATCCAATAAAAATCGTTTTTCATCTCCAGATTTATGATAATATCCGCGTACTTCTTAAAGTCTACCTGCTGCATCTCCAGCACTTCCGTTTTCAATGCTTCGATCTCTGACAAAGATTTTTTCAGATTCCTTATTTTTTCCCGGACAACAGCAGCCTGCTCTGAGAGAATCTGCGCAACATCAGCCGGAGCATCCAGCGGGATCAATTTATCCCTGATGTCGTCCAGGGAAAATCCCAGATGCTTCAGGGACAATATTTGATGGAGCTTAATAATATCCCTGTCGGTATAAAGCCTGCGCCCGCCATCGCTCACGGCGGACGGTGAAAGCAGTTTCTCTTTATCGTAGTGCTGCAGGGTTCGAACCGTCACATCCATCTTTTTTGCAACTTCGCCCACGGTCATATATCCCGGCGGGATCGCTCTGTATTTTTCCACATTCACAACCTCCTGCGGATAGTATACCTCATTACGCTACGTCACAAGCAAGACCTTTTTATGCTTTCTCCCTTGCCCGACCCTGTTGTTTTGGAAAACCGATTCTTTCCTCTGCGGTCTTTCCCTGTTTCATGCTTTGCCGTTTTCTTTCCTAAAAAAAGCTGCCCACCAGACAGTGAGCAGCACAGTATTTTTTGAAAACCGCCAAACTACCGAAATGCGTATCGCAGAAAAAGGGGTCCTCCACCGGCTTTCTTTCCCGTGAATTTTCGGTATTTTTCCAAGACTTTCCTGCTTTGCAGCACCAAAAATCACACGCCTGCTTCCGATTTGGCATTTGCTTCATCCGCAAACCCGAAATCCTCCGGCAAAAGCAGATCCAGCTCCCGCTGTTCCTCGGGGAGCTTCATATTCCGGCGGGAACAGCTGAGCACCGCTTCCTCCACCTTGTTTCTGGCCATGCGTCCATTCCCGTTTGTGCGGGGGTCGCCCTCCCTTTGGGCGGCTTCAAAATAAGCAAGAAGGGGCTTCTCACATTCCTCCGCCAGGCGATAGCCTTTTCCCTTTACGATGCTCTTCGTAATCAGGAGCAGCTCTTCTCCGGTATAGTCCGGGAATTCAATGAGATTGGGGAACCGGGAGCGCAGGCCGGAATTGGCGGTGAGAAATTCTTCCATCTCCCGGGAATAGCCCGCTAAGATCACCACCAGGCCGTCCCGGTGATCCTCCATGCCCTTGACCAGGGTATCGATGGCCTCCAGCCCGAAGCTGTCGTCCTTTCCCCGGAACAGAGAATAAGCCTCGTCAATAAACAGCACCCCGCCTAAGGCAGACTGAATGGCCTTCTGGGTCAGGGGGGCGGTATGCCCTACATACCGGCCTACCAGGTCGGCCCGGGTGACCTCAATGAGCTGGCCGCCGCCCAGCACACCGATAGCCTTTAAGTACCGGGAAACGATCCGGGCCACAGTGGTTTTTCCAGTGCCGGGATTTCCGGTAAAAATCATGTGCATGGAGGGGGACTCCGCCTTCATGCCCTTTTCCCTGCGGAGCTGCTGTATTTTGAAATTGTCCTCCAAGGACAAAATGTACTCCTTGATCTCACGAAGGCCCACGATCTCCGAAAGCTCCTGCTTTACGCTTTGTACCGCCGCCTCCCGGGCGGCGTCTCCGGAAGCACCCTCGGCCTGAAGGAGCTTTTCTTCCCCCTCCCGCTCATACCGGACCGCAAGGCCGTTTTCCGCCTGTATCACCTTGCCGGTAAGGGCGGTGAGCCCCTGCTTCAGCTTTGCCTCGCTGAGGGCGCGGTACAGCCGATCGGCCTCTTCCTGAATGGCCGCCGCGCCCTGCTCCGGAAGAAAGGCGTCCGCCAGGGCGTTCACCGCGGAAGGATCGTAAGTAAGGGTAAAATGAAGCTGTTTGTTTGCCCGTTCACAGAAAGCCTTCAGCACCTTTTCCGCGATCCGCTTGAGGCTTTCCTCTGAGAAGGGCTTTGTCTCGCACAAATCGTCCAGCGCGGACAAGAAGGGCATTCCGAAGGCGTCCGCAAGCTTCGTTTCGCTTTTCTCCGTCAGCAAAAACAAATATTTGCCCGCCCCGGACAAGCTGGAGATCACCCCCGGCGCCAGGGCGTTTCCGATATCCACCAGCAGACCCTTCTGCTCCGCGTACCGGGAGGGCAGTGGGATGCTTCCTTCCCGGAACAGAGAGGAAACCAACGGCAAAACGGAAGGATGGCACTGCTCAAAATGCTCAAACACCAGGCCGCTGGCCCCGCTTTTCAGCGCGGCGTACAGATCCTGAATAAACAGCTTTTCCGAGCCCGGCTCCCGGTAATTTCCCAGGTCCAGGCTGACAAGCTTCGGGCTTTTCAGCACCCCCTGCCTTCCCAGAGAGGCGGCAATAGTCATGAGGGCGCTGTGCTTCCCAGTCCCGGGTTTTCCCAGCACCGCCGCCCTGCACAGCGGGGTGTTTTCCTCCCTCCCCGCCACAAAGGGCCGCTTAAACGCGATGAGAAGGGAAGAAAGGAATTCCTCCTGGCCCAGGACCGCCTCTCCCGCCTCCCGGCGGGCTGCCGCAAAGGCCGCCTCCAGGTCCTTTTCGCTGCCGGCGTTTCCGGCGGAAACAGCCCCCACGCCGTCCTGCTGCAAATGCTGCTCCAGGCCCTTCAGCTCCGCCTCGGCGTCCCGGGCCAGCTGCTCCAGATTTTTTTGCAAAGCTTTGGAGATCTCATGGTTTCCCTGCTCCACAGCCTGTAAGGCCTGCTGGGCCTGGCTGCTGTTTTCCAGCGGATCCCATTCCAGAGAAACGGGTTCCTTTTTCTCCGGTGAGGCCGGTTTCTTTTCGGAATTCCCTTTGAGATTTAATTTCCCGTTTCGAAACATGGCCTCCAGCAAAGCGTCGATATCATTTTTCATGAAGGTTCCCCCTTCTTTCTTAGAACCTGTATTCATAACCGAAAGTGCCGGATGGGCGAGGATTTTGGGAGGCGTTCAAGGTAAATTTTCGCAGGAATACTGGCGTATTGCAAGAAAATTTAACGCAGAACGCCTTCCAAAAGACCGCTCAGATGGTGCTTACAGGTTGTGAATACAGGTTCTTAAAGTGATTCCGTTGGGTCCAGATCCTCCAGAATGGCCCGCAGATCCTCCGCGTTGATTTGCCCCGGCGCGGAAGGGGACTGCCCGGCGGCAAAGGTCAGGCAGGAGCCGAACACCGCGCCGCTGACCCGGCTCAGCTTTCCCAGGTTTCCCATGGCCATGGTAATGACCGGGCCCAACCGCTCCTTCGCCCGCAGCGTGGCGGAAAGCAGCGTTAACACATCCCCGGGGCTTTTGGGCATGACCGCCATTTTCGGCAGATCCGCCCCCAGCTTTTTCATTTTTTCCAGGGTATGAAAAATTTCTTCCTCCGGCGGCGTTTCCTGAAAGCAGTGGCGGGAGATCACCACGCCCACGCCTTTTTCGTGGGCCTTTTCCACCAGCCTGCGCACCCGTTCCTCGCCGCAGGAAAGCTCAATATCCAAAAGCTGAAAGCCCCCCTGGTCCAAAAGGCCGGACAAAAAGGCCTCGTAAGCGTCCGGGGCCAGCTCCGCCTGCCCGCCTTCCCCCTTGGTCCGCACGGTACACAGCAGGGGCTTCCCCTCCAGCGTTTCCTCCAGGGCGCGCAGCGCCTCAGAATAGCTTCCGAAATAATGGTCTCCCCGCCATTCATAGAGATCGGCAGGCAAATGCTTTACCGCCCACAGCTCACTGAGCAGGGCGGGCATTCCGCCGCCTGTCAGCGGAATACAGATCTTCGGCAGGCCCTCGCCAAAACGAACGCCCGCCAGCTCCACAAACTTCAATTTCATCAACTCCCCGTCCTTACCCTTCCCACTTTTCCATCATTCTACACCAGTATACCGCATAGAAAGAACAAAAGTCAATTTTATACTCTATAAAGAAAGGAATTTGAAAGATGGGAGCAGGGCAGAGATGATAAATTATTGTTTAGCACACTAACGACCCCCACACACTGTCATCCTGAGGAAAAAAGGCGCTTCGCGCCTTCTTGACGAAGGATCTCGGCCAGCAGCAACCGGCGCATGACATGAAGGGGAATTTGTAATCACCGGCTGAGATATAGCCGAGATTCTTCGCCACCTTCGGTGACTCAGAATGACAATGGAAAGAGGAAGTCAATGTTACTTCCGGTCGGGCCGCACACATACAAATGCCGTGCACTATCTTCACGAGTTGGTGCAGCGGTACGCTGCTAAATTCCAAATTTAGCGCACTAGCGATTTTCACACACTGTCATCCTGAACAAAAGCAAAGCTTGCTTTGCTTTCAGTGAAGGATCTCGGTTAGCAGCAACCGGCGCATGAAGGGCTTTTTAATCACAGGCTGGGATCTAGCCGAGATTCTTCGCCACCTTCGGTGACTCAGAATGACAATAAGAGGATGAGGCCGGTTTTACTTCCGGTCGGGCCGCACACTTGCAAATACCGCCTGCTATCTTCACGAGTGGCCGCGGCGCCTCGCCGTCGTGTGGCTGCGGCGCCTCGCCGCCCCTGTACAATCCGCAAAAACAATGGTATACTGAAAGCGTATTCTTCAAGCTCAGATTTCACTTCGGGAGGAAGTAATATGCTGAAAAGCCAGGAAGTACGAAAAATCGCGCCGGAAATGGATCCTCTGCGGATGGGAATGGGATGGACGGCGGAGGACCTCGCAAAGCCCCAGGTGATCATTGAAAGCACCTATGGGCAGAGCCATCCCGGCAGCGCTCATTTGCTGGGGCTTTCCCAGGCTGCCGCCGCGGGGGCTGACAGCAAGGGGGCAAAATCCGCCTTATATTTTGCCACCGATATGTGCGACGGCATGTCTCAGGGTCATGACGGGGGCAATTACTCCCTGGCCTCCCGGAACACCATAGCCGATCTCATTGAGATCCATGTCAGCGCCACCACCTTTGACGCGGGGGTTTTCCTTTCCAGCTGTGATAAATCCGTTCCCGCCCAGCTGATGGCCATCGGCCGGCTGGATCTTCCCGCCATTGTGGTAACGGGCGGCGTAATGGAGGCGGGGCCGGAGCTTTTGACCCTGGAGCAGATCGGCAAATACAGCGCCATGTACCGCCGGGGAGAGATCACGGAGGAGCAGCTCACCTACTACAAGCATCATGCCTGTCCCTCCTGCGGCGCCTGCTCCTTTATGGGCACCGCCTCTACCATGCAGATCATGGCGGAGGCCCTGGGGCTGATGCTGCCGGGCACGGCTTTAATGCCCGCCACCTGCGTGGAGCTGAAAAAGGCCGCCAGGGCCGCCGGAGAGCGGGCCGCCGAGCTGGCCTATTCCGGGCTTACCTCCCGCAAAATCGTCACAAGGGAAAGCTTTGAAAACGCCGTGATGGTACACGCCGCCATTTCCGGCTCTACCAATACCCTGCTCCATCTCCCCGCCATTGCCAGGGAATTCGGCGTTTCCCTTTCTGCGGACGACTTTGACCGCATCCACCAAAACGCCCATTATCTTTTGGATATCCGCCCCGCCGGGCGCTGGCCCGCCCAGTATTTCTACTATGCGGGCGGCGTGCCCCGGATCATGGAGGAGATCCGCTCCATGCTGCACCTGGACGCCATGACCGTTACCGGAAAGACCCTGGGAGAAAACCTGAAGGAGCTGCGGGAAAACGGCTACTACGAAGGCTGTGACAGGTATCTCCGGGAAACCGGGCTTTCCCGCACCGATATCATTCGCAGCTTTGACGACCCCATTGGCAAAAACGGAACGGTAGCGGTGCTGAAGGGAAACCTGGCCCCCAAGGGCAGTGTGGTAAAGCACAGCGCCGTACCGAAGGAAATGCACCGGGCCGTGCTGCGCGCCCGGCCCTTTGACTGTGAAGAGGACGCCATCGCCGCCGTACTGCGCCATGAGATCCAGCCCGGCGACGGGGTGATCATCCGCTATGAAGGCCCCAAGGGCAGCGGCATGCCGGAAATGTTTTACACCACAGAGGCCATTTCCTCCGATCCCGAACTATCCGCCTCCATCGCCCTTATTACAGACGGGCGCTTCTCCGGCGCCAGCAAAGGGCCCGCCATCGGACACGTATCTCCCGAGGCGGCGGAGGGCGGCCCCATTGCCCTGGTGGAGGAGGGCGACCTGATCGAAATCGATATTCCCGCAAGGGTCCTGCGGATCTGCGGGATACAGGGGAAAAAGAAGACAGAAGAAGAGATCCGTGCTGTGCTGGAGCGCCGCCGGGCCGTTTGGAAACCAAAGCCGCCCCGGTACCAAACCGGCGTTCTGGGAAGCTTCACCGCCTCCTATCGGGGAGAGGAAGGAAGCAAAGAATGAACTCTATTATCATAAAGCCCCACCATTTCATAGATATCATAAAACTGTACGGCAGCGGGCTGACACGGTTTGTACCCGATGAAGCAATGGGGCATGATTTTTACCGGGTGAGCAATCCGTAACAGCAAAGTCTCATATAAAAATTTTTAGCTGCTGACAAATTTCTCCTGATTTCTGTTATACTAGCGATAGAAAAACGTATTTTGACCGGAGGCGTTATTATGGCTGCACAATATACAATTTCACAGCTTCGCGATATCATTGCGCCGCTGGCAAAGTCTTACGGAGCGGAACGCATCTATCTTTTTGGCTCCTATGCGCGGGGAGATATGACGGAAACCAGCGATATCGATCTCCGAATTGGCAAAGGAAAGATACGCGGTCTTGCGCTGGCCGGATTGCTCGTCGATTTGGAGGACGCGCTGGGGCTTCCGGTAGATCTTCTCACTACAGCCAGCCTGGACGAGCATTTTCTGGCCGCCATCAAAAAGGAAGAGGTGGTATTGTATGAAGCATCCTGACCGGGACAGCCATATTCTGGAGCACATTTTTTCCTATTGCCTGCAAATTGAAGAGACTATTCAGCGATTTGGAGACAGCATGGAGGTGTTCCAAACAGACATTATATATCGAAATGCCGCAGCGCTCTGTATCCTTCAAAAGTAAAAAAGACTCGGGGTGAAAGCTTTCACCCCGAGTCTTTACTTTTACAGATAAAATTACTTTTCTTCCTCGCTGTGGCAGCAGCAACCGCCGCCGCAATCCTCGTCGTCATCGTAGTCGAACTCCAGGCTTTCGCCGCAGTGCGGACAGACGATGCCGTCCTCGTCCAGCATATCATCGTCCAGGGGAATGGTGGTGCCGCAGCTGGGGCAGGTCACCTCAAACTCGGCGTCCTCAAAATCACCATGGTGATGATGGCCGCAGCCACAGCCGCAATCATCATCTTCCAGGCCGTAGAAATCCTCTTCCACATTGCCCAGGTCCTCGTCGATCTCATCCACCTGCTCGGAGAGAAGATCGAAGCCGTCCTCCAGCTCTTCCACGGAAACGCACAGATCGTCCAACAGCTCTATGATGGCATTGAACACCTTGGTCTCCTTGGCCTTGGGATCAAGCTCCAAGCCTTCCATCAAACCGCGGATATAAGAAGCCCGTTCTGAATTTGTCATTGCTATTCTCCTTTACTTTCTGCCGGCGTCAACGCGCCGGGATCAGTTATACAGCGTTCCGGCACTATTTTGCGCCGAGCCGGCGCAGAACATGCACCGCTGCTTTTCTTTAGGCGCGCTCCATATACTCGCCGGTACGGGTATCCACGCGGATCATCTCGTTCTCATTGATAAAGAGGGGAACACGGATCTCGGCCCCGGTTTCCAGAGTAGCGGGCTTCAGGGTGTTGGTGGCGGTATCGCCCTTCACACCGGGCTCGGTCTTAGTAACCTCCAGCTCCACGAAGTTCGGAGGCTCCACACCGAACACGTTGCCCTTATAGGACAGCACCTTGCACTCCATGTTTTCCTTCACGAACTTGAAGTTATCGCTGAGCACGTTGCCGTTGATGGGCATCTGCTCGTAGGTTTCGTTATCCATGAAATAGTACAGGTCGCCATCGCTGTACAGATACTGCATGTCCTTCCGCTCAATGAAAGCGGTGGGGAATTTGTCGTTGGGGTTGAAGGTTTTCTCTGTGACAGCCCCACTGATGACATTGCGAATCTTGGTGCGCACAAAAGCAGCGCCTTTGCCGGGCTTTACATGCTGGAATTCGATGATGGAATACACGCCGCCATCCATTTCAAATGTAACGCCGTTTCTAAAATCGCCTGCAGTTACCATAAATATGACCTCCAAATTCAGATATGAGTTGTTAGAGATTTAGATATGAGAGAAAGGCATCAGGGCAAGGACAAAAGGACTTGCAGGGAAGCAAGCTCTTACGAAAATATCCAGCCAAAACGTTACTCTTTGTCCCTACTAACGCCAGTATACCTTATTTCCGAGCTGATTTCAAGAAAAAGTGGGAATTTTTTCTTACAGCTCGATCAGCTCCTTGGGGGACTTGGTCAGGCTGCGGCAGCCTTCCGCCGTAATAAGCAGCATATCCTCGATGCGCACGCCGTATTTTGCCGGGAGATAGATGCCCGGCTCATCGGTGATGACCATGCCCTCCGCGCAGGGAGTGCTGTCGTGGGCGGCAAAGCGGGGCCACTCGTGAATTTCAAAGCCCACCCCGTGGCCCAGGCCGTGGCCGAAGGCGCCGGGGTAATCCTTTTCAATGATCTCCCTGGCGATCTTATCCACCTCGCAGCAGGGCATGCCGGGCTTTACCCCATCGATCACCGCCAGCTGAGCCCGCAGGACCGTTTCATACACCGCCCGCTGCTCCGCTGAAACATGGCCCAGTGCCACGGTGCGGGTCATATCGGAATGGTAGCCGTCCAGCAAAGCCCCGGTATCCATGGTGATAAAGTCGCCCTTTCGCACCTGGTTTTCCGAGGGCACGGCATGGCACTGGGAGCCATTCTTCCCCGCCGCCACGATAAGCTCGAAGGCCACATTGTCCGCGCCGTTTTTCCGCATGAAAAACTCGATCTCCAGGGCCAGCTCCCGCTCTGTTACGCCTTCCCGGATAAAGGGCAGAATGTGCCGAAAGGCCGCGTCTGTGATCTCCTGGGAGGCTTCGATTTTTTTGACCTCCTCCGGAGATTTTATCATGCGCTGGGCCCGAATCACACTGTCCAGGGAATCGTCCAGCAGAGCCTCCGCGCCGTGGGCCCTAAAGGCCTTCTCAAACCGCCTTGCCTGGGCTACGGAAAGCTGCTCCATTTCCAGGTAGACCGCCTTTACGCCGTGCTTTTCCAAAAGCTCTCCCAGCTTGCCGTTCAGGTCGGAGAAGCCGGTGACCTCACAGTTTTTCGCCTTGTACCGGGCGGCCTCTTCATAGCGGAAATCCATCAGCAAATAGGCCTTTTCCGCCGTGACCAGCAACGCGCCGTCCGTGGCGGGAAATTCCGTAAAATACCGGCGGTTCCGCTCGGAAAAAACAAGAGCGGCCTTTTGGGGATCGCCGTGAAGCAGCGTCTCCTGCAAGCGCTCAATAGGATTTTTCATAAAATATCCCTCCTGCTTTCAAATTTTCTGCGCAGCCCCTTTTCAAAATGCCTGCGCACCTTGAAGGTAAAGCCCTCCTCTTCCTCAATGGGGGAAAGCAGCACGGATTTCATGCCGCACAGATTGGCCCCGATCACATCGGTGAAAATCTGGTCGCCGATGATGGCGCACTCCCTGCATTTCATCTTCAGCAGGGAGCGGGCCTTCAGATAGCCGAAGGGCAGGGGCTTCATGGCAAAGCTGATGCACCCCAGGCCGAATTTCGCGGCAAAGGGCTCCACCCGCTTCTTAAAATTATTGGAAACGATCAGTACCCGAAAACCGGCTTCCACCATGCGGCCAGCCCATTCCACCGCGCCCGGTATGGGCTGGTGAGAGGTATAAGAGGCCACCGTGTTGTCCACATCCAGCAGCAGGGCCCGAACTCCCAGCCCGGATAAAAATTCCGGGGTCAGGTCCGTAAGCCCCCGCCTCATAGCGGTAGGTCGAAAAAAAGCCATAAAATCATATCTCCCATTGTCCCCGATTTTCGGGAACAAAAAAGCGGGCTTCCGCCCGCTTCCGAAAGTGCATTGTGAGCAGCCTTACTTGTACTTGCGCTTGCGAGCTGCTTCCGACTTCTTCTTCCGCTTGACAGAAGGCTTTTCATAAGCCTCTCTCTTGCGAACCTCCTGAATGACGCCTGCTCTGGCGCACTGCTTCTTAAAGCGGCGAAGCGCGCTGTCCAGGGATTCATTCTCCTTGATCCGAATTTCAGCCATGTATATCCCTCCCATCCGCCGTAAGGCAGGGGTCTTCTGCGTCATATCATACCAATACAACGAAGATAATTATATCGCTCCGCTCCGGGATTGTCAAGCCCTCTTTTCTTTACATTTTTCCGTCATTTCCGCCAGGGGGGTTCAAAAATCTCGAAAGCCCTCTCAGGCTTTTCGAAACTGGCGCATCGGTCTTCACGGCAGCGTCTTGCTTTGATGCCCGTTTGCCAACAGCGCGCAGGCACAGCCCATTTACCCCACTGCGGAAAACAGCAGACAAGCTGTGGATAAGCCTTTCATTGTCAAATGCAGATTGGATAGAATTAAGAAAAGCGGATCCTTTTCCCGAGATTTCGATAATTGAGCGCGGTATTTTGATACCATTTTCTGCTGCGTTTCGATAAAATAAAAATCATAAAAGCTCAGGAAAAGCTCTGAGCTCAATTCGATTTTTTATTTTAGGAGGAATTTCCATGACAAAGAAATTATTTGCTCTCATTCTCAGCTGCATGCTTTTGATCGCCCTCTTTGCCGGCTGCTCTCCCGGAGGCGGCGAAAGCTCAGCACCTTCCAAAACAGAAAGCAGCAAAACTTCTGCCGATGCTTCAAAAGAGGATAGTGCTTCCACAGAAGAACCCTATGAAGTGAACTTCCTCTATGTTGTGGCAAAAGAAGGCAGCAATCAAGGCAAGGTAGAGCAGGCGGTCAGCGATCTTGCCATGAAGGAGCTTAATATGAAGGTCCATTTGATTCCTATGACCTTTGGCACCTATTTTCAGCAGCTGCCTCTCATGCTGGCCGCCAATGAAGATTTGGATCTCTTCCCGGCCATGTCCAATGAATTCGCCACCTACATTGAATCGCAATATATTGTAAATTGTGCGGATTATCTTGATGAAGCAAAAGACATCATTTCGGTACTGGGAGAAGAGGAAGCTTTCACCCCCTATATCGGAGATTTTCTGGTTGGCTTTGCACAAATGCGGGAACGGGGCTATCCGGTAGGCCTAATCGTGCGGCAGGATCTCTTTCAGGAACTCGGCTATAAAACAGAAGATTTCAGCGTTTCTACAGACGACTACAACAGCTATCAGCAGTTGACAGCGCTTTTTGCCAAGGTTAAGGAAGCACACCCTAACATTACGGCGGTAGATGGCTCTGACGCCATTATGGGCCTGATGGACAATGGCTGGACGGATAATCTGGGCAGTATGTTCGGAGTACTGGAGGACTATGGACAAACCACAACGGTAACGAACTGGTTTGAAAGCGAGCAGTATCGCACCTTCTGTGAAATCGCCCGGGAATGGTATCAGGCAGGCTATATCTCCCAGGATATTGCTGTAAGCCAGGATGACGCCATAGTGCGGATGAAAGCGGGAAACTGCTTCTCCTTCTTCTCTTACATCAAGCCCAACAGCGCCGTTGAAAAAGAAAGCCAGTGCGGATATCCCTTGGAGATCATCCCGATTGGAAAAGGCTTTAAGGGCACAAACGGGACAAATTCCTGTGTTTACTCTATCGCAAATGCCTCAAAGGATCCCAGAAAGGCCATGAAGTTTTTGAACTGGGCTTATACCAGTCAGGAATTTATGGATCTTCTGAACTGGGGCATCGAAGGGGAAGACTGGGTCAAAAACGAAGAAGGCCTGGCTACCTATCCTGAAGGCGTAGACGCAAGCAGCGTAGGGTATCACAATGATATGGGCTTCATTTATCCCAACCAATTTATCACCACTCCTTGGGTAGGAAATCCTGTGGATATCTGGGAGCAGTATAAGGAATATAACGGAAGCATGATGAAGTCGAAGGCCTATGGCTTCACCTTTGATTCCAGCGTGGTTTCCACAGAGATGGCTCAGCTGAATACCGTCTATGAACAGTACAAAAAGGACCTGGCCTTCGGCGTGATCGATATCGAGAGCGGGCTTAAGGATTTTAACGATGCCCTTTACGCTGCCGGGCTGCAGAAGGTCATAGATGAAAAGCAAAAACAGTTAAATGAATGGCTGGCCGCAAAGGAAGAGTAGTCTTCCGAAATAAAAGACTAAAAATTCGCCGAAGTTTCGGCGTGAAGGGAGAAAATAGGCCATGCGTGAAGGAAGAAAAAACGCCGCAAAGCTTTGGCAATATCTGCCCCTCTATTTGATGGTCATACCGGGGGCTGTTTATCTCTTCATAAACAATTATATCCCTATGGCCGGGATCGTAATTGCGTTCAAGAAGTACAATGTGAACGATGGGATATTCGGCAGCCCCTGGAATGGGACAGAAAATTTCCGTTACCTCTTTCAATCTAAGGATTCGTTTATCATCCTGCGAAACACTTTGCTGTACAACGTGGCTTTTATTCTGGTAAATATGGCAGTCGGGATTCTCCTTGCGATCTTCATTACCGATGTTCTCAGCAGCCGGCTGAAAAAGCTGTATCAAAGCGCAATCCTGCTGCCATTTCTGATTTCCATCGTTGTGGTCAGCTATATCGTTTTCGCGCTTTTGAGCCATGAAAACGGCTTAATGAACAAAACCATTCTGCCCGCTTTAGGCCAAAAGCCTATTCAGTGGTACAACGATACCACCTGGTGGCCTTTGATCCTGATCCTTACAAACTGCTGGAAGGGCGTGGGCTATGGGACTCTGATCTATATTGCCGGAATTTCAGGGATTGACCCCGGTTATTATGAAGCTGCGGAGCTGGATGGCGCCGGAAAATGGTGCCAAATCAAGAACATCACGCTGCCCCATCTGGTTCCTCCTATAGTAACAATGCTTCTCATGCAGATCGGGCGCATTTTCTATTCCGATTTTGGTCTGTTCTATCAGGTTCCGCAGAATTCCGGATCTCTGTTCGCTGTTACCAATACAGTGGATACTTATGTATATCGAGCCATGACCAGCGCGGGAGGGATTGGAAGATCCGCCGCAGCAAGCTTAATCCAGGCTGTAGTAGGCTTTACACTGGTGCTTTTATCCAATCTGATCGTCCGCAAGGTCAGCTCGGCAAATGCGATTTTTTAAGAAAAGGGGGACAATGGCAATGATTCGTACAAAAGGGCAAACTGCTTATCAAACTATGATAAATATTGTTCTTATTGGCGTTACTCTGATCACAGTTCTCCCTATGGTGCTTTTGTTCATGTCCTCTATCACAGAGGAAAACACCTTGGTAGTCAACGGGTATTCCTTCTTCCCGGAAAAATTCAGTCTTGGCGCGTATCGCTATATTCTGCAAAACGCCTCTACCATTTTTCGCGCCTATGGGATCACGATCCTGGTAACGGTAATTGGTACTGCGCTCAGCCTGCTGCTTACCACCTTAATGGCCTTTCCCCTTTCTTTAAAGGATCTTCCGGGCCGAAGGGCACTGAATTTCTACGTGTTTTTTACTATGCTTTTTTCCGGTGGCCTGGTGCCTTCTTACATCATGTGGACCAATACCTTTCATATTAAGAACACACTTCTGGCCTACCTGCTTCCCAATCTGCTCATGGGAGCATTCAATATCATTTTGGCGCGCACCTTTTTTACGACCAATATTCCCAACGATATTTATGAGGCGGCAAAGATTGACGGAGCAGGCTACCTGACCATTTACGCAAAAATCGCCCTGCCGCTGAGTAAGCCTATTTTAGTGACCATAGGGCTGTTTACATGGCTTGCTTACTGGAACGACTGGACAAACGGGCTTTATTACATCAGCGATTCCGGAATGCTCAGTGTTCAAGCGCTGCTGAACCGTATGATACAGGATATTCAGGCGCTTTCCGCCCACTCCTCTATCAGCTCCGGAGGAGCTATGCAAATCCCGCAGGTATCAATACGTATGGCAATCGCCTTTGTAGCCATCTTTCCTATTTTGCTTATTTATCCATTTTTGCAAAAGTACTTTGCAAACGGTATTATGCTGGGGGCTGTAAAGGGCTAATGCTTGTAAAAAAGGAAATAACATCTTTATCAATTTTCAGGAGGATTTTTTATGGGACTGTTTGAATGTACTTTCTATTCCGATTCTTTAAGCCGCACGATAACAATGAACGCCATTATTCCCACGGATAAAACCATGTTTACACAGCACGAGCAAAGAGACATCAAGGAATACAAGGCTCTTTACCTGCTGCACGGCGGACTGGGAAGCCATGTGGATTGGATCGGCGGGACCAACATTCAGCGGTGGGCACAGGACAAAGACCTTATGGTATTTATGCCCTCAGGCGAGAACCTGTTTTATATCGATATTCCAGAGACACAGGGACGGTTCGGAAAATTTATTGGGGAAGAGCTGGTAGAGTACACCAGGAAGACCTTTCCGCTTTCCCACAAGCGAGAAGACACCTTTATCGCCGGCCTTTCTATGGGTGGGTACGGCGCTCTGGTAAATGGGTTGAAATATAACCACACCTTCGGATACATTGGCAGCCTCTCCGCAGGAGTTATCATAGACGGCATTGTAGACGAAGCTCCAAAAATCACTGCGCTCTCTCCAAAATATCTGGAAGACAGATCCTTTTGGACCCGCATTTTTGGAGATTTATCCAAGCTGAGGGGCAGCGACAAGGATTATAAGGCGCTGGCGCAGAAGGTAATGGCAGAAAAGGGAGATATCCCCAAAATATTCATGTGCTGCGGCACAGAGGATTTTCTGCTCCCGGAAAACCAGGAATACAGAGATTTCCTGCGCGGCATAAATTACCCTGTGGACTGGTTTGAGGGCCCCGGATCTCATGATTGGGATTTCTGGGATACGTTCATAAAGAAGTTTATAGATTGGCTACCGCTTGGGGAGGCAAAACCCGGGATCAGCAGCGGACATACTTACGAATAAAAAATAAGTTCTGCTGAGCATCTGCCTGATATCCCAATTTTAGAATTGGGATATTTTGGCATTTGTGGCATTCTGCTTCCGTATATGCTATACTAAAAGCAGCGCGGCAGACGGAAAAGGTCTTGTTTGCAAAATGAAAAAAGAAAAGTTTTACGGGTATCGCGCCGCAGCAGGCGTTTTCGTGATCATGCTGTCTCATGTAGGTGCCGCGGGAACCTTTGGCATCTTCTTCGCGCAGATCTGCGCCGATACTCAGCTGCCTGTCTCTCAGCTGGTTTATATGTCCACCATTGGGTCTGCTGTTGGCTGCTTGATCTCTCTGTTCGGCGGGGAGCTCATTCGCCGGATCACCGCCCGATATTCCCTGATGCTTGGAACTGTTTGCTGCTGCGGGAATATGCTGATCTGTTCAGTTTCCCATTCTCTCTGGAGCTTTTATCTGGCGGGGGCCATAAACGGACTGCTGATTGGCTTTGGAATGCAGGGGCCCTGCTCCATGGTCATTGCAGACTGGTTTTTTGAAAAACGGAAAAAAATTCTGGGGATCACCTTTGCCTCTACCGGATTCGGCGGCGGCTTCTGGATCCTTTTTGCCGGTTGGCTGATCGAGCGCTTTGGCTGGAGGCCCGCTTATCAGATCATGGCTGCTAGTATCTTTGTGATCAATATTCCTTGTGAGCTTTTTCTGATTAAGGATCCTGATCAGCTGCATCAAAAGCCTTTCGGTTGGGAAAGGCTTTCTGTAGAAGATGCGGTGCAGACCTGCAGTTCCGCTATGGAGGGGCTTTCCTTGCGCCAAGCTCTGAAAAAGCCGGCCTTTTATCTGGTATTTCTTGGGATCCTGTTTCTGGGCACTTTGATTTCCGGCTATAAAACCTATGGTCCCACTGTTATGCAGGAGCATGGTATGCCGGATACAACAGCCAGCGGGTTTATGGGTATCTTAACGCTTCTCAGCGGTTTTACCATTGTGTTCAGCGGCTGGCTTTCCAGCCGGATGAAGCCATCGGGATATGTGGCCTTTTTAACAGGCAGCTTTCTATTTGCCAGCATGCTGATGGTTTTCTGGACGCATCTGGAAGCCGCTATTCTATGGCCGGTTTGGTGCTCTGTGCTGCTTTGTGCTTTATCCTATCCCTTAGCGGAAAATGCACCCTCTACCATTATCGGGGATATTATGGGGCAGCGGCATTTCTCGGAATTTGCCTCGGTTATCATGTGCGCCAGCTTCCTTGGCCAGGGGTGCATCGGGCCTGTTTTAAGCCTTATTTTAACCATTACGGGAAGCTATGCGGGGCTCTATTTTGTTCTTTGCATTTTTGCACTGCTGGGTTTTGCCTTTATTGCCGCGGCACAGGCACTGCAAAAGAAAAGCGTCAGGCAGCCCAAGGCTTGAGCGCTATCTTAAAAGCCTCTAAGCGAAGGAGAGAACTTCTCAAACGTTTTTCTTTACAAAGCTACAGGCTATGCTCTGCAAAATACTACATGGTATAAAAGGGAAAGTGGTCGTAAACATGGAGAAACCATTAAAAAGGGGTATGCCCTCCCTGAAAAAGATATTGCTTTTCATGCTCCTGCTGGCATTCACCATAGCTGTTTTTGGCGTTCTTCTTCTGCTGTACTCTTATCATGCCAGCCAAAAGATCTCCGATGAGAAAACAGACTCCATACTCAAGGAACAGCTGGAGATCGTACATAAGCGTATCACCACAACAAACTATTACCTTGTGGAAACCCTGCAGAACAGTTCTCAGATCAAGAATATCGAGGCCTTGGAGGATACTCATCGGGTAAACGTGGAGATTCGCAGCCTGTACAGCGAACTTGCATATCAGAGAAATTATTGGGCCAAGGACTTCAGCTTTTTCTTTTGGAACAGTGAAAAGAGCACCGGAACAGCTTACTTCTCTACGGAGGTCTCTTATGCGCAAAATCAAAGCATGAAAGAGTATCTGCAGCATCAGTTTGCTTCCTTTGGATTTCCGAAAAGCTCGCGATGGGGCTGCGTCCTTTTGGACGAGATCCCCTATCTTTTCCAGTGCTACTCTGAAGGGGAAAATCATATTACCGGATGGATCTCCTGCAATACCCTGCTGCGTGACCTGCAGGATACTGCATTGACTGAGCGCGGCGGCTACCGCCTGATCAATGCAGATCTCGCAGAACTTTATACCAGCGGCGGCGACCAACGGAAATCCAGCTTCCGCAAAGAATATGAGCTGCCGGGAACCACCCTTTCCCTTCAGGTTTTCGACACGCCTTATATTGATCGTACCAATACGACAACTTTGATTTTTATATTGACCACCGTATTTTTTACACTGTTGATTTTCTGTCTTTATACGCTGATCTACTTTAAGCGCCATATTGAAGATCCATTGAAGCGGTTTCAAGATCACATTGCGGAATACTCCTCTTACCGTGCAGAAAATACCCGCAAGGGCTTTGTGGAACTAAATGAAGCTGTAAATGCCTTCGATTCTTTGGAAAAGCAATTTCAAACACTGAAGATAGACTATTATGAAAAAGAACTGGATCTTGCCAAAACCAGGCTGGAATTCTACCAGCTTCAGATCAAGCCCCACTTCTTTTTGAATTGCTTCAGCATTCTATTCAGTATGGCGCAAAATGAGGAAACCGAGCGAATTCAGTTTTTCTGCATGAAGCTCTCCCACTATGTGAGATATCTCTTCTCAAACGGCTTTTCTCTGCTGCCCTTGGAAACAGAGCTCTCCATGGTACAGGAGTTTCTCGATATTCAAAATATCCGGCAAAGGACAGAGATCCCTTTGGATCTTCACATGGCGAAAAATGCCGGACAATACCTGGTTCCTCCGCTTTTGATCATCACATTTGTGGAAAATTCCATCAAATATGCGGAAGTAGAAAAAAGCGCGCTAACGCTTTCTCTTTCCATTTCCCAAACAGAAAAAGGAGAGCTTTCTATTTTGATCCGGGATAACGGGAAAGGGTTTTCCGCTGAACAGTTGGATCTTTTTAATCAAAGGAATCAGCTTTTTTCCGATACGGAAAACCGCTGCATTGGAATAAGAAATATCTGTAAGCGCCTTTCCCTGCTATACGGAGAAAACTTTTCTTTGACTTTCCGCAATCGTTCTCCCGGCGCGGAGGTTGAGGTCCGCGTTCCCTGCTTTGAAAATGAAATCGGGATCTCCGAAAAAGCTTGAGATTTCCTGTATCCGCACAGCGCAAAAACTCCGCAATCATTTTTTACTGAATAACACCAGGAGAGACATATCCTATGAACCTTCTATTGGTAGATGACGAATACGATGTGCTTCAGGGCATTGTAAACGCTCTGGACTTCGCAGCGATCGGCATTGATATGGTCTATACCGCCCAAACCGCTGCAAAGGCAAAGACTATTCTTCTCAAACACGAAATAGATGTGTTGGTAACAGATATCGAAATGCCGGGAGAAAGTGGAATCTCCCTGCTCTCCTGGGTTCGTGACCAAGACATGAAAATCATTACGCTGTTCTGCACGGCATATGCGGATTTCAGCTATGCAAAAAAGGCCGTGGAGCTTCACACCTTTGATTATTTTCTAAAGCCCATCCAATATCCCGAGCTTCAGAAAATCATCGGATCCGCAGTACAAAAAGCTTGCAGCGACAAACGGGAACGAGAAGAAAAACTGTTTGGAAGAAAGTGGCTGGAATCTCAAAGTGAACTTCAGAAAAACTTCTGGTATTCCCTTTCTTCGGAACCGGAATTAGCAGAAGCCGCTGTTTTGGAAAAAGGACAAAAGATATCTCTTCCCTATAGCGCCTTCTCCCGTTTTTCCCTGTGCCTCTTTTTCAGCCGTCAAGCAGAAACTCTATCTGCCTGGCAGCGGTATGCCCTGCAAAACATCACAGAAGAGCTTATAGACTCTCTTCCCGGTTCAGTGCGGGAGGCGCTGTTTTTCCAGAAAGAAAACGCTTTATTGACCGCCATTTTGGAAAAGCCGGAGTTTGAGGCTGCATCCCTTGTTTCCTACTGTCAAAAAATTGTGGAAGCGGCGCAAAAACACCTTTCGGTTTCTTTATTCTGCTACTATGCTTCAAACGTCTTGCTGACACAAGCTCCGAAAGTATTCGATTCACTTTTTCGGGCTGCCAACAACGATATTGCCGGGAAAAAGCACATTTGCTCTTTAGAAAATTTTCATCCAAAGCGCATTCCCTATGAAATCTCTCAGAAGCTGAATGAATGGGACGCCCTTCTCTCAATGGGAAAATATTCCTGTTTTGTGGAAGAAGTGGAGCGGCACATCTCCGATTTGGCCCAAAAAAGTGAACTGGATCTGGAATATTGCAAGCATTTTCGAATGGATATGGAGCATCTGATCTACGAGCATTTGCGGAAAAAGGGGATCGCCGCAGAGAAAACCCTTTCCGGTGAGGATTTTGAAGCATACCGCCTGCGTTCTCTGAAATCTGTAGAAAGCTTTCAAATTTATCTGCGAGAGCTGGTGAAAATCGCTGAAGCCACTGAGCTGGAAAAAGAAAGGCCGCTTTCGCTTGCGGTACGGGTCAGAGAGTATATTGATACTCATTTTTCTGAAGACCTAAACAGTGACAATCTGGCAAAAAGCTTCCATTTTTCCGCAGACTATCTCACGCGCCAATTCAAAAAGGAAACCGGCTGCTCTATCCATATTTATCTTCACCGTATCAGAATACAAAAAGCAAAAGAGCTTTTAAGCTCTACGGACCTTCCCATTTATGAAATAGCCATTCAGACCGGCTATGACAGCTTTTCCTATTTCTCTTTTGTTTTCCGCAATGAAACAGGCTGCACTCCCAGCGAATTCCGAAAGAAATCGCAATATTTCGGCGTATAGACCACGCTTGTTTTGCAGCTGTCTTCCGTAATTTCTCTAAAATCAATTCTTAATCTGGAAAAGGGACCGGCCTTCCTTC
>JAETPP010000169.1 GCA_021771115.1 Bacillota bacterium | reverse complement strand
ATAAAACTGAAACACACCGTGTTTCAATAACACTTCCCGAAAAGGGAAATATCACTTCATACGAAGTATGAAATAAAACTTATGGAAGCACTGAATAAATCTGGTGTGCATAAAGCTGTTAGGCGTGATTTAATCAGTGCTTCCTTATGCCCTTGAATTTAGCAAGCATCGGATTTTGATACCCAAAATCCGCTTTCTATTTTCGGACAGAAAAAAGGAAGCAGAACTCATAATTTCCACTTCCTTATGCAGTCTCTCCCTTGAGAGCATCTTTTTTTATCCTTATTTTTTATGCTTCTTAAAGAGGCGGATACAGCTCCAGAGGATCGTGCCGAAGATGGCGATGAGGTAAAGAAACATCGCAGTGCTGTGCAAGGGCCTGCACAGGGCGGAGCACAGGAGCAGGTAGGAAAAGAACAGGGCAAGGATCAGCTTTAAGACAGACAGCATGGTCTTGACGGTGCGGAGCACCGTTTCCCTGTTTTCCGGCGTGACCTCCACCCCGGTGTTCCAGGCAGCCGGGATCGCTTCGATCAGGCTGATAAGACCATACAGCACCCAGCCGATGATAAGCGGCGATAAAAGGGAGGTTTTTCCACCAAAAGCGTCGATCTCACCGGCGGCGTTAAAATGGGTGGGGATCTCCTCCGGAAGCTGGCCCCAGGAAAGGAGCAGATACAGGGTGATCGCCAAAAGCGCCCCCAGTCCCAGGGCGGTCAGCAGCCAGTCAAGCCATGTGTTTTTCGGTTTTTTCCCTGTTTTCAACTGCTGCTCTCCTATTTCTGCTCGTCCGCTTTGCGGATCTCCGCCCGCTTGATCTTGCCGCCTAGGGTTTTGGGCAGCTCATCCACATACTCCACTACCCGGGGGTATTTGTAAGGCGCGGTGACCTTTTTCACATAGTTTTGCAGCTCTTTTGTGAGCTCCGGGGTTCCCTCATAGCCCCTGGCCAGCACGATGGTGGCCTTTACCACCTGGCCCCGGATGGGATCCGGCGCGCCGGTAATGGCGCATTCCACCACGGCAGGGTGTTCGATCAGGGCGGATTCCACCTCAAAGGGCCCGATCCGGTAGCCGGAGCACTTGATCACATCGTCGTTGCGGCCCACAAACCAGAAGTAGCCATCGCTGTCCCGCCAGAGCATATCGCCGGTATTATAGCCTATGCCGCCCAGGTGCTCCTCCGTCATTTCCGGGTTGCGGAAATACCCGGTAAACAGACCGATGGGCGGGTGATTTTTTACATCCATGATGGTGAGCGACCCCTCGTCGCCGTCCTCACAGAGATTGCCCTCCTTATCCACCAGCTGGATATCGTAAAGGGGTGAGGGCTTCCCGGTGGAGCCGGGAACAGGGGTGACCCAGGGATAGAAATTCGCCAGCAGCACCGGGCCCTCCGACTGGCCGAAGCCCTCATAGATCTGCAGGCCGGTCAGCTCCTTCCAGCGCTTGGTGACCTCCGGATTCAAGGGCTCTCCGGCGGTGACGCAGTGATGAATGCCGGAGAGATCGTACCGGGAGAGATCCTCCTGCAGCATAAAACGGAAGGTGGTGGGCGGCGCGCAAAAGGTGGTCACCTTGTATTTTTCCACCTTTTCCAGCAGGTGCTTCGGCTCAAATTTGCCTTCCATATCATAACAGAAAATCGTGGCGCCACTGAGCCACTGTCCGTAGATCTTGCCCCAGCCGAATTTAGCCCAGCCGGAATCGGACACGCTCATATGCAGCTTATTTTCCTCTACCCGCTGCCAATACTTGGCGGTGATGATGTGGCCCAGGGGGTACAGGAAATTGTGCTGTACCATTTTGGGCATTCCCGTGGTGCCGGAAGTGAAATACACCAGCATGATATCGTTCCAACGGGTTCCTTCTTCTCCCGTGGGCCGGGGGAAGGTCTCCGGGAATTTCACTATTTCGTCGTTGAAATCCAGCCAGCCGTCCCGGTGCTCCTGCACCATGATCTTGTTTTTCAGAGAGGGGATCTCCCCTTCGGCCGCCTCTACCTGAGAGACCACAAAGGGATCGTTCACGCATACCACGGCGCAGACCTCGGCGGAATTGCCCCGGTATACGATATCCTTTTTCGTCAGCTGTAAAGTACCGGGGATCAAAGTTGCGCCCAGCTTGTGCAGGGCCGTGGCACAGACCCAGTACTCCCACCGGCGGCGGAGGATCAGCATGACCACCGAGCCCTTCTTCACACCCAGACTCCGGAAAAAGTTTGCCGCCTGGTTTGACAAGCGCTTGATATCCGTAAAGGTAAAGATCTTTTCCTCATTTGCCTCGTTGCACCAGACCAACGCCCGCTTTTCCGGCTCAGCCTCGGCCCAGGCGTCCACCACATCATAGCCGAAGTTAAAATCCTCCGGCGCGTTTATTTTAAAATTGTTCTTGAAATCCTCATAGGAATCGAACTCGATCCTGGGAAGATATTTTTTGAGCAGCATGTCCATGGGTCATCACTTATCCTTCCTCACCCTGCCGGCCCCGCACAAAGGCCCGGCAGCGGCTGTTTTCAAATTCCGCCTGTCTATGCGCCGCTTATTCGGCGATCATCGTCAGAAACCTGGCCTTTTCCGTACCCCCACAGCGCTGCCCATGAGGAATGGCGGGGTTAAAATAAATGGAATCTCCCGCTGTGAGAGCAAATTCCTTATCTCCAATGCAGAGGATCACAGTACCCTCCAGCACCATATTGAATTCCTGGCCGGAATGGGTGATCAGCTTGGCGGGAGCGTCCGTGGGCTCCAATGTGACCAGCAAGGGCTGCATGATCTTATCCGCGTAGCGATACGCCAGATCTTCAAAATGATATTCCGGGTTCCGGTTTACCACCTTGCCTTTCCCGCGTTTTACAATATGATAGGTATCCAGGCGGGCGGGAGAGCCGGTCACGATCTCCGTAAAATCCACCCTAAACATGTTGGCTACCCCGAAAATAACGCTGATGGGGATATCCTTTCCGTCTTCCTCGTAAGAACGGTAAATCTCCGGGTCAAGGGCCAATTCGGCAGCGACCTGCTCTACCGTATACTCGCTGACCTCTCTCAGCTCCCGCAGACGGGCGCCGATCTCATTGATCTCGCTCATATCGCTTGCTCCTTTTCCAAAATAAGCTGCAAAAAGTATAGCACTTTCCGGCGCTTTCCGTCAATAGAAGGATCGCTCACCTTTTCGCGAATAGATTCTTTTGATAAAATCAGCCGATTTCAGTCAAAAATTTTTGACAGGAGTGGGGGTTGGGGGTGGGGTAATAAATTATTGTTTAACACACCAACAAGAAAGCGTTAAGGCTCCCCTTGCTCCGCAAGGGGAGCTGTCAGCCGAAGGCTGACTGAGGGGATTATACACTAGCGATTCTATGCCGCTTTCTGCGTGTGACCGATCCCTTCCGTCATGCTATCGCATGCCACCTCCCCTTGTAATCAAGGGGAGGCTTAACGTTTTTCCAACTTATTGCCAAATTCCAATTTAGCGCACTAACTGACCCTACCCACTGTCATTTCTGAACAAAAGATGCTACGCATCTTCCCGTGAAGAATCTCGATTAGCAGCAACCGGCGCACTCAAAGGAATTTGTAGCCGCCGACTGAGATATGGCCGAGATTCTTCACCGCTTTGCGGTTCAGAATGACAGGGGTGCGTGTGCTCTTGCCCTTCTCTAACAACTAACTTGCTAATTACTAATTACTAATTTTCCCCGTCTTCCCGGTCTGCCGCCAAGGGCGCCAGCACCTGTGCGGCGTTTCGCACCTCCTCCGCTGTCTGCTCCGTATCCAGATAGTCGGAAGAGTACAGCAGGATACCGCTGCATTGAGAGGCCCGGGCTTCTTCGATCTGCCTTTTGATGATATCGCCGGAAAGCTGCCAGGTGCCGCTGTCCGCGTCGCTTCCGGCCTTATAGAGCGCCAGCCCCGCGTAGAGCTTCAGCCCAGTGTGCTTTGTCAGGGCCGTCCACTCCTCCAGCGCCTGGGAATAGCCCAGCGCCGGGTTTTCAAAGCTGTAATAAAGCTGAGGGCAGATATAGTCCAGATACCCGGGAACGGCGCACCAGGCCCGTACATCCGCGCCCATGGCCTCGTCGTTTTCCAGGTTTCCCTGGGGGGATATGCCGAATACCACTTCGGGATTCGCCTTTTTTACCTTTTCATACACCTCCTGCACCATGGCGCTTACATTGGCCTTTCGCCATTCCAAGAGGGAAAGGGGCTCTTCCACTGCCTGGGTGTAAAGCTCATAGGCCTCGTGATCCAGCTCTTCCTCTTCACTGGGATAGAAATAATCGTCAAAATGGATCCCATCCACCTGGTAATTTTCCGCGATCTCCGCGGCCCCGTCGGCGATCAGCCCCCGCACATAGGGATAGGCCGGG
>JAETPP010000168.1 GCA_021771115.1 Bacillota bacterium | reverse complement strand
TTCCGCCCAATCCTGGGCTTCCGTGCCGCCGGAGCCCGCATGGAAGGTGAGAATAGCGTTGTGGCTGTCGTATTCCCCGGTGAGCAGGGTGGAAAGCCGCATGGTCTCCGCCTGGGCTTTGATAGCCTCGATCTCCTCCTGGGCTTCCTCCACCAGAGAGAGATCCTCGGCCTCATCCCCCATTTCGATCAGCGCCATGGCGTCCTCCGCCTTGGCACAGAGCTTCTGGTAGGATTCGTCCCGGCCCTTCAGGGCCGCCATGCGCTGGGTCACCTTCTGGGCCTCGGCCATATTGTCCCAAAAGCCGGGCTCGGCAGACTTGTGCTCCAGCATTTCCACCTCTTCCCGCAGCTTTTGAAGGCCCAGGGCCTGCCCCAGCTCTGTGAGAAGCTTTTCCTGTTCCTCCAGCTGGCGTTTCAAATCTTCAAATTGGATCATCATAAACACATACTCCTAAACAACTTTATTCTGCCGAAGCCTTATCCGCAGGCGCCGCCAAATTTCGAACCCGCCGCTCGGCTTCTTTATATACCGCTTCATCGTCTCGCACTGAGATCACGATCACCCGCAGGGTTTCCCCTTCGCGCACCAGCTGGTAGACCACCCTATAGCCCAGGCCGCGCAGCTTGATCTTGTAATAGCCGCTCAGTTTAGCGGCCGAGTGATTTCCCAACGGCTTTCCGATCCCATCCGGCGGCGGCAGCGGGCGTTCTGCCGTTTTTTCAATCGCCTTCAGGATCAATTTGCGATTGTATGGATCCAAACGCTTCAAATCCTGCTGTGCCTCTTTGATAAATTCGATCTTCCATTTCATTTGCACAGCCCCTTACTCCAGCTCTACATCGATCTCACTCAGCTCATCCGGTGTGATCCCCAAATCCTTCATCACTTCTTCCTGGCTTTTGCTTTCCCGGGGATCATACCCCGCCATGCGGCTTTCCGCTTCCTCCTGCAAAACATAATCCGAAAGCATTTCCATCAGGCTTTCATATTTTCCGGGAGACATCAGCACACAGGCCGGACGGTTATTCTTCATGACAATTTTCGTACCGCTCGTTTCGACCTCATCGAAGATTCGGTTTGCCTCTCCTTTATTAAAGCGGGTAATCGGAACAATGGATCTCATCACACCCATGACAGACATTTCATTCATGATCCTTCCTCCTTCTCAGGCATGGTTTCCGCTCACTGTTTCCATTATACGTGAGAGGCGTGAAGCTGTCAATAAAATCATCGATGTATTTGTCGATGATTTTTCGCCCGGATCGTTTGCTCCACCGGAATCCGCCGCGCTCGCTTCCCGAAAGGCTCTCTGCCAGTATACCGAAAACTGCCGGGATTGTAAACATTTTTTCCCAGAGTCTTTGCCGTATTTCTCCGATAATTATTAACAATCTGAAAATTTGCTTCCGTTCTCATTGCGATTTGGAAAAAAACGTGTAGAATAAAAGGTAGAATCAGCGTCACGGAAAAGCTTCCGATGCCGCAAAAACCGTTACGTAAAGGAATGGCTTTCGCTATGTTTGATTTCACCGGTATCAAATGCCCTGTGTGCGGCGTACCCTTCCGGCAGGAGGACGATATCGTCGTCTGCCCTGAGTGTGGCGCGCCCTATCACCGGGAATGCTACCATCAGGCCGGAGAATGCATTTTCGAGGATCTGCACAAGGAGGGAAAGGAATGGGCCCCGCCTGCCCCACCGAAGGCGCCTGACCCCACCGCGGAGATCAAGGATCAGGAATGCCCTGTGTGCGGCACATTAAACGGAAAAAGCGCCTTGTTTTGCAGCCGCTGCGGCACCTCCCTGCTGGGGGAGCCGCAAAGACACAGCAATACTCCTCCGCCCAGCGTGTATCCCAGCTCTCAGCCTCCGCCCTTTTCCGCCCCGGGAACGCCCTTTCCCAACACCGCTGTGCCCCCCTTCGGCTTTGATCCGATGGGCGGCGTCAGCCCGGCGGAGGTGCTGGACAACGACGTCACCTTTGGGGATGTTTCCAAGCTGGTCAAGCAGAATACCGCCTATTACATGCCCGTGTTTCAGTATATGAAGAGGACCGGAAGAAACAAGTTTAATTTTTCCGCCTTCCTTTTCTCCGGCGCCTGGATGCTGTACCGCAAGCAGTACAAATACGGCGCTGTGATCACCGGGCTGATGTTCGCCCTGTATTTAGCGTTCCAATGCGCGTACTGGCTGGTGGCGTATCCCGCCATGTCCACCCTGGCCACTCAGGCGGGATTTGATCCGACGCAAATGCACCTTTTCACCGATGAACAGTACCTGGCCATCTCCACCTTGGCGGCACAGAGCCCCACCGCCATTTTTCAGCTGATGCTCCCCTTTCTGGTGCTGCTGCTGATCCTTGTCTGCATGATCTTTGTAGGGGTGCGGGGCAACAAGATGTATTTGAACCACTGTGTTTCCACCATGCGGGAGATCAAAGCGGATGTGGCAGACAGCGATCCAGCCATGACTCTTCAGGTCAAGGGCGGCGTAAATTCCATGGCCTCCCTGGGCGTGGCCGTGGCTTACTTTGTCTTGCGTACCGCCATCCTTCTGCTTCTTTGAGGGAAGACGCCGCACACTTTTTTCAAAACCCGCGCGGGCATGAGAAAACCTTTTCTTGTGCCCGCGTATTTTTTCGGTTTTTCCTTGACTTTTTCCCTGTTTATGGTATAATAGCTAAGCTGTTTGAAGCAGAGCTTTTGACAGCGTGGAGTTTCCAAAAAGCTAATTGCTCCGCGCAAAACTGACAAGTGAGGGGCCAAAAGACCAAAATGAGGTTCAATACAAATGGCAGATGGAAAGAAACTGTACGAGACCGTCATCTACACATCCGCCCAGCTGGGCGAGGATGGCAACGCGGAGCTCGTAGAGAAGTTCAAGTCTCTCATCGAGAGACACGGCGGTACTGTGCAGAGTGTTGACGATTGGGGGAAGCGCCGCTTCGCTTATCCCATTCAGAAGCAGACCGAGGGCTACTACACCCTGATAAACTTCGAGGGCGACCCCGAGTTTACCGCCGAGCTGGACAGACGGTATCAGATCACTGACGGCATCCTGCGCACACTGATCGTGAAGCGGGATCCCCGCCACCTGAACGCTCAAAAGCCTCAGAAGCCCCAGAAGGCTGAAGAGAATCACATCGACGTGGAGGCCATTGCGGAAGAGGCTGTGGAAGCCGCTCCTGTGGAGGCTGCTCCCGCCGAAGCCGTGGAAGCCCCTTCCGCGGAGGAATGATCCGGTTTTTAAGAAAGTGAGTGCCTGATTATGTTGAATATTGCCGCTATTATGGGAAGGCTTACGGCCGACCCGGAACTGAAAAACACCCAGACCGGCGTTTCCGTTACAAGCTTCACCCTTGCGGTGGATCGCTCCTATGCCAAAGCCGGCACGGAGCGTCAGACCGATTTTATCAATGTGGTGGCCTGGCGGAGCACCGCTGAGTTTGTTTGCAAGTATTTCACCAAGGGGCAGATGATGGCTGTTTCCGGCCCGATCCAAACCAGGAACTACGAGGACAAGCAGGGCAATAAGCGCACTGCCTTTGAGATCGTGGCAAACGACGTCAGCTTCACCGGCTCCAAGCGGGAAAGCGGCGGTTCGGCGGCAGGGGCTTACGATGGCGCTCCCGCGGGACAGCGTCCGGCCTTTTCCGAGCCGGCTCCCGCCTATTCCAGCGGAAGCAATGAAGATTTTGAGGAGATCCTGGGGGACGACGATCTCCCCTTCTAAGCGAAGAAGAATGGTCCTCAAAGTAAATTTGTGATAAAGGAGGCTTTTTGGCTATGGCTGATAGACCCGAAAGAGAGATCCGCCGCGGACGCAAGGGCCGCAAAAAGGTTTGCGCTTTCTGCGTAGACCGTGCGGAATTCATTGATTACAAGGATGTTGCTAAGCTGCGCCGCTTCATCTCCGAGAGAGGAAAGATCCTCCCCCGCCGTGTGACCGGCACCTGCGCTTACCATCAGCGCGCCCTGACTGTGGCGATCAAGCGCGCCCGCCATCTGGCGCTGCTGCCCTACACCAGCGACTGAGTAGCGCGTATCGTTTTCTGTACAGCAGAAAAGAGCTTTCCGATTTTCGGGAAGCTCTTTTTGTTTCCTAAGGACCCTGTATTCACGGGTCCTTTTTTCTCAAGCGTGATTGACCAGCTTTACAAAGGCCTCGGCGGACATGGCGGAGCGATAGATCACAGGAGAAGCTCCCCCATCGATCTCGGGCAAATAAAAATCCACATAGTCTCCGTTGACATCTATGACGGCGGTAAAAGACAGCCCTTCGCCGCTTTTGAGAGATACCTCACGCATCACGCCGGACTCGTCCAGGATATATTCCAGACTCTTTCCGGTGATTTGCAGAAGATAGTCCGGATA
>JAETPP010000167.1 GCA_021771115.1 Bacillota bacterium | reverse complement strand
GGAACCACTGAACAAACCACGCCTAACGGCTTTATGCACATCTCGCTTGCATCTTTTCCGTCATAGCGCACAGCTTTCGCTTGCCAATCGCCAGATTGGCTGCGCTCAAGCTGTACTCTCTGACGAAAAATCTGACTGCGCGATATGCACACCAGGTTTATTCAGCGCTTCCCTAGGGGCTTCCGTCTGAGCTTTGAGAAAGGATGATTTCCATGAACACGGTGGGGTTTGCCATGTGCGGCTCCTTCTGCACCCTGGGAAAAGCCATGGAGCAGATGGAGCAGCTGCGTGAGAAATACTCTGTTTTACCGGTGATGTCGCAGAACGTCTATGAAACGGATACCCGTTTCGGAACAGCGCGGGAGTTTATTGAAAAAGCGGAAAAGCTTTCCGGCAGGCAGGTGCTGCACACCATTGTAGAGGCGGAGCCCATCGGCCCCAAGGGCCTAGTGGACGCCATGGTGGTATGTCCCTGTACGGGAAACACGCTGTCTAAAATAGCGGGAGGGATCACGGATACCTCCGTGACCATGGCGGTAAAGTCCAGCCTGCGCATTGGCATTCCCGTGCTGCTGTGCGTGGCAAGCAACGATTCCCTGGGGGCTTCCGGCGCCAATATCGCTCGGCTGATGAACACCAAAAATGTTTTCTTTGTCCCTATGAGCCAGGATGACCCTGTGAAAAAGCCCTTTTCCCTGGTGGCCGATTTCTCCCTGCTGCCCGAAAGCCTAGAGGCAGCCCTGGAAAAGCGGCAGCTCCAGCCGGTGTTCCGCTGAGAAAGCATTTTAGGGCGGCCTTGTGACCGAGAGCGGAAGCTTGTTTCCTTCCCGTACAATTTCTTGCTTTTCCATTCCCGCTTTGCTACAATAAAAGAAATGATCAAAACGCGGGAGGAGACGGGAAAGCTATGGAAACGGTGCTTTCAGCGATCAAGGAAAATATAGGAAAGGTTCTGATCGGACAGGAGCGTACCGCCGAGCTGCTCTTGACGGCGCTGCTTTCCGGCGGCCACGCCCTGGTGGAGGATGTTCCGGGCATGGGGAAAACCGTGCTGGCCCGGTCCCTGGCAAAATCGGTGGGCGCGTCCTTTGGAAGGATTCAGTTCACACCGGATCTTTTGCCCTCCGATGTGACCGGCCTGAACTTTTTCGACCAGAAAAAAGGGGAATTTGTATTCAGCCCCGGCCCGGTGTTCTGCAATATCCTGCTGGCGGATGAGATAAACCGTGCCACGCCCCGCACCCAGTCAAGCCTTTTGGAATGCATGGCGGAGGGGCAGGTCACCATAGACGGCGTTACCCGCGGGCTGGAAGCGCCGTTTTTCGTCATTGCCACCCAGAACCCGGTGGAAACGCTGGGCACCTATCCGCTGCCGGAGGCTCAGTTGGACCGCTTTTTGCTGCGCATTTCCATGGAGCCCCCCACAAAGGCCCAGGAGGTGGCCATTCTGGAGCGCTTCCGGGAGCAGGAGCCTCTGGAAACGCTGGAGCCCGTGTGTTCCGGGGAAGAGATCCTCGGCCTTCAGCGGCAGGCAAGAAAAATTTATGTAAACCAAGCGCTGCTGGAATACATGGCCGCCATTTCCCAGGCTTCCCGCGGCTTCCGCAATGTGGAGCTGGGGATCAGCCCCCGGGGCACCCTTGCTCTGCTGCGGGCCTCTCAGGCCTACGCCATGATCCAGGGCCGGGATTTTGTGACCCCGGAGGATATCAAGGCCGTGGCGGTGCCGGTGCTCAGCCACCGGCTGACAGTCAGCGGCGGCACAGGCTCTGTACAGGCCCAGAAGCAGGCGGTGGAGGAGCTGCTGCATTCAGTTCCCGTTCCTACGGAGGAGTGGGCAAAAGAATGATACTGCTGATTTTTGCGGCGCTTCTGGCGCTGCTGTTTCTGGCCCTGCGGCTGGTGTACCACCGCTATTGGAGCAGGGGGCTTTCCTGCACGCTGGCGTTTTGTGACGATCACGCCGTGGAGGGGGAGCTTTCCGCCCTGAAGGAAGTGGTGGTCAACGATAAGCTTCTGCCTCTGCCCGCGGTAGAGGTGGATTTCCATATGGACAAGCGGCTGTATTTTACCGATGGGCAAAATTCCTCCGTCAGCGACCAGACCTACCGCCGGGATGTTTTTGCCTTGTCCCTGCGGCAGAAGATCACCCGCACGCTGGAATTTTCCTGCCGCGGGCGGGGCTGGTTTCAAATCGGCAGCGCGGGCCTTACCGCCCGGGACCTGTTTCTCACCTCCAAATATCTCATGTCTCAGCCCCAGCATACGGAGCTTTACGTGCTGCCCCGCCCTGTGCCGGGGGAGAAGATCCAAATCCCCTTTTCCCACATCATGGGCACGGTCCTGAGCCGCCGGAGGATCTATGACGATCCCTTTGAATTCGCGGGCCTGCGGGAATATTCCCGCAGCGATCCCATGAAATACATCAACTGGAAGGCCACCGCCCGTGCCGGAAAAATGCTGGTGGATCTTCACAGCTCCACCCTTTCCCAAAGGGTAGTGCTTCTGCTGGACCTGGAGGGAAGGGGCATCCAGCACGCCGACCTGCTGAACGAGGCCGCCGTGCGCATTGCCTGTACTCTCAGTGAAAAGCTGCTCTATGAGGGCGTGGAGCTGGGGCTCTTCAGCAACGGCCTGGATGTGCAGGACGGCAGCATTTGGAAGCTGCCCTCCGTGTCCGGCCTGGGCAGCCTGCTGGCGCTGAAGAAAAAATTTGCCTGTGTACAGGCGGAAAACGATCTGCCGCCCATCTGCGGGCTGATCCCGGAAACGCCCGGACAGTGGGAAGAGGATCTGCTGGTTTTGATTTCCCGCAGCCAGCGGCAGGAGCTGGTGGATTCCTTCTCTGAAAAGGTGGGAAAAGAGCGGGGCGTGATGATCGTGCCCTATCAGGTGGAGCACGATACGCTGCACGCTCCGAAAAATGTGGACTTGATCTGGCTGGAGGTGTAATATGGGGAAGCTGCTGCACAGGCTGAAAAGAGACCATCGCACGCTGCTGCTGCAAGCCTGCGGCTGGGTGCACTGCGCCCTGCTCGGCGCGATCCTGCTCACGGGGATCGTGGAGCTGCTGACGCCTCTGGGAATTCACAGCCTTTCCCCGGACAGCGTTTTTCTGCGGGGACTGCTGCTTGTCATTCCCGCGGCACTGAGCTATTACGCCGCGGAACGGATCCGGCGGCTGTGGCTGTATCTGCCGGCGTCCCTGGGGATCGCGGCGATCTCCTGGCTGCTGCTGGGAAACCCCGGCGGGACGGTTTTGGCGGCTGCTCTCTGCCTGTTCCGCATGATGTCGAGAATGGTAGCGAAGGAAGAGGAAGCGCCTGTTGTCTCCGCGTTTGACGCGCCCCACTACGCCGGGCTGCTTCTCTTCGGTGTCACCTTCCTGATCAGCGCCGCCGGGGGCTTTCCCGTTTTGCAGAGAAGCTCCGTGATCGCCGCGGTGTTCTATCTGCTCCTTTGCTTTCTGTATTCCGGCATACAGCGGGTAGACGGCTACCTGACCCTGAACCGTGAAATGGCCAACTTGCCCGGCCGCCGCATCGAACGGGCGGCGGGCAGTGCCGTGGTGCTGGCGGTGGTGCTGGCGGCAGCCCTGCTTCTGCCTGCCGCCTTCGGCACGCAGGGCGATTTTCGGATCGACCTTTCCGGAAAACGCGTTGCCGTAAGCGATACGCTGCCGGAGCCCCAGGAGACAGATCCCGGGATCACAACGGAAGGCCTGGAGGAATTGCGCGACGCCATGTATGGCGGCCCTGCGCCGGTGATGCCTCCGTGGGTAAACTACCTTTTGACCGCGATCGCCTCCGTCTGCATATTGGCGGCAGTGGTTTACGCCGTGTATGCGATCTCACGTCATTTTCGCTCTTCCTTTCGGGACAACCACGATGTGGTGCAGCATCTGGGAAGCGATTTTTCTGAGGATTCCCCTTTTGAAAAGCGCGGTCGAAAGCGCTCCCGGCTGTTTGACCGCTCTCCCGGCGCTTTGATCCGCCGCTGCTACCGGAAGCGGGTGCTACGGGGATCGAAGGAGCCGCCGAAGCAGTGGCAGTCCCCTGCGGAGCTGGAAGCTGCCGCCGGGCTGGAAAACGCCCAGCTGCACAGCCTTTATGAAAAAGCCCGCTACAGCGCGGAGCCCTGTACGGGGGAGGATGTCCGCCTGATGCGTGAGGCCGCGAAAAAAGCATAAAAAGTGCCCGCGGACTTCCAAAAAGGAAGAAGCCCGCGGGCTTTTTTCTGTTCCCGCACAGGAATTTAGTTCCGGGAGAATTCAGAAAGCAGTAATCCTTCATTCGTGCTCAGGAGCATAACTTACTAGCTGCGAGAGAATTCAGAAAGCAATAATCCTTCGTTCATGCTCAGGAGCATAACTTACTAGCTGCGGGAGAATTCAGAAAGCAGTAATCCTTCGTTCATGCTCAGGAGCATAACTTACTAGCTGCGAGAGAATTCAGAAAGCAGTAATCCTTCGTTCATGCTCAGGAGCATAACTTACTAGCT
>JAETPP010000166.1 GCA_021771115.1 Bacillota bacterium | reverse complement strand
GAATTTTACTTGGAGCAAGATGGTGTTATTGATGTACACTATATAAAACGTACTCACCGACAAAAAGATTTCAATGCAGTTAAAGAGGGAGAATTACCTGTTCGTCTTACAAGAAATGTAGGTAAGGTAACATATGTCTTGTATTGGGTGGTGGAAAATGAGGAAGTTCATGCAAGAGTTGGAAAACTTGGTATAGAAAAATTCTATAAACGTTGGAATAGGTGTTTAACCACAATGCCCAAAATAATCTTGGGTGAGAATATTGTTTGATTTACAAATTCTGATTTATCGGGCAGTCGTCCATGATGGGCGGCTGCCTGTTCCGTTATTTTGACGATTGAAAAAGTTTGTGAGCGTTCATCAACACGAAGGAGAAAAGGGATAAAAGGACGGCGCCCGCAAAGATGCGGCCCGTCCTTTTTTCAGGCATATCCATGCCCTGTTTACTTCGCGGAAAACTCTCTGGAATAAAGCTCTGTGCCGTCCTTGGCGATATAATTGACTACGATCACCGGGTTTTCGGCTTCCACTGCATCCTGCAGAGAACCGGCCATCGCTTCAAAGGCAGGGGCCATTTTATCCATTGCAGCGGAAACAACCGCCGCATCCCGATCGCCCAGGTCATAGGTGATGGTAAAAATCATCTTGTTTCCCTCGCCGGTGACCGTTGAAATATCTCCAAGCTGAGATTTTATGGTTTCCAGCTGGCCCTGCATCAGATCGGAATTGACAAAATCCTCCACGGTAGAGTACTTTCCGTTGGCATTGAGATCTCCGGCAGAGGCGGAGGAAGCGGGCGCGCTGCCGGAATTTTCAGCGGCAGAGCTTCCGTTTTCGGCAGCAGAGCCGGAAGACGTGCTGGAGGCCTTATCGGAGCTGCAAGCCGCCAGGGGCAGTACAAGCGTTACGAACAGTACACAGGCAGCCATACGAATAAACTTCTGTTTCATGTTGTAAATACCCTTTCTTCCCATCAATGAAATTTTTCTTCAAAAGCATGCCAGAGAAAAGACGGATCCCCTCTGTTCGTCTGTAAAAAGATAGAAGGGAACCTTAGGGGCTGTTTGAAAAATCAAAAACACCGTCTTTTTGCCCAGAAGCAGGCGCTTTCTATGCCAAAAATCCTCGAAAACCGAAAGGTTTTCTGCGGTTTTTGTCTTGAATTCACCTACTCCTGAACAAAAATCCGGCATTTTTTCTATTTTCAAACAACCCCAAACGCGGTTCCCTTCCAGAAAACTTTTTCTGTGTCCTTACTTCGCGGCAAATTCCTTGGAGCAAAGCTCTGTGCCGTCGTCAGCCAAATAGGTAACCACAACAACGGGATTTTCCACCTTAACAGCATCCTTCAGAGAGCCCGCAATGGTCTCAAAGGTGCCGGAGGCGGAATCCAGTGCGCCTTCCAGCGCGGCGCCCATAGCCTCGGCATCCTGGCCATTCAGCGGAACGGTAAAGGTGTAGACCAGCTTATTGCCTTCTCCGGTAACCTGCAGAGAATCTGCCTGGTCACCGAGCTGGGACTTCATTTCGTCCAGCTGCTTCTGCATGATGTCAGATTTTACGAAATCTTCCACGGTGGCAAACTTTCCGCCGCAGGCAGCCAGAGACAGCAGACAGGCGGCAAGCAGTACAAAAACCAGTGCGCGAATTACAGTTTTCCTCATTTTCCTCAGTACCTTTCCTTACAAAATCTCAATTCCGGGAGCATCCCGAAATCCGCTGTAGAGTATACTCCAACTCCCTGTAAAAGTCAAGGTGAAAAATACTGTTTGTACAGTTTGCAAAATCTACTTTTTTCACAATAGCAAACGGAAAATCCACTTGACAAGCAGGCTGCTTCCTGTAATACTTGGGATAGAAAAATCCTGAAAGTCAGCGGGAAAGGAGCATACCTATGCAAACAGTCACCCTGGGAAGGACCGGGATCACCGTAAGCAAAAACGCCTTTGGCTGCCTGCCCATTCAGCGGGTCAGCCCGGAATACGCCGGAAAGCTGCTGCGCAGAGCCTTTGACGCCGGCGTCACCTTCTTTGACACCGCCAGAGCCTACAGCGACAGTGAGGAAAAGATCGGTTTGGCCCTTTCCGATGTGCGGAGCAAAATTTTTCTTGCCACCAAAACCATGTCCACCACCGTGGAGGGCTTTTGGGAGCAGCTTCACACCAGCCTGCGGCTGCTGAAAACCGACTACATCGATATCTACCAGTTCCACAACCCCTCCTTCTGCCCGAAGCCCGGGGACGGCACCGGCCTGTATGAGGCCATGCAGGAAGCAAAGGCCCAGGGAAAGATCCGCTTTATCGGCCTGACGAACCACCGCCTGAACGTGGCGGAGGAGGCGGTGCGCTCCGGTCTGTACGATACCCTGCAGTTCCCCTTCTGCTACCTCGCTTCCGAAAAGGATATCGCCTTAGTAAACCTTTGCCGGGAAAGCAATGTGGGCTTTATTTCTATGAAAGGGCTTTCCGGCGGCCTGCTCACCAATTCCGCCGCGGCCTACGCCTGGCAGGCAAGCTTCGAAAACGCCCTGCCCATCTGGGGGGTGCAGAAGGAAGAGGAGCTGGAGGAATTTTTGAGCTATATGGAAAATCCCCCCTCCATGGACGATCCGGAACTCCGGGCGGTGATTGAGAAGGACCGGGAAGAGCTGATCGGCAATTTCTGCCGTGCCTGCGGCTACTGCATGCCCTGCCCGGCGGGGATCGTCATCAACCAATGCGCCCGCATGAGCCAGCTGATCCGCCGCAGCCCCTCCCAAAACTGGCTGACCCCCGAAAGCCAGGCTATGATGGAAAAAATCGAGGACTGCCTGAACTGCGGCCAGTGCAAAAGGAAATGCCCTTATGGCCTGGACACCCCCACCCTGCTTCGGCAGAACCTAGAGGATTACAGAAACATCGTTTCCGGGAAGGTATCTGTCTAAAGAGCTTCCGCACCATGATACAGAAAAATCCCGCCCCCACTGGGGCGGGACTTTTTTGCTATGCCTTCTCCAGCAGATACAGCCCGGATTTTTTGCCGGAAACCAGAATGTGGTATTTCCGCTGCAGCGCAAGGGCCGGCGCTGTTTCCAGCGCCTCTGAAAGCTCTTCCCCTCTGGCGGTGAGCAGCACAAGCTTTCCGCCGGGCCGCAGAAGAAGCTCCAATTCCCGTATCATACGCCGGTAAAACTCCCCAAGCTCCATACCCACCTCCTGAAACATACCCCAGGGCGGGTCGGTGATAACGGCGTCCACGCTTTCCGGGGGAAGCACCTCCCCCAGTGCCAGAGCGTCGTGACGCTCCACAAGAATAGCGGGATTTTTCCGGGGCAGCTTTTCCCGGGTGCGGGCCAGGGGCTCTTCCGCGTTGTCAAAGACGTAAAGCTTTGTAAAGGGAAACCGCCTGGCCCGCTGCAGGGGAATGGCCCCATAGCCGCAGAAGGGATCCAACACCACATCGGTATGCTTCGGGGCTGTAAGCCAGCACATCATGTACGCCAGCTCCGGATGAAGCTCGCCGGGGTCTAATAGCTTATCATAGGCCATATGCCGGGACAGCCGCTTCAAAAAATAGAAGACCCCCTCGCTGCGGGAAAGCACCCAGAATTCCGTATCCGGGCGGCTTCTGTCCACCCGAAGGCCGGACAGCCGGGAAAGCTTCTGCTCCATGCTTCCCCGAAGGGCGGGATCTACCGAAACAAGCTGGTTCTGCCGGGAGGTCACCAGCCGAAAGCTCTTGATCTTCGGGGAATTTTTCCCAGCCTCGCTCCAATCAGCCTTTGCCCCAAGCAGCTCCCGTAAATAGCCGTCCAGCGGCTCCTCTGCCGGAGCTTCTTTTTTGTGAAGCACCCAAAACAGGTTGTGAAAGCAAAACAGATTCAGGTCACTGTAAGGCACAGCGGTTTCAAATTCCACCGCGCCGTCCAGCAGGGCAAGGATCCGCAGATCCTTCAGCCTCTGCCGAAGGATTCCCTCCACGATCTCCCCCGTTCCGGAAATAAACGTGCCGAAAAAACGATTCACAAGGCTTCCCCCCTTACTCCCCATCATACTCTATCTCCCGAAAAAAGGCAATGGCGGGGTAGTAGTTAGTTGTTAGTTATTAGTCGTTAGAGAAGGGCTTTTGGATGCTGGATTCTAGATGCTGGACGGTGGTAGCGCCTTACGGCGCAAGGAAGGGCAGTAAATTATAATAATTTACCGCTCACTCTTGGCTTCTCGCCTGTCGGCTCGGTCGGTTCGCACCAGCGTGCCAGGAAAGTTATAACTTTCCAGCACGCGCTCACCCCTGAAAGGGGAGCTGTCACGGCGAAGCCGTGACTGAGGGGTTCCGTGCGGCAAGCTAGAACCCCTCCGACGGCCTTACGGCCGCCACCGAACGTTGCTCTCTAAGCAACGTTTCCCCTTCTCAGGGGAGGCAAGGGTTTTGTGCTATTTGGCTAGCCCTCTAAATTCCAATTTAGCGCGCCAACTGCCCCCACCCACTGTCATCCTGAAGAAAAGCAAAGCTTGCGTTGCTTGCAGTGAAGGATCTCGGCCTGCAC
>JAETPP010000165.1 GCA_021771115.1 Bacillota bacterium | reverse complement strand
TTTCCAGCCAGTAGGCGGAGCCGTTCGGCTCCCGGTTCAGGAAATAGCGGTTATAAAGCTCCCGGCGCAGGGTGGCGGGGTCTCCGAAGGTGTGCCATTCCTGCAGCAGGGCGTTGACTTCCTGCTCTGAGTACCGTTTTCCCGCCTCAAATTTTTCAGCGAGATACGCGATAGCCAGCTGCTTTTTTCCCTGCTTTACAGGCAGTGCGGTCAAGCGGCCCCGCTCGTCTAAAAAGGGCTGTAATTCTTTCATGATAACCTTTCCTTTCTTTCTGCCCGGTTTTCTCCGCTATGACAAAATTGCCGCGGCCTGTTCCGGATCCAGGCATTTATGTTCCACCATCATGCTCACCACCTGGCGCTGCCTTTGCGCGGCCAGGTCGGGGTTTTCCGTCAGGTCATACACGGAGGGCGCGTTGGGGATCCCCGCCAGCAGCGTGCTTTCATAGTCTGTCATAGCGGCCGGCTCCTTTCCGAAATAAGAAAGGGAGGCGGCTTTTACGGTATAGCAGCCGTTTCCGAAATAAATGCTGTTGACGTAGAGCTCTAAGATCTCATCCTTTTCGCAAAGCTTTTCCAGGTCCCAGGCCATAAATACCTCGGCGATCTTCCGGGTGAGCTTTTTCTCCTGGGTGAAATAGAGGTTTTTCGCCACCTGCTGGGTAATGGTGCTGCCGCCCTCCGCAAAGGACATGGTGCAGAGGTCGATCCACACCGCTCTGCCGATGGCCACCGGGTCCACCCCGCCGTGCTCATAAAAGCGATGGTCCTCCACCGCCACTACCGCGTCCCGGTAGGTTTTCGGCAGCTCACTGAAGGCGGTGTAATCCTCCTGAGACCGCACCTCCGCGATACGGGCCTCCAACGGCGTTTTCTCCAAGGCCTCCCGGTACAGCTGATACCCCTGAAACACCAGCACGCCGGCGGCGCACAGGCCTACCACAAAGAGGATAACCAATATATTCCGCAATCCCTTTAAGATTTTTTTCACAGAACCTCTCTCCTTCCCGCTAATTTGGCTATCCCCATACTAGAAAAAAGTCCTTGCGAAATCCCGGCGGTATTTCTTACGAAATTCCAGTGGGACTTTCATTTTTGAAAGGTTTATATTACGGGTGTTTTCTCCATGGCCTCCCGTTCCCGCAAAAGCTCTTCCCGAAGCTTTCGGGAATCCCAGGTGGAATTCGAGGGCGTAAGAACGGCCTTCAGGGAAACAGGAGGGATCTTTTTCCGGCGGAAGCCCTGCAAAAAAGCATCCAGCTGCCCGTTTGACAAATGAGCCATCACCAGCATCTCTTCGGAAAAGTCCCCATTCTCCGCCAGGTTCTTTTCCCCTTTCCCCTGCAGCAGCTCTTCCAGAGGGATCCCATATTCAGCGGGAGAAACGCTTCTTGCCCGCAGCTTCATGGTAAGACACAAAAGCTTGATTTTTCTGCCTTTTTCCGAATCCAGATTATAAAAAAGTACCGTTGGAGCCGCCATGGGAAAACCGCCTTTCTTTGCTAGAGCGTAAAAACACGCTGTGTTCTTGCAGCAAGAATACCACTTTTTCAGCGCTTTTGCAAGATTCCGGCCCTGTGCGGCTTGCAATCCGGCTTCGAAAAAGCTATAATGATATCATAAATTATTTCTCCGCCTTCGGATCGTCTCCCCGGAAAGAAAGGAGCCTTACCGTGCCAAAAATACAGGAATCTGCGGAAAATTATCTGGAAACTATTTTGCTTCTGAACCGGCGAAACGGCTCGGTACGCTCCATCGACATTGCGGCGGAGCTGGAGTTCAGCAAGCCCAGCGTCAGTGTGGCCATGAAAAACCTGCGGGAGCATGGCTGCATCACCGTGGACGAAAACGGACAGATCTCCCTGACGGATAAGGGCCTTCAAATCGCCGAAAGCGTTTATGAGCGGCACACGCTGTTTACGGAGTGGCTCATCGGCCTGGGAGTAGACCCCCGCACCGCCGCCAAAGACGCCTGCCGGATCGAGCACGTGATCAGCGAAGAATCCTTTCAGGCCATCAAAAAGCACGCCGGAAAATAATACGAGAAAACGCCCGGTCTTTTGACCGGGCGCTTTGTTTTATGGCGACAGCTCAGCCGATGAGCATGCGGCCTTCCGGCAGGACGGAGTCCCTCTCTCCCCGGCGGCGCATCATAATGGACAGCCCAAAGGAAACAGGCCCCACTCTGCCCACAAACATGATAAAGCACAGCAGCAGCTTGGAGACCGGCTCCAGCCTTGCCGTTACATTGGCGGAAAGCCCTACCGTGGCAAAGGCGGAAACAGCTTCGAAAAGGCAATCCAAAAACGGGATAGGCGGATTCATGTTGCTGATCACACCTGCGCCTACAAACACCAACAGAAGACCCAGGATCATTACGGTCAACGCTTTATGCACCATGTTTACGGTGAACCGGTGCTTGAGCACCACCGGCTCTTCTCTGCCGCGCATGGTGGAAAGCACGGTTACGAACAACACCACAAAGGTGCTGATCTTAATGCCCCCCGCAGTAGACCCGGGACAGCCGCCGATGAACATGAAAATACAGGTGAGCACCTTGGTAAAATCCCTTTCTCCGGCAATATTCACCGAAGCAAAGCCCGCCGTTCTGGTGTTGGCGGATTGGAAAAAAGCCGCGTTCAGCTTCTCAAAGAAATTCAGGTCCTTCATGGTATTGTTGTATTCCAGCAGCAGAAAGCTCAGGGTGCCCAGCACCAGCAGCACCACCGTGCCCCGCAGGCAGATCTGGGAGAAAAACCGCAGGCGGGCAGGCTCTTTCCTTTGAAACCGGGAACGGATCTTGCACTGGTAAATATCCTGCACCACCACAAAGCCCAGGCCGCCGATGACGATGAGCGCCGATACGGTAAGGCTGACAAGGGGATCTCCGGCAAAAGCCGTCATACTGGAATTTCCCGGAACATTTCCCAAAATATCAAACCCGGCATTGCAGTAGGCGGACACCGCCACAAACACGGCTGGCCAAATGCCGTCTGCCCCCAGCATGGGCACAAAACGAAGCATGAGAAGCCCCGCTCCCAGCGCCTCACAGGCAAAGGTAAAGCCCAGCATCAGTTTCATCAGAGATACCGCATCCAGGGCGCTGCCGCCGGTAGATTCGCTGGCCAGCATGATCTCCCGCAGCCCCAGTTTCCGGCGTACCAGCAGCGTAAAGCCAATGGCGAAGGTGGAAAAGCCCAAGCCGCCCAGCTGGATCAGAAACAGGATCACGCCCTGGCCGAACACAGACCAATGGGCGGTGGTATCCACCACGGAAAGCCCCGTCACACAGGTGGCGGAGGTGGCCGTAAAAAGAGCGTCTAAGGGACTGGTAGCCCCTTCCCGCGAGGAAACCGGCAGTGTGAGCAGCAGCGTGCCCAGCAGGATCAGCAGCACGAAGCTGACCACAATGATCCGTACCGGGGCGGCGTTTCTGATTTTTTCTCCCAAGGACTGCTTTGCCATGATCTATCACCTGAAAGTATGAAATAATAAAAGATTCTGGATCCTAGATGCTGGATGCTGGACGATGGTGGCGCCACTACGTGGCGCAATGTAAGGAAGGGCAAGAATTAAAGAGCGGCTTCCAGCTTGCTTCGCTTCAGCAGAAGCAGCAAAGGCAGGCCCAGAACATAACAGACCACCAGCTCTCCCAAGCCTACGGACAAAGCGCCCGCCCCAAAGGCGGCCCAGGAGAAATTTCCCCAGGCAAAGCCTGCGTCAGACAGGCAAGCGACCTCCAGGCCGACAATGACCGTATTGGCCAGCACCGGAGGCAGCGGCGCCAGGAAGGGAATTCCCTTCCACTCCACTTTTCTCACAGCCCTTGTTCCCAGGGCCGCCAAAAAGGTGGCCGCCGTTCCGAAGATCCAATCCACGATCCCCAAAGGGCTTGCCAGATTGGAAAGAAAACAGCCCAGCGCCAGGCCGGGAACAGCGGCGGGGGTGACTACCGGCAGCACGGTCAGCGCCTCGGAAAACCGGAACTGCACCGGGCCGTAGGCCAGGTTCACCGCCGCGGCGGCGTAAGTGAGGACGGAATAGAGCGCCGCGATCACAGCGCCCTGCGCAAGAAATCGAACTTGTTTGGACGTTTTCATAGAATAAGATCCTTTCTGTGCGGACTTTCGTTTTGAATACGGAAAACGCCCCTTTCCTCCGCCCAAGAAAAAGGAAACAGGCAAAACCCGCACCGACCGGCACGGCACTTATTTTTCCATTCAAAAAGAAGCCCTAGTATTTTTTAAGGTCAGGATTTCGCGACTGACCGCGGCGAAAGCAAAATGCTAAACCGCAAAGGCTAGGATACTCTTTTTTTCTTAAAAAATCAAGGGGAGATACTGAATGGCGCAATGGGAAATTAGTAATGAGCAATGAGCAATTAAGGCGGCCTTGCTGTCGCAAGGCAAGAAAAGGCGGTAAATTATTGTTTAGCGCTCACCCTTGGCCCCCCTGAAAGGGGGGCTGTCACGGCGAAGCCGTGACTGGAGGGTTCCGTGGCAGCAAGTTGATAAACGCAGGTTTTATGTGAATCGCAGCCGAGCTATAA
>JAETPP010000164.1 GCA_021771115.1 Bacillota bacterium | reverse complement strand
CTGCCGGGACTTTTTGTGTGTTGGGGGTGGTTCCGAAACATGTGTAAGATGTTAGAGAAAGGTGAGGGAGAAGTGGCAAATGATACTAGTTGTTAGTTATGAGTAGTTAGTTGTTAGAAGAGACAGGTGGAGGCAGAGCGATAAATTATTGTTTAGCATACTAACGACCCCCACACACTGTCATCCTGAACAAAAGCAAAGCTTGCTTTGCTTTCAGTGAAGGATCTCAGTTAGCAGCAACCGGCGCATAAAAAAATTTATACTCGCTGGCTGGGATATGGCCGAGATTCTTCGCCTTCGGCTCAGAATGACAGTGGTACGTGTGCCCCTTTTCTGTTATGCCCTTTTCTAACAACTAACTACTTACAGCTAATTACTAGTGCGCTAAATTCCTATTTAGCGCACTAGCTACCCCAACTGTCATCCTGAGGAACGTAGTGACGAAGGATCTCGCCCTTATATTCCCGAGTAAAAGGGCCAAAGGGCGAGATTCTTCGCCTTTGGCTCAGAATGACAGAGTGGGCAGCCCGCTAAATTCCAATTTAACGCACTTTCTGCCCTCACTCACTGTCATTCCTGAAAGAACAACGAAGGATCCCGACCTGTACAGACCAGCGCAAAAGCCCTTCTCTAGCAACTAACAACTAACGACTCCAGGAACAAACAGGCGGCGACCTGTTGGAGATCCAGCCGTCCGTTCCCTACCCCACGGATTATGACGAGTGCGGCAATGTGGCCCTGGCGGAGCGCGGCGAAAACCGGCTTTGCAGCGCTTCTTTAACCCTTGAAGACACGGAGAGCCCACTCTATTCCGATCTCGGTTTCTTCCTCGCCCGCCGCAAGCAGACGGCTCGCGTATTGGTTTTTGATTTTCTCGTACATACTCATCGGAAATTCAGCATGGAGCGGCGTATCCCCCAGAAATACAAACCGGTATTTGCCGTTCTCCGCCAAGAAATAGATCTCGGTGGTATTCACATCAGGGCATTTTTCCTTTGCGAAAGCGAGATAATACAGTTTGGCGATCTCGATCACACGGTCATCCAAGCCCTGATCAAAGATCATTGCCTTTTCCCGCAGGGAGTTTTGATCTGTTACGATGCGCTTCCGGTATCCGGGCATTTTCATTCCGTCTTCTTCGGCCTGCTTTATCATCTGCTTTGTCTCTTCCACATCGCATTCGCGCACGCAATGCATCATGACCTGATGGGTCATATCGTGATACAGGATATTGTAATTCACGTTGCTGACATAGCCGCAGTGCTTGCACGTGACCTGAAACAGTGTTCCGTCTAAAAGCTCCTGTTTGGCTTCAGGGCTCAAATCGGCATTGAGCGACTGCCACAGGGTAAATTCATTTTCTTTTCCGCACTTAGGGCAAGTTGTGGTTTCTTTCCACGGCATTGACATTTTGACCCTCTCCTTATTCTGCTTGCTTTATCGTCTGAAGCAAAGGGAAGCCTTCTCTCTGTTCACCGGTATGGCTTCCCTTTTCCGAACCGGTCACAATAGGCCGCCGCTTCGGAATTCGGCCTTCAGCGCTTCACCTCGTATTCCTTCACGGAGCCGTACAGCCTTTCGCTGAGACGCACCGAAAGGCGCAGGCCGTCCGGCACGTATTCTTCGGAAAGCACCGCCCCCTCTTCCCTGAGCCGGGCGGCCAGCCCGCTTTTTGAGAAGGGTAAAAGCAGCTCGGTATCAAAGGTTTTCTCCGGCAGGTTTTCTTCTATCGCCTGCAAAAGTGCGTCTATTCCCTCTCCGTTTAAGGCGCTGATCCGCACCGCCCCCGGCAGGCGAAGGGCAAGCTCCGGGTCTTCCACCGCGTCCCATTTGTTCAGCACGGGGATCACCGGGCGGTCCGCTTCCTCCCCCTGCTCCCTTCCCCGCAGACTTTGCAGCAGTTCCTCCGTTACCCGAAGGTGCTCTCCCGCCTCCGGGCTGGAAGCATCGCACACATTTAAGAGGATATCCGCCGTTGCCGCCTGCTCCAGGGTGGACTTAAAGGCCTCTACCAGGTGATGGGGCAGCCGCCGGATCAGACCTACCGTGTCGATGAGCATCACGGTTTTTCCGCCCGGCAGCTTTAAGGCCCTGGCGGTGGGGTCCAGCGTGGCGAAAAGCTTGTTTTCCGCCAGCACCCCCGCCTGGGTCAGCCGGTTCATCAGGGTGCTTTTTCCGGCGTTGGTGTAGCCCACCAGCGCCACCGTGACCGTGCCGTTTTTCTTTCTGCGCTTATCGATGACGCTTCGGGCGGCCTCCACATCCTGCAGCTGCTCCTTCAGGCTGCCGATGCGCCGCCGGATATGCCGCCGGTCCATTTCCAGCTTGGTTTCCCCCGGCCCCCTGGTGCCGATGCCGCCGCCCAGCCGGGACAAGGCCGTTCCCTGGCCGCTGAGCCTCGGCAGCATATAGCGAAGCTGGGCAAGCTCTACCTGAAGCTTACCCTCCCGGCTTTGGGCGCGCTGGGCAAAAATATCCAGGATCAGCATGGTTCTGTCGATCACCCGCGTATCGCAGAGCTTTTCCAGATTTCGGATCTGCGTGGGAGAAAGCTCCCGGTCAAACACCACCAGATCCAGCTCCTCCCGCTTTACAAGCTCCGCCGCTTCCTCCGCCATGCCGGAGCCCAGGCAGGTGGCCGTATCGGGAGAGGGCCGCTTCTGCATGATGGTAAAAGCAGGCTCCGCCCCTGCGGTGCGCACCAGCTCTCCAAGCTCCAGCAAGGAAGCCTCCGCGTCATACTCCCCGGTATCTACCGATACCAAAAGAGCCCGCTCCTGTCTTTCTTCATTTTCAAACATCATATCACCGATCCTGAATTCTAAAATGTAGTGTGTAATATACTATGAATAGCATGTGCGAAAAACCAGCCGGTAGGAATAATCCACAGAAGAGAAGAACTTTCTTCTGTATTTTATTTCTATTATATCAGAAAATCGCGCTGGAAGCATCCATTTTACCTGTTTTCTTTTCTTTATTTATCTCAGAAAGGCCTGAAAGCTGCTCCGCAAGCAAGCGTCATTTCCTGGAAAAGCTGAAATTTCTGAAGAAAAGACGAGCATTTTCTTTCCTTTGATTACATTTCTCTTACTTTGCGAATTCCCGTATTGATTTCGAGCTTCCGATAGTGTATGATGAATTCATCAAAGGCGGAAAGGCGCTTACTTAGGCCTTTGTTTCTGTATCTACGAAGGGAATATTTTATTATCGAAAGAAAGATGGTGTCTTTATGGCAGACTATCGCAATTACAACAACCAGCAGCCTATGTACAACCCGCCCCAGTACCAGCCTCAGGCCGGTATGGAGCCCCCGCCCGGCTACCCGCAGAAAAGCAGGATCGCCGCCGGAATTCTGGCCATTCTGATGGGAACCTATGGGATCCACAGCTTTTATCTCGGCAACACCTCCCGGGGCCTGATGCAGCTTTTGATCTCCCTGCTCACCTGCGGCATCGGCGCCATCGTGGTGATGATTTGGGGGATCCTGGACGGTATTAAGATCCTGGACGGCAGGATCAATACCGATGCCAACGGCGTATTTTTGAAGGACTGAATTTCTCTCAAAGGCCAGCCTACTTTCACAAAAAGGAGAATGACGAATGACTGATTTTGAACCCAAAGATTTCACGGGCCAAACGGAAGAGTCCACCCCTTCCACACCGGAAACCTCCGCTCCCTCCGCATCGGAGGAGGCTGCCGTCTCTACGCCTGCGGAGCCTGCACAGGAACCGGCTAGCCCCGCGCCCGCTGCCGCTCCCACGCCCCATCTGACGCTGGAGCCCGATCCGGTGCCGCCGGAGATCCCCGTTCCCGAGGGGCCCCATATTCCCGGATCGGCCGCCGAGCCCTTCCACATGCCGGACCCGCCCCGTGCGCCGGAGCCCCCGCGTTCTGAGCCCACCTGGCAGCAGCCCGCTTATCAGCAGCAGACGCCGCCCAACTACACCGCGCAGCAGCCCCAGTATCAGGCCCCCCAGTACGGCATGCCTCAGTACGGGCAGCCGGTACAGCAAACTTATTACAATGTTCCCCCTGCCGGATACGCGCAAAAAAGCCGGCTTGCGGCAGGCCTTCTTGCCCTGCTGCTTGGTACCTTCGGCGTACACAATTTCTACCTGGGCTTTAACTCCCGGGCAACGATCCAGCTGATCGTCTCTCTGGTAGGCGGCATTTTCACCTGCGGTGTTGCCACCATTGGGATTGCCATCTGGGGCTTCATTGAAGGCATCCTGATCCTTTCCGCCAATTCCCCCGCCCGCATGTACGACGGCAACGGCGTGATCCTGAAGGACTAAGCCGTACATTGAGTATTTCGGTATGATAACAAAAAGTGCCGGCCCGTTTTGGGCCGGCACTTTTTTTGGTTTTGGTAATAAATAAAGCAAAAGACTTGTTGTCAGCCTGAGGAAAAAAGCCAAGGACGAGATCCTTCACTTCGTTCAGGATGACAGGTGGGGGCAGAGCGCTAAATTATTGTTTAGTGCTTAACCCTTGGCTCCCCTGAAAGGGGGGCTGTCACGGCGAAGCCGTGACTGGAGGGTCCCGTGTGGCAAGCAAGAACCCCTCTGTCAGCCTTCGGCTG
>JAETPP010000163.1 GCA_021771115.1 Bacillota bacterium | reverse complement strand
CGAATAGGTTCACCTGCTTTCGGTTCGGTCTCGTCAACTCTACCTTAGCACGGTTTCTTCCTATTCGCTACCTTTTTTTATCCTCTCTTGTCACATATCATTGTAACACCTACATCCTGCGCCGCGCCTAACGCAGAGGCCGCCTTGTCTTTTCCCTGCCGTTATGCTATGCTTTTGGCAGCCAAGCTCACTATTTTTCTATCGAAAAAAGGCGGGGTCACCGTGATCACAGTAAATTTTGCGGACCATATGAAAAAGGAGCCGGAGGGGGCTGAAATCCTGCGGCCGAACGGCAGCGGGGATCACTTGTTTTTATATTTTCCCGCCCCCATGAAATATTGGCGCGGGGAAGAAAAAATTCTCACAAAACGGCACGCCTGCATTTTGCTGGGGCCCCGGGATGCCCACCGGTTCTGCGGAGCCCCTGATTTTATCAATACCTACATCCACTTTACGGCTTCGGAACAGGAAGTGGAGCGGCTTTCTGTGGAGACAAACCGGTTTTTTTACCCCGCCTGCTTTGAGCAGCTGAACCAGCTGGCGCTGGAGATCAAGGGAGAGCTGCTGACAGGCGGCGAGCTGCACCGGGAAATGATCCACGCCGCCATGCTGCGGCTTCTTGTCTTGCTTCGAAGAAGCGCCGCCTCCGCGGGCAGCGACCCGCTGAAGGAGCAGCTGGAAGCGCTGCGGTATGAAATGCTGGCAGACTGCTCCCAGGCCCCTTCCGTTTCGGAATTGTGCGCCAGAATGTGTATGAGCAGGACCGCGTTTTACGAAGCCTACAGACAATACTTTCATTCCTCTCCCAAGCAGGACCTGCTGCGGGTGCGCATGGAAAAAGCCGCCGTGCTGCTCACCAACCAGCGGAAAACCGTGGCCGCCGTGGCGGAAGAGGTGGGGTTTCACAGCGCGGAGCATTTCACCCGCTCCTACAAAAAATATTACGGGCAGCCGCCCCGGAGATAATTTCCGGACAAAACATCAAGTGAGCGGGATGTTTCATCATTGCAAGCTTTCTCCTTTTCCTGTAAAATAAAACCATAAAAATCAGAGTCTGCTTGAAAAGCAGGCCGAAAAAGGGGCTGGAGCATATGGTCAGAGCGGAGCATCCAAATCCGCAGTTTTACAGGACGGAATGGGAGAATCTGAACGGCGAATGGGAGTTTTCTTTTGATTTCGGCGCTACCGGCAAGGAGCGCGGGCTTCCCACGGCCCAAAAGCTGGATCAAAAGATTTTGGTTCCCTTCTGCCCGGAAAGTAAATTATCCGGTGTGGAATATAAGGATTTTATGAACTGCGTGTGGTACCGCCGGGAGTTTACCGTGCCGGAATCCTGGCGGGCCTCCGGCAGGGTGCTGCTCCACTTCGGCGCGGTGGACTATCAGGCAACGGTATATATCAATGGGAAAGAAGCCGGCGCTCACACCGGCGGCTACACCCCCTTCCAGCTTGATATCACCGGGCTTCTTCTTGATGGAAGCAATGTGGTCACCGTGTGCGCGGAGGACGATAACCGCAGCGGCCTGCAGCCCTGCGGAAAGCAGGCGCACCAGTATTTTTCCGCCAACTGCGACTACACCAGAACCACCGGTATCTGGCAGACCGTGTGGCTGGAGCACGTTCCCGAAAGTCATATCCGTCAGTTCCGCTTCTATCCCGATCGCAAGAACGGCCGGGTATCCTTTGAGGTTTTCACTACGGGTACGCAGGAGCTGCGGGTGGACGTTTCCTATCAGGGAAAGCCCATGGGAAGCGCCGCTCTTCCCTCTGATGCCGATGTGATCCGGGGCGAGGTGCAGCTTGCTGAAACGCATTTGTGGGAGCCGGGCCACGGGCGGCTTTACGATGTGGAGCTCACCTTCGGCGAAGACAAGGTGACAAGCTATTTCGGGCTGCGGGAAGTAAAACTGGACGGTTACAAATTCCTGCTGAATGGAGAGTCGGTTTTTCAGCGCCTTGTGCTGGATCAGGGTTTTTATCCTGATGGCATTTACACTGCTCCCACGGAGGAAGATCTCATCAAGGATATTGAGCTTTCTCTGGACGCCGGGTTCAACGGGGCCAGGCTTCATGAAAAGGTGTTTGAGCCGCGGTTCTTATATCACTGTGATAAAATGGGCTATCTGGTGTGGGGCGAATATCCCAACTGGGGGCTGGATCACTCCCGCATGGAGGCCCTTCCCGACTATCTCAAGGGCTGGCGTGAAGCCGTAAACCGGGATTTCAACCATCCCGCCATCATCGGCTGGTGTCCCTTCAACGAAACCTGGGACTACGAAAACAAGCGGCAGTGGGCCCCCCTGCTTTCCTCCGTGTATGATCTCACAAAGGATTTAGACCCCACCCGCCCCTGCATCGACACCAGCGGAAATTACCATGTAGTGACCGATATTTTCGACATACACGATTACGACCAGAACCCGGAAACCTTCGCAAAGCGCTTTGAGAAGATCGGGGAAGGGATCCTGGAAAACCACTGCAACGACCGCCAGCAGTATCATTTGGGCGAGCCTGTTTTCGTCAGCGAATACGGCGGCATCAGCCGGGCCTCCGACAAGGAAAAGGGCTGGGGCTATGGAGATTCCCCCAAGGACGATGAAGCCTTCTACAAACGCTATGAAGGCCTGACCACCGCCCTTCTGGATAACCCCTACATGTTAGGCTTCTGCTACACCCAGCTGTACGATATCGAGCAGGAGGTAAACGGCCTTTATACCTACGAGCGCCAGCCGAAATTCGAGATAGAGCGCATCCATGCCATCAACACAAAAAAGGCCGCGATAGAGGAGTAAAGATATATCGTTTTAAGGCAATACCGCACAGAGATCGCCCTGTGGGCTTTGTGCGGTGTTGCCTTAAATTTTTCGCATGAAAAAGCCGGGGAACAGCACTTTTGCAGGCTGTTCTCCGGCTTTTTTGGATTTAGCATGTTAGTAGTTAGCTATTAGTCGTTAGTTGTTAGAAAGAACAAAGGCGGCCGTCCCTCTGTCATTCCGAACTGCGAAGCGGTGAGGAATCTCGGCCAGAATCCAACTGGCGAGTACAAATTCCTTTTTGCGCGCCGGTTGCTGCTAGTCGAGATTCTTCAGTGAAAGCAAAGCTTGCTTTTGTTCAGAAATGGCAGTGGGGAGTAGTCATCAGTACAACAAACAGAAACCCAGCGGTATCGTTAAGCCTCCCCTTATAAAATAAGGGGAGGTCAGGCTGTCGATAAAGCCGCTAACGAAAAAATACGGAGGGAAAGAGAGTTGTGAGAGAGAACCGTCAGGGTTCTCTTTCACTTTTCAATCGCAACATGTTGGGGAAATCGTAGATTTCTCCAACATGTTTGAGCGGGGCGAAAAAGTATTTTTCGACACGCTCAGCCTCCCCTTATAAAATAAGGGGAGGTGGCATGCGTCAGCATGACGGAAGGGATAGTCACACGCAGAAAGTGGTATAGAATCGCTAGTGTATGATCCCCTCAGTCAGCCTTCGGCTGACAGCTCCCCTTGCGAGTAAGGGGAGCCTCAAGGCTCTCCCCAATCGTGTGCTAAACTATAATTTACTCCATAGAAAACCAGCAACAGGCAGTCAATCGACCTTGGCCCTTGCGGCTCTTGCTGATGCCTGCAGCGCGCTCAAAAATCGATACGATAACCCTCACTTACCCCCTAAATTTCAAGGTGAAACCTTCTGAAGGGAAAATTTTTTGCAAAAAATCTGTTTTTTCTGAAAAAAGGGGTTGATTTCTCTTTACCGCACGTGTTACAATTTCACTTAACAAAAGCCATAGCCTTACATAAGTTTATAAGGCCATATAGCTGAAATTGTGTATTCAGGAGATGATTTCATGTCTGTTGTTTCCATGTTTTTTGGAATCGTTATCAGGATATACCGAGGGGAGGAATACGGGCGGCCCCACTTTCATGCTTCCTACCAAAAGCACAACGCGGTATTCACCATAGATGGCGATGTGGTAGCGGGCAGCATGCCGAAAAAACAGACGAAATTTATCGCGGCCTGGACAGAGATCCATAAGGAAGAGCTGATAGCGGACTGGGAACTGGCTTTGCGGGAAGAGCCGCTGTTCCGAATCGATCCGCTGCGCTGAACGGCACCGTCTTTCGTTTTTAGAAATTAGAAAATTTCCGAGGAAAGGAAAGCGATCATTCCTATGGTGAACATTCCCATATGGACCATAAGAGAAGTAGAACCCCATGCGGATCACACGCTGCTGCTGTTTTTCGCCAATGGAGAACGGCGGGTTTTTGACGCCCGTCCTCTTCTGGAAAAGCCGTTTTACCACAAGCTGAGAAGCATCACTTATTTTTTAAAGGCCAAGCTTGAGTACGGCACGGTGGTTTGGAACAACGATATCGATATTGCCCCGGAGCATTTGTATCAATACAGCGAACCTATACAGAACGGATAAAAGCACACAGAAAAAGGACAGCGTTTGGGGCGCCCTCCGTAAGGAAGGCGCCCCAGTTTAAGGCGCCCCAGTTTTATTCGCCATTCGGCGAGTGATATTGCTTCGCAGTGTTATTGTGCTTTGCACAGTTATATTGCCTTACGGCAGTTATGGAGCGAATAAAATAAAACTGAAATACACCGTGTTTCAATAACACTTCCCGAAAAGGGAAATATCACTTCATACGAAGTATGAAATAAAACTTATGAAAGCACTGAATAAATCTGGTGTGCATAAAGCCGTTAGGCGTGATTTAATCAGTGCTTCCTTATGTCCTTGAATTTAGCAAGCAGCAGATTTTGATACCCAAAATCCGTTTTCTATTTTCGGATAGAAAAAAGGAAGCAGAAAGCATAATTTCCACTTCCTTATGCAGTCTCTCCCTTCTGCCGGTTTTGTTTTTTCGCTTCCCTTTCCGGAGCTTACAGGATAGTTTCATTTTTTGATTTGTTAAAATTATGTAAACTCCGTAGAAAGTTGAAGATCCAATCCTTTCCGGTGCTATTCCGCTTTCCGCCAGATATTCGAATTTCCCCAGCTCTATTCTTTATCCTCTCACTTTTTGGATCAGCTTTTTTGCTTCCTCCGTTTTTAGCACCTTGCCATAGGACACCACTTTCCCATCCACTACCAGGGCCGGAGTGGTCATGACCCCGTAGGCGGCGATCTGTGCAAAATCCGTCACATGGTCAATGGCTGTGTCCATTCCCAGCTCCGCCAGGGCGGCCCGTACAGCGTCCTCCAGAGCGTGGCATTTGGCGCAGCCGCTTCCCAACACCTTGATTCCGGCAGCAGTTTTTGCCGCCTCTGCCTGTGTCATCGTTTCAGGGGTGCAGTTGCCGCAGCAACAGGCTTTCGTTTCTTCCTTTTTCTTGCGAAACAGTCTCATAGATCATTCCTCCTATAATTTATATCAGTAAAGCTTGGAGCATATTGAACAAATAGCCTACCAGGATAATGCCGATCGTGCAAATACCCACGAACAAAGCAAGCAGCTTCGGCTTTACCGCTTTGCGGAGCATAATGATAGAGGGCAGGCTCAATGTAGTGACCGCCATCATAAATGACAGGATCGTGCCAAGCTGTGCGCCCTTATGGAGCAGGGCCTCCGCCACCGGAATGGTACCGAAAATATCAGCGTACATGGGGATACCGGCCAGTGCGGCCAGGATAACGCCAAACGGGTTACTGCCGCCCAGCACCGCTTCGATCCAGCTCTCCGGGATCCAGTTGTGGATCACTGCGCCAATGCCCACACCCACCAGAATGTAAGGGAACACTTTTTTAAAGGTAGCGGCAACCTGTTCTTTTGCAAACTGAGCTCGCTCCCGTTTTGTCAGTGCAGGAGATTCCAGATCCACGCTTTCGGCTTTCCGGATAAATTCCTCCACATACGGCTCCATGTGCAGTTTCTCAATCAGGGTGCCGCCTGCTACGGCGATCACCAATCCCACCACAACATAGATGATGGCGACTTTCGTTCCGAAAATGCTCATTAAGAGAATCAAGCTGCCCAGATCCACCATTGGGGAGGAAATCAGAAACGAAAAAGTGACCCCCAGGGGCAAGCCTGCGCTGGTGAAGCCGATAAACAGCGGGATAGACGAGCAGGAGAAGAACGGCGTCACCGTTCCCAGCAAGGCCGATATGATATTCGCCCCAACGCCGTGAAACCGCCCCAATATCCGCTTGCTGCGTTCCGGCGGGAAATAGCTTTGAATGTAGGAGATCACGAAAATTAAGAAGCAGAGCAGCACTGTGATTTTCAGCGTGTCATAGAGGAAAAATTGAATACTGCCCCCTACACGTTCTCCTATGTCCAGGCCCAGCAGGGAAAGGCCCTTGCCGATCAGTTCGTTCAACCATTTCATGCCTAAGACCTGGTCCTGAATGAATTGCCATACGCCCATCAAATCCCCTTCGCTTTCAATGTTGAAATAAATATCAAAAAAATTTGATGTTTTGTGTCAAGAGAAACGCCATCTCACTGCGATGGCGTTCCTTTGCCGCATGAAAAGCATCCGTCCGTTTGCTCCGCATTCGGTGTGGTAATGGCAAGCAGCAGCTCCACTGCTCGCTCTCTGCCGGCCTCACTTAAACGGTAATGGGTCCATTTGCCCTCCTGTCTGCTCACCACAAGCCCGGAATCGCACAGGATCTTCATGTGGTAGGACAGGCCGGATTGGGTCAAGTCCATTGGCTCCTGCAAAACACAGGCGCATTTTTCGCCGCTTCGCAGCTGCTCCAGAATGGCAAGGCGCTTGGGGTCGCACAGGGCCTTGAATACCTTTGCGTTTTCCCGGTGGGTTTCCATATACCTTTCCTCACATCAAATTTTTTCGATATGTTATAGTATATGCGGTTTTGGGGCTTTTGTCAATGGGGGTGTATAAATTTTACGATCCATTACACTATTCGGCCTGCGCCACTTTCTAAAGCCGCTCAATATTTTTCCTACTCTTCTTTTATAG
>JAETPP010000162.1 GCA_021771115.1 Bacillota bacterium | reverse complement strand
TAAAAAAGTATTGACAAAAGGAAAATTCCGGCATATAATGTTCGTAACCTAACAGTTCGATTGTGAACAGTACGTGAACGAACAGTACAAAACCGAACATTCTGGGGGGAAAGGAGAAATGCGGCATGAGCCAAACGGAAGAGATCGGGTTTCAGATCCATACCCTTTCTAAGCTGATCAGGCGGCAGACGGACCGCCTGGCCTTTCGGGGCGAGGAAACTCCGGAGGGTCCCGGAAAACCGGGCGGAGGGCTGCATGGATGGATCATTGGATACCTGTACCATCACCGGGAAATGGATATTTTTCAGCGGGATGTGCAGGAGGCGTTTTCCATTCGCCGCTCCACGGTGACGGGAATTTTACAGCTGATGGAGAAACGGGGGCTGGTGACCCGCAGCTCGGTGGAAAGCGACGCCCGCCTGAAAAAGATCACGCTTACACCCAAAGCCATTGCCATGCACGAAAATATTGTAAACAGCATAAAAAAAACAGAAGAAAGCATTTCCAAGGGACTGACGGAAGAGGAAAAGCAGACCTTTTTGAAGATCTGTGGAAAAATCAGGGCTAATTTGGAATCTGAGCTTCCGGAAAAACCCGGAAAAGGAGGGCCGTGCGATGATTAAAAAACTGGCCGGAGCCATCCGGCAATACAAAAAGGACACGATTTTATCACCGCTCTTTGTCACGCTGGAGGTGGTAATGGAGGTGGTGATCCCGCTTTTAATGGCAAACCTGATCGACCTGGGCATTGAGGCGGGAGACATGGGGTATATCATAAAAATGGGCGCCGCGCTGGCCGGCTGCGCCGTGATCTCTCTCATGTTCGGCGTGCTTTCGGGGCGGAGCGCGGCAAAGGCCTCCGCCGGATACGCCTCTAACCTGCGGAAGGATATGTACTATAACGTACAGCGCTTTTCCTTCTCCAATATCGATAAATTTTCCACCGGCAGTATCGTCACCCGGCTTACCACCGATGTGACCAATGTGCAGAACGCCTTTCAGATGGTGATCCGCATTGCGGTGCGGGCCCCTATGATGCTGGTGTTCGCTCTGGTGATGGCCTTCAGCCTGAACCCCACCCTTTCCTGGATCTTCCTTGCCGCCATTCCCATTCTGGGCGGCGGAATGCTGCTGTTTTCCACAAAGGCCTATCCGGTGTTTGAGCGGATGTTCAAGCGGTACGATAAGCTGAACACCGTGGTACAGGAAAACCTTCGGGGCATTCGGGTGGTAAAGGCCTTTGTCCGGGAGGAGCACGAAAAGGAAAAATTCTGCACCGCCTCTGAGGATATCCGGAAGGATTCCACCCTGGCGGAAAAGATCTTGGCCTTTACCTCACCTTTGATGCAGTTCTGCATGTACGGCTGTATCCTGCTGATCTCCTGGTTCGGCGCGAAGCTGATTGTGGGAAACAGCATGACCACCGGCCAGCTGATGAGCATGATCTCCTACGCCTCTCAGATCCTGATGAGCCTGATGATGCTTTCCATGATCTTTGTCATGACCATCATGTCCCAGGCCTCCGCCAGGCGTATTGTGGAAATCCTGGACGAGGAGCCCGATATTACAGATGGCGAGCAAAACCTGAAAGAGGTAAAGGACGGCTCCGTGGTGTTCGAAAATGTAGGGTTCCGATATAAGAAAAGCGGAGAGCTTTGCCTTTCCGATATCAATTTGAACATACGCTCCGGGCAGACGGTGGGCATTTTGGGCGGCACCGGCTCCGGTAAAAGCAGCCTGGTGCAGCTCATCCCCCGCCTGTATGACACCGCCGAGGGCCGGGTGCTGGTAGGCGGAGAAGACGTGCGGAATTATAACCTGGAGGCCCTGCGGGAAGAGGTGGCCATGGTGCTGCAGAAGAACGAGCTGTTCTCCGGCACCATTAAGGAAAACCTGCGCTGGGGCAACGAAAACGCCACAGATGAAGAGCTGGAGCATGTTTGTAAGCTCAGCCAGGCGGATTCCTTTATCCGGGAATTCCCCGATGGGTACGATACCCACATCGAGCAGGGCGGCACCAATGTTTCCGGCGGTCAGAAGCAGCGGCTCTGTATTGCCAGGGCCTTGCTGAAAAAGCCCAAGGTATTGATTTTGGACGATTCCACCAGCGCGGTGGATACCCACACAGACGCTTTGATCCGTCAGGCCTTCCGGGAGGAGATCCCCGGCACCACAAAGATCATCATTGCCCAGCGGGTCTCCTCCGTACAGGACGCTGATCAAATCGTTGTGCTGGACGGCGGTAAGATCGCGGATATCGGCACCCACGAGGAGCTGATGGAAAAGAGCCCGATCTATCGGGAAGTATATGAATCTCAGCAGAAGGGGGAGGAATAACCATGCCAGGACCCAGACATCCCGGAGGGGCGGCCTTTGCCAAGGGCAAAAGAGCCAAAAACCCCATGAAGACCATTGGACGTATTCTAGGATATATCAAGGGCATGAACCGCGTTCGGTTCCTGATCGTGCTGGTCTGCATTCTGATCAGCTCCATTGTAAGCGTGATCGGCTCCATGTTCCTGCAAACGCTGATCGACGATTATATCACGCCGCTGCTGGGCATGGATAACCCGGTGTTTACAGGGCTTCTCAAAGCCATCGGCATCATGGGCCTGATCTATCTTGCCGGCATTCTTTCGGCGTTCCTGCAAAGCTGGCTGATGGCCACGGTTTCCCAGGGCGTGCTGAAGGATATTCGGGACGACATGTTTTCCCACATGCAGACCCTGCCTATCCGGTATTTTGACACCCACACCCATGGCGACACCATGAGCTGCTATACCAACGATACCGACACCATGCGGCAGTTGATTTCCCAGAGCGTGCCGCAGCTTTTCTCCTCTTTGATCACGGTGATCTCCGTGTTTGTGGCCATGGTCACCACCAGTGTGGCGCTGACGGCCTTAGTGCTGGCCTTTGTAGTGGTCATGCTGTTTTTGACCAGAGCCATCGGCAGCCGCAGCGGAAAATATTTTGTGCGGCAGCAGAAATCCTTAGGCGCGGTAAACGGCTATATTGAGGAAATGGTTTCAGGCCAGAAGGTGGTAAAGGTATTCTGCCACGAGGAAAAGGCGAAGGAAGAATTTGACGAGCTCAATACCACCCTGCGGGACGAGGCCACCGCCGCCAATATCTATTCCAACATCATGGGCCCTGTCATGGGGAACCTGGGCCATTTGCAGTACGTGCTTATCGCTGTGGCAGGCGGCGCCCTGGCCCTTTCCGGCATTGGCGGCCTGACCCTGGGCGGCATTGCGGCCTTTTTGCAGCTGAGCCGCAGCTTTACGCAGCCCATCAGCCAGATCTCCCAGCAGTTCAACATGATCGTGATGGCCCTGGCGGGCGCGGAAAGAGTGTTTGACCTGATGGACGAGGAGCCGGAGCAGGACGAGGGCTACGTGACGCTGGTAAACGCCAGGGAAGAAAACGGAGAACTGGTGGAAAGCGAAAAGCGCACCGGCCTGTGGGCCTGGAAGCACCCCCATGGCGACGGCACCGTCACCTATACCAGGCTCACCGGCAGAGTGGAGCTTCATGATGTGGATTTCGGGTACGACCCGGAAAAGCTGGTGCTGCATGATATTTCCATCGACGCCGAGCCCGGTAAAAAGATCGCCTTTGTAGGCGCCACCGGCGCGGGCAAAACCACCATCACCAACCTCATCAACCGCTTCTACGATATTGCCGACGGCAAGATCCGGTACGACGGCATCAACATCAATAAGATCAAAAAGCCGGATCTCCGCCGGTCTCTCGGCATTGTGCTGCAGGATGTGAACCTGTTTACCGGCACGGTGCGGGAAAATATCCGTTACGGCAAGCTGGACGCCACCGAGGAGGAGGTCATAGCGGCGGCAAAGCTCGCCAACGCCGACAGCTTTATCCGGCGGCTTCCCGAGGGCTACGACACTGTGCTGACCGGAGACGGCAGCGGCCTTTCCCAGGGTCAGCGGCAGCTTTTGAGCATTGCCCGGGCGGCGGTGGCGGACCCGCCGGTCATGATCCTGGACGAGGCCACCTCCTCCATCGATACCCGCACGGAACGCCTGGTGCAGCAGGGCATGGACGGCCTGATGCAGGGCCGTACCGTATTCGTGATTGCCCACCGGCTTTCCACCGTGCAGAATTCCGACAGCATCCTGGTGCTGGAGCTGGGCCGCATCATCGAACGCGGCAACCACAACGAGCTGATTGCCCAGAAGGGAAAATACTATCAGCTCTATACCGGAGCCTTCGAGCTGGAATAACGCCGGAAAAATTCAGAAAAACAAAAGGAGCAGAGGAAAACCCCTGCTCCTTTTCCTGTCTAGGGCGAATGAGATGAATTATTGTTTGGCGGCGAGCCGCCGCAGGCACTCGAGAAGTTTCTTGGTACAGGAAGAAACTTTCTGACCCGACCGGAAGTAGCCGCAAAATTATTGTTTAGCGCTCACCCCTTGGCTTCTCGCCTGTCGGCTCGGTCGGTTCGCACCAGCGTACCAGGAAAGTTATAACTTTCCGGCACGCGCTCACCCCTGAAAGGGGAGCTGTCACGGCAAAGCCGTGACTGAGGGGTTTCGTGCAGTAAGTTGATAAACGCAGGCTTTATGCAAATTGCAGCCGAGCTGGAACCCTTCCACCATGCAAAGCATGGTCCCCCGTCTCGCCTGTCGGCTCGGGTGCTGTGCCCCGGTGGGGCACGCCCAGCACCGACCGAAGCGAAAGCGTAGACCGGT
>JAETPP010000161.1 GCA_021771115.1 Bacillota bacterium | reverse complement strand
CGGAATTTACAAACTGGCAGCGCTGGTCCCCTTTCTATGTTTTAACCCATGAAGGGAAAACAGCTCCTTAAAGTTTCGTTGACCTTCACACAGGAAGAAAGCAAAAGGAGATGCGGCGGAATCCGATCTGCCGGCCTTTTCCGGATCGATGTTTCCCGTATTTTCCTGATTTTCGAACCAGAATATGGAATATTTGAAAAATATGTCCGGATTTCAAAGACCAAATATCAAATTTTTGAAGGCTTTTTACAAATCGACCCGTTTACGCTTTCGGCAAATTGCATTACAGTATAAAATGTAAGTTTCAAAACGCACCACCGCAAAAATGCCCCATTCCGTTCGCAAACCGGAACGGGCCCGGCCATGTAAAAGGCGCCGCTGACCCCGCCGTGCCCTGTACCGTAATCTTTATTGTAGGAGGAAACGAGAAGCTATGGCATCTGAAAAGGCAGTAAAAAAGAAAAAAGGCGGATTGCTCCGCGATATCGCGAAAAATAAGTTTTCCTATTTGATCGCGCTGCCGGCGATCATTTACGTTTTCCTGTTCAGCTATCTGGCCTATCCTTATATGCTGCTGGCATTTCAGCGCTATGACTACAGAAACAGCTCCATTTGGGATATTATTTTTCACGGGAACTGGTGCGGCCTTCAAAATTTTCAATTCTTTTTCACCTCGCAGAACGCGTTTCGGGTGACCTTTAACACCATCTTTCTGAACGTTCTGTTCATTCTGACCGGAACCTTCATGTCGGTGCTGCTGGCTTTGCTGCTCAATGAGCTGCGGAGCAGATGGTTCACGAAAACCACTCAGGCGGTCATGCTGTTTCCCCAGTACATTTCCTGGGTCATGGTCAGCTATATCCTGCTGAGTCTTTTCGCCAATCAATACGGGCTGGTCAATTCCGTCCTGCGCTCCTGGGGAATGAAGCCGGTCAACTGGTATACAGAGCCCGGCGTTTGGCCGGCGATCCTGGTGGTCATGCGGATCTGGAAGGGGGCGGGAATGAACGCCATCATCTTCCTGGCGGCCATCACCAGCATCGATTCCTCGCTGTATGAGGCCGCCGCCATCGATGGGGCCAACAGGTTCCAGATGCTGCGCCGGATCACCCTGCCGCTGATCGCTCCTACCGTAGTGATCATGACGCTGCTTTCCTTAGGAAAGATCATGTACGGTGATTTCGGCATGATCTACGCTCTGGTAGGGGACAACGGCGTGCTGTACCCCACAACAGATATTATCGATACCTATGTGTTCCGGGCCTTAAGGCAGGTAGGCGATATGTCCCAGTCCACCGCCATCGGGCTGTTCCAGTCGGTCATTGGGTTCATCATGGTATACGGCTCCAACTGGCTGGCCAGGAAATTCTTCCCCGACGGCGCGCTGTACTGAGGATAGGAGGTGTGAACAAATGACAAAATTAAACCGGAAATTTTCCCTGGCAAACTTCCTGATCGGCTTGTTTATTCTGATTTTCGCCCTGTTCTGCCTCTTGCCCATGGTGCTTACCCTCATGGTCTCCATTACGGATGAATCCACCATTCTGCGAAACGGCTACAGCTTTTTCCCCCAGAAATTCTCCACGGAGGCCTACCGGCTCATGTTCCGGGGCGCAAGCATTCTGCAGGGCTATCTGGTTTCGATCCTGGTCACGGTGGTGGGCACCCTTGCCGCCATTCTGATCACCGGCCTGGCGGCTTATACCCTGGCAAATAAAAATGTAAAATACCGAAATGTGTTGGGCATGTACTTCTTTATCCCCATGGTGTTCGGCGCCGGGATCGTGCCCTGGTATTTGATTTGCAATATGCTGCACCTGCGAAACAATATTTTCGCGCTCATTATCCCCAACCTGATGTTCAACACCTTTAACCTGTTTCTGGTGCGGAACTTCATGAGCGGGCTGCCGGACTCCCTGCGGGAATCCGCCACCATTGACGGCGCAAACGACGCGGTGATCGCTTTCCGCATCTATTTCCCGCTGACGGTTCCGGCCCTGGCCACAGTAGGCCTGTTTTACGGCCTGGCTTATTGGAACGACTGGTGGAACGCCATTATGCTGGTGGAGGATAAGAACCTGTATCCCATCCAATATTTCCTCTTACAGCTGAAATCCCAGGTCTCCATGATCAAGGATCTTCAGCGGATGACCGGCATTTCCGGCGGGACCACCGCCCCCACGGAATCCTTGAAAATGGCCACGGCCATCGTGACCGTGGGCCCCATTATTCTGCTGTATCCCTTCCTGCAGAAGTACTATGTAAAAGGCTTGGTAGTAGGCTCTGTAAAGGGCTGAACAATAAAGGCGGCAACGCCTAAATCCAATTTTAAAGGAGAAGAAAAAATGAAAAAGTCAATCGCTCTGTTGTTGGCATGCATGCTTTTGATCACTGCGTTCGCCGCATGCTCCAACACCCCCGAACCCACTTCACAGCCTCAGTCCTCCGCTGTGTCGAAGCCGGGTGAAAGCAGTGAAGCAGGCACAAGCAGCGCAGCGCCTGCCGAAACCGTGAAAATGACCTATACGATCCCCGGTGATCCTCCGCCCGAGTACGACCGCGGCATCAAGGATATCAACGATAAGCTGGCCGCTGACGGCGTAGGTGTGGAAGCCGAGTTCAACTACATTTCCTGGGATGTTTGGGATCAGAAGCTGAACATCATGCTTTCTACCGGCGAAAAATTTGAGGCCTTCCATGTGATGGACGACCGTGTTTCCCTGGCAAACTACGCTTCCCGCGGCGCTCTGGCGGATATTACCGACGCCATGGAGCAGTACGGCGAAAACATCAAGGCCAATGTGCCCGAGCTGGCTCTGACTAACGGCAAGATCGGCGGCAAGCAGTACGGCATTCCCGCCTTCTGGGTGGAGACCGCCCTGAACGAGCAGGCCACCATCCGCCAGGATATTCTGGACAAGTACAACATCCCCATGCCCACTACCATGGAAGAGCTGACCCAGGCCTATATTCAGGTTATGGAGCAGTGGGACGGCGACCAGCTTCCCTATTTCCCCTCTGTTGCCGTAAACGAGCGCCTGCCCTATTTCTTCACCAGCTCCGATGATTTCTGCGTCTACAGCAATGTGATCTATGTGAACCAGGACGGCACCATCGCGAACTACTTTGAAACGGAAGATTTCAAGGAGGCCGCGAAGAACGCCAAGGCCTGGTACGACGCGGGCCTGATCAATCCCGATGTTCTCACCTACACCCAGGATCAGCTCAGCAATCAGCTGAATTCCGGCAACTGGTTCGTCATGAACGGCACCGTGGGCAACGTGTCCGGCATTCAGGAGAATATTCCCGACTTTAAGCCGGAGAACATCGCCTGGCTCGATTTGACAGGCGGCGCTCAGCAGATCCGTCCCTATGCGGTCAAGAACCAGCAGGCGGTACCGCTGGCCAGCGAGCATCCCGAGGCGGCTGTCAAGTTCTTCAACTGGGTTTACAGCAGCCAGGAAAACTTCGACCTCTTCATGTACGGCACCGAGGGCGTGGATTACACCCTGGGTGAGAACAGAAGCTACACTCCCATTGTAGACGCCACCGCCGGTCAGTCTCTCTACTCCTTCTCCGGCTGGATGGCAGGCAACATCAACTTCGGCTATGTGGATAACAACACCGCTCCCGATGTGAACAAGCACCTGTACACCATCGATGAGACCGCTGTGGACGGCATTGCCGCGGCCTTTGCCTTTGACGCCTCCTCTGTGCAGACCCAGCTGGCGGACGTGCAGACCGTGATCTCCTCCACTCTGGTCCCCATGGCCTGGGGCATTACTGATTACGATACCGGCATCGACGCCGCTTTGGAAATGCTGAAGACCGCCGGCGTGGACGATGTGATCGCCGAGTATCAAAAACAGTTTGAAGAAAGCCAGAAATAATGGTATAATGGCTTTAAGCCTTTAGAAGTAAGATTACTGTTTCAAGAGCGGGGAAGCGGACGTATCTTTGGCGGCTGCTTCCCCGCCGGAGCAGTAAGAACCTGTATTCATAACCGAAAGCTTAGAAAGGATGGTTTCTTTTGTCCATTCAGGAAAGAAAAGCGGAATTTGAAAAGCATATTTCCGAAAAGGTCTACGAAAGCGTAAAGCTCACCTTTTTGGGGATCGACGGCTTTGATGTATACAACTGCTCCATTCCCTTCACCTGGAACGGGAAGGAGTACATTTACGGCCGCGTGGAAAAGCGGGAAGAATGGGCCCGGTCTTGGGTGAGGCTCTTTGAAAAGACTGGAAAGGACGAATACACGCTGGTCAAAGACCACATGATCTACCAGCTGGAGGATCCCTACATCGCCATGATCGGCGATGAGCTCACCTTCGGCGGCACCCATGTCCGCAAGAGAAGCGGCAAGATCGATACCTATTACGGGTATTTTTACCGCGGAACAGATCTTGATGATCTCTTCTATTTCACCACCGGCCCCAACGAGATGAAGGATATCCGTTTGGTGGATCTGAAGGACGGAAGGATCGGCGTATTCTCCCGCCCGAGAAACGAGGAGATCCAAAAAAAGTACGGCTCCGCCTCTATGATCGGCTTTGCTGTGATCCACAGCCTTGACGAGCTGACAGACGAGGTGATCTTAAACGCAAAGCCCATCGAGGGCATTTTTGATACCGGCGAATGGGGCGGCTGCAACCAGGCCTATCTGCTGGAAAACGGAAAAATCGGGATCATCGGCCACCAGAGCTACATGGAGGGCGAGGGAGAAAACAAGCTCGCCGTGTACCTGAACATTTCCTTTGAGTTTGTT
>JAETPP010000160.1 GCA_021771115.1 Bacillota bacterium | reverse complement strand
CCTTCGTCACGGCTTCGCCGTGCCACCGGAAGCTGCTCGAAGAGCAGCTTTTCCCCTTCTCAGGGGAGGCAAGGGTTTTGTGCTATTCATTGACCCGCTAAATTCCAATTTAGCGCTTAGTTAAAAAGTGACTTTGTAGGGATCGTCTAGCACCGGCCGAAGCGAAGGTGAGAAAGCTGTCAGCGAAGCTGACTGAGGGGATTTTTCATTGCCCTTTGCCCTTATCTCTACACTATTCACTATTCACTCTTCACTGCCCTTCACCCCTTTATCTGAAAAAGCAGGGCAATGAGAAAGTAGAGCTTTTTTTCCAGAAGGGAAAGAACGATCTTCTGGTTTCGGGTGAGGGTGGAACGGTAGGGGTTTTTCCGGTGATCCGGGAAATGTTCCTGAAGGTATGCGGCAAATTTCGGGATTAGAGCATGACGGCGGTTCAGCCGGATCACCCGGACGGAGGCGGTGAGATACACATGGAATAGGGTGAGAAAGCACAGCTCCTCCCGGTATTCCTCCCACAGGCCCTGTTTCCGGAAATAGGTGAAAATATCGTCGAAGGCTTCCAGGATCTCCACATTCCGCTCCACATTGAGGCTTTGAATGATAGAGCCGGGCCTTTGCAGGTAATTGTAGCCGATCTCATCCAGGGCGACGATGCGCTGTGCAAAAAGCATGAGCTTCAGCGTGGTGCGGATATCCTCGTACCACACCCGAAGGGGATACCGCACGCCGGAGCGCTGAAACAAGCTTGTTTTGTAGAGCTTATTCCAGGCACAGGGGGAAGCAAGCAGCAGCTCTTTGCAGGTTTTTGGAGCAAGGGCCTGATTTTTGGGAAGCTTGTCCCGAAAAACGCCCAGCTCCTTTCCCTGCAGATCCACAGAGCGGAAGCCGAACAAAACCATGTCCGCGTTTTCCCGCTTTGCCGCCTCCAGGGCCTTCTCCAATATCTCCGGCTCGATCCAGTCGTCGCTGTCCACCAGAAGGAGCCATTCTCCCCTCGCCTCTTCTATGCCGGTGTTCCGGGCGCCGCCCAGGCCCTTGTTTTCCTGGTGGATCACCCGGATCCTTCCGTCCCGTTCCGCCAGGGCGTCGCACAGCTCCCCGCTGCCATCGGTGGAGCCGTCATCCACAAGCAGCAGCTCGAAATCCCGCTCTGTCTGGCGGAGAATGGAATCCACACATTTTTCCAGATAGTCTTTTATATTGTAGACCGGAACCACAATACTGACCTCGGGCACTGAAAGCACCTCCCAAAAACCAAGATAGCTTTATTCTTCTCAAAAAGGCGGGCCTCTATCACCACAGCGCCGCCTTTTGCGCCTTTGGTGCTGTAAAACAGCTCTATTATACACTCTTCGGAAGGATTTGGCAAATTAGATGTTAGTTGTTAGTGGTTAGTTGTTAGAGAAGGGCGTTTGGACGCTGGGGTCTAGATGATAGTTGGCGCAATAGAAGGAAGAACAAGGGAGTTGATAAATTATTGTTTGGCACTCACCCCTTGGCCCCCCTGAAAGGGGGGCTGTCACGGCAAAGCCGTGACTGGAGGGTTCCGTGGCAAGAGTGCAAAAATTCAGGCTTTATGCAAATCGCAACCGAGCTATAACCCTTCCACCGCCTACCGGCGGTCCCCCTCCCCTTTCAGGGGAGGCAAGGGTTTGTGCAATTCGTCAGCCCGCCAAATTTCAATTTACTGCACTAACTCCCCCGTCTCACCTGTCATCCTGAGCGCAGCGAAGGATCTCGTCCTTTCTCTGTTAGTGTCAGTGAAAACGTAAGGGCTTTTCTTTTCGCAGGTTTATCGATGCTTATTGTGTGCGCCCTGCCTTGTTTTTTCTGTTTCTTTGCGATATACTTATGATATTGAAAGGAGGTGTTGTGATGGCTGGGGAAAAGACGGAACAAAGGCTTAACAAACGGCGGTTTTTGGGGCTTCCCAGGTATTCCTTGGGGGAGGAGATCTTCTCTGCCGTTTCCCATGGGATATCCGCGCTGTTTGCCGTGGCGGCTTTGGTGCTGCTGCTGGTGTTCTGCGAAAAGACCCCGAAGCCTGTGGTTTCGGTATCGATCTACGGCGCTACCATGATCTTACTTTACACCGTATCCACCCTGTATCACGCTTTGGGGCTGAACCGGGCCAAGGTGGTGTTCCGCTCTCTGGATCACTGCACCATCTTCCTGCTGATTGCCGGGACCTACACCCCCATCACCCTGGTCTGCCTGGGCGGGGCCTGGGGCTGGTCCCTGTTCGGCGTGGTGTGGGGCGCGGCGGTGCTGGGCGTGGTGTTAAACGCCATCAGCGTGGAGCGGTTCAAAAAAGTCTCCATGGTGTGCTACCTTGCCATGGGCTGGGTGGTGGTGATCGCCATGAAGCCCGTGATGGCCCATTTGAGCACAGTGGGCTTCTGGTGTTTGCTTTCCGGCGGACTGTGCTACACCCTGGGGGCCATCCTCTATGGCGTTGGGAAAAAGATCCCCTACATTCACTCCGTCTTTCACCTGTTCGTCCTGGCCGGCAGCGTACTGCACACGATCTGCGTTTGGCAGATTTGTTGTTAGTTGTTAGTAATTAGTTGTTAGAAAGGGCGAGCGCCGGTAGGCGGTGGAAGGGATAGTCACACGCAGGAAGCGGCATAGAATCGCTGGCTTCTATCCCCTCAGTCACGGCTTCGCCGTGACAGCTTTCTCCGCTTCGCTCCGGTCGGTGATGGACGTGTGCCACCGGCACACATCACCCCTTACAAGTAAGGGGAGCCTAAGGGCACTGCCAAACTTATATTATGACCTTGCCCTTGCTCTTCTTTTTATTGCGCCGTAAGGCGCCACCATTGTCTAGTATCCAGAATCCAGCATCTAGCATCTAAATTTACAACTAACTACTATATTGAAAGGGGAAACATCATGGTCAATCATTTTTGCAAAACGCCCTTGTGGGAAGCCAGCCGGAAGCTGGCGGCTGTGGCCGGGGGCACGGAGCCCGCGGAGCTTGTGATCACCCACGCAAAGCTTGTGAACGTATGCACCAGAGAAATTCTGGAGGACGTGTCCGTTGCCGTGGCGGAGGGCCGCGTTGCCCTGGTAGGGGACGCCTCCCACTGTATCGGGGAAGGCACCCAGGTGGTGGACGCAGAGGGAAAATACCTGGCCCCGGGCTTTTTGGACGGCCACATTCACGTGGAATCCTCCATGATGGGGGCGGGAGAGTACGCCAAGGCGGTGATCCCCCACGGCACCACCGGCATTTATATGGATCCCCATGAGATCTGCAATGTGCTGGGGCTTCCGGGGGTGCAGTGCCTGCTGGACGACGCTGCCCGCACGCCCTTAAAAACCATGCTCACCACTCCCTCCTGTGTTCCGGCGGTGCCGGGCTTTGAGGATACCGGCTCCCATATCGGCCCGGAGGATGTGGCGGAAACCATGGATTGGGATTCCTGCGTGGGCCTGGGGGAAATGATGAATTTCCCCGGCATTCTTTCCTCCAATGAGGAGACCCACGCCATCACCGGCAACACCTTGAAGGCCGGAAAGATCGTGACCGGCCACTATTCCCTGCCGGAAACCGGCAAGGGCTTAAACGCCTACATTGCCTCCGGCGTGCGCTGCTGCCATGAATCCACCCGGGCGGAGGACGCTTTAGCCAAAATGCGGCTGGGCATGTACGCCATGTTCCGGGAGGGCTCCGCCTGGCACGATTTGAAGGAAGTGGCGAAGAGCATCACGGAACACCGGGTGGATTCCCGCTTTGCCTGCCTGATCTCTGACGACACTCACCCCCACACCCTGCTTTCCCAGGGGCACCTGGACCATATCGTCCGCCGGGCGGTACAGGAGGGCATTGACCCCGTCACCGCCATTCAGATGGTAACTATCAACTGCGCCCAGTGCTTCCAGATGGATCACGAGCTGGGCAGCATCGCCCCCGGCAAATGCGCTGATATGGTGCTGTTGAATAACCTGGAGGAGCTTCAGGTGGAAAAGGTCTGGATCGATGGGGACCTGGCCGCCGAAAACGGCGCTGTGATCAAAGAATTTGCCCCTTATACTTACCCGGAATGGGCCACCCGGTCCATTCATATTCGGGATACTATCACGCCGGAGACCTTCCGCATTCCCGCAAAGCCGGAAAAAATCGGAGAGGACGGTACCGTGGAGGTGCGCGCCATCGAGGTGATCTCCGCCCGGGTGGGGGATTATGAGCGGCATGTAAAGCTTCCGGTGCAAAACGGACTTCTGGAATCCGACCCGTCTCAGGATGTGCTGAAAACCGTGGTATTTGAGCGCCACCACAATACCGGCAAAAAGGGCTTCGGCTTTGTGAAGGGCTTCGGGATCCGCTGCGGAGCTATGGCCTCCACCGTTTCCCACGACGCCCATAATCTTCTGGTGATCGGCACCAACGATGAGGATATGGCCCTGGCCGCCAATACCCTGATTCAGTGCGGCGGCGGTATGTGCGCCGTGCAGAACGGCAAGGTGCTGGGCCTGGTCCCGCTGCCCATCGCCGGGCTCATGGGGGACAAGCCCATGGAGGAAATGGCAAAGATCGTGGCCGATCTGGAGGAAGCCTGGAAGGTGATCGGCTGCTCCATGCCCTCCCCCTTCATGACCATGGCCCTGATCCCCCTGGCCTGCCTGCCGGAGCTGCGCCTCACCGACCGCGGCCTGGTGGACTGCACCCGCTTCTGCTTTACGGAAATAGAGGTTTAGTTGTCAGCTTTGAGTTGTTAGTTGTTAGAGAAGGGCTTTTGGATGCTGGATTCCAGACGCTTCCCTCCCTGTCATCCTGAGCAAAAGCAAAGCAAGCTTTGCTTTCAGTGAAGGAGCTCGCTCTTTAGTTGTTAGTCTTTAGTAATTAGTTGTTAGAAAAGAGCAAGAGCACCCTCTTCTGTCATCCTGAACGCAGTGAAGGATCTCG